>CACZBP010000138.1 GCA_902779495.1 uncultured Bacteroidia bacterium
ATAACCCACTCTCCCGAGAGCGTCCTGCAGACCATCTCCTCCCGTTGCCAGGCCATAAGGGTGCTGCCCCTTTCCCGCGAGGAAGTTGCCCGTGCCCTGGTGGAGAAGTTCGGCAAAGACCCTGAGGAAGCTGCGGTCGCGGCATCGCTTTCAGGGGGAAGCATAGGCGCCGCCCTCCATTTCCTGTCGGAGCAGGAGGAGACCTCGGCGATGAGGGACATATTCAACGACCTCCTGGAAAGCCTTATGCGCAGGGACCTTGGGGCGGCCCTTGAGGCCGGCGAGGCAGCCGCGGCACTGGATTCCAGGGAGAAGCAGAAGATGTTCTGCACATTTGCAGGCGAGACGCTGCGCCGCATCTTTATGGTGCAGCAGGGGCTGAGGGATATATCCGGCATCCCTCCGTCCGAGGCGGTTTTCATCGAGCAGGCCGCCTCGCGCCTGGACAGGACTTTCCCCCGCAAGGCGATGGAAATCCTCAGCAAGGCCGGGAACCTTATCGACCGCAACGTGTCCCAGAAGATGGTCTTCACCAATATGGTCGACAGGCTTTATATAAGTATTGAACGATGAACGACAACGAGAATATCAAATTCGACTGCAGCCGCGGCTGCACCGTGTCAGTCACCCCCGAAGGTGAAACCGTCTGCACCTACAGGCGCGGATGCTGCAAGCTCGAGGACTACGACTGGCTCGGCAACGTCCCGCAGGAGCAGTATGCCGACATATTTGAAGTACGCTTCAAGAACACCCGCAAGGGCTTCTACCGCAACGGTTCCGGCCAGAGCATCAAGATGGGCGACCTGGTGATAGTCGAGGCCCAGAACGGCCACGACCTTGGAATCGTCACCCTCGAAGGTGCGGTGGTAGGCCGCCAGCTGCGGTGCAAGGGCGTGGACCCCGAAACCGCCGAACTGCGCAGGATCTACCGCAAGGCCAAGGCCTTCGACATAGACAAGTGGCAGGAAGCCATATCCCGCGAGCAGGACACTATGATCCGTGCCCGCCAGATAGCGGCCGAGCTCGGTCTTGAGATGAAAATCGGCGACGTGGAGTTCCAGGGCGACGGCACAAAGGCCATATTCTACTATATAGCCGACGGCCGCGTGGACTTCCGCCAGCTCATCAAGGTCTTCGCCGAGGAGTTCCGCATCCGCATAGAGATGAAGCAGATAGGCGCCCGCCAGGAGGCCGGCCTCATAGGCGGCCTTGGCGTGTGCGGCCGTGAGCTGTGCTGCGCGAACTATATCACTTCCTTCAAGAGCATCTCCACCGGCGCCGCCCGCGTCCAGGACCTTTCGCTCAACCCCCAGAAGCTCGCCGGGCAGTGCGGCAAGCTCAAATGCTGCCTCAACTATGAGGTGGCCACCTATATGGATGCCCAGGCAGGCCTGCCGAAGGTGAACGGCCCGCTGGAGTTCGAGGACGGCCTTGCCTACCTGGTGAAGACCGACATCCTCCGCCAGATAATGTACTTCTCCTACGACAAGGGTTCCCTGGTGGATATATATCCCCTCGACCCGGACGAAGTGCGCGAAGTCCAGAGGATGAACCGTGAAGGCATAAAGCCCGAGTCCCTCAAGCTGGAGCCGGAGCCCAACGTGCCCGAATTCGTCAGCGCCGTCGGGGACGACAGCATAAGCCGTTTCGACAGCCAGCTCCGTTCCAGGAAAAAGAAGAAGAACCGTAACAGGAACAAGGGCAATGGGTCACGGTAAGCTTCGCAAATTCGCTGAGAATGAGACCTTCCGCTGCCTTGTGCAACCCTCCTATGAGGAGGTGGTCGCATCCAAGGAAGGCGGTCTGGTGCTTCGTGACCATCCCCTGAAGGGGCGCTGGAACGGGATGTTTTCCGCTGAGGCTCCCATAGTGCTGGAGCTTGGCTGCGGCAGGGGAGAGTATACCATAGACCTTTCCCTGCGCATCCCTCAGAAGAACTATATCGGCGTGGACATCAAGGGCGCAAGGCTCTGGAAAGGGGCGAAATATGCCACTGAGCACGGTCTTGGCAATGTCGCTTTCCTGCGCACCCGCATCGAGTTCATCGAGTCGTTCTTCGCCCCCGGGGAGATCAGCGAGATATGGCTCACATTCTCCGACCCGCAGCTAAAGAGCGAGAACAACCGCCTCACCTGTCCGCGCTTCCTGGAGAGGTACCGTAAGTTCCTCGCCCCCGGCGGCGTGGTGCACCTCAAGACGGACAGCACGTTCCTCTATCAGTATTCCAAGGCTGTCGCCGAGGCCTCCTCGCTGGAGATTCTCTATGCCACCGAGGACCTGTATGGCTCCTCGCCCCGCATCAACGTCCCCTCCCTGTATGAGGTCCAGACCTACTACGAGCGGATGTTCCTCTCCATGGGCCTGAAAATAAAGTATCTATCCTTCCGCCTTGACCACGACGGGCCGTTTGTCACCCCCGAATTCGACGCCAAGTACTGGAAGGCCGTCGAGGGTCCCCGACGCACCTTCGACCATAACCCCCAGCCGAGCAATGGAAAGTGAGTACCTCAGCGGAGTGCCGCAGCCGGCCGAGCTGCCGTCCCCGGAGGAAATATCGGTCCCCGAGGTGCTGGCGTCCTTTGACGCCGGCCAGGTAGACCTCATCTGCGTGCTCGGTCCCACGGCCTCGGGCAAGACCCGCTATGCCGTGCAGCTGTGCCGTCAGATAAACGCCCTCAGTGGCCGTCCCCGCGCGGAGATAATATCCGCCGACTCGCGCCAGGTCTATCGCGGGATGGACATAGGAACGGGCAAGGATCTGGATGAGTATCAGGAGATTCCCTATCATCTTATAGATATCGTCCCTGCCGGTTCCCGGTATAACATCTACGAGTATCAGCAGGATTTCGAGAAGGCCTGGAAGTCGATTGTCAGCCGTGGGGGAGTGCCCGTCCTGTGCGGAGGCTCCGGGCTCTATATCGAAGCCGCGACCTGCGGTTATATGCTTCCCCAGGTGCCGCCGAACCCCGGGCTCCGCGCCGAGCTCGAGCAGGAGGACATAGAGGAACTGCGTGAGAAGCTCTGCGAGATCCGCCCCGTCAGCGACCCTTCCGTGATGGAGTCCAAGCGCCGCCTTATCCGCGCGCTCGAGGTGGCCTTCTATGAGCAGGAGCATCCCGTGCAGCGCACTGCCTCCCTGCCAAAGAACGTCTATTATATAGGCACCCTGGTCTCCCGCGAAGACCGCGTCGCCCGCATCGACCGCCGCCTTGACGAGCGCCTCGCCGCCGGAATGGTCGACGAGGTCAAAGGCCTGATAGCGAGCGGCATATCCCCCTCCGACCTGGTCTATTACGGCCTCGAATACAAGTTTGTCACCCAGCACGTCCTTGGCATCCTCTCCTGGGATGAGATGCGTTCGCTGCTGGCCAATGCCATCCACCAGTTCGCCAAGCGCCAGATGACCTGGTTCCGCGGAATGGAGCGCGACGGCAAAACAATACATTGGACATATGCCTAAAGCAAAGAGCAAGATACAGATAAGCAACCGCCGTGCCTCGTTCGACTACGAGTTCCTGGAGACCTACACCGCCGGAATCGTCCTGTGCGGCACGGAGATAAAGTCCATCCGTGCCGGCAAGGCCTCCCTCGCCGACGCCTACTGCTATTTCGACCTCCACGGCCAGCTCTATGTCAAGGGAATGAACGTCGCCCAGTACTTCTGGGGCTCCTGGGGCCAGCACGAGCCTGCACGCGACCGCAAGCTCCTCCTCACCAAGCGCGAACTGCGCCACCTGCGCCAGGCCGTCAAGGAAAAAGGCCTCACCATCACCGCGGTGAAGCTCTACGTGGCCGACAACGGCTATGCCAAGCTTCTCATTGCCCTCGCCCGCGGCAAAAAGGAGTATGATAAGCGCCAGACTATCAAGGAAAAAGACATCCGCCGCGAGCTCGACCGCTCCGGCTACTGATCCTTAGTCTGTTGGTCACCTTCTCTTTGAACGGCACCTGCCAGAAAAACGGCCTCCTGATGGCAGGTCCCCCGAAAATACACCCCACCTGCCAGAAAAACGGCCTTCTGATGGCAGGTCCCCCGGAAATGCACCCCACCTGCCAGAAAAACGCCGGAAAAATGGCAGGTCCCCCCGATTTTCACGCCACCTGCCAGAATAACGCCCCCTGGATGGCAGGTCCCCCCACTGCATCACCGACACTTACCAGAAAACACCCCGAAAATTGGTAAGTCCCCCCTTTGCAGCGGTGAGGATGAGGGTGGAAGGCCAACTTCCGGGAATGGGCGGCACCGGGCACTTGACCTCAAAACTCGACGGGCTGCGCCCGTAAACTCGAGTCCGGCTGTCGGTCATCCTGCT
>CACZBP010000139.1 GCA_902779495.1 uncultured Bacteroidia bacterium
GAGACTCCCGCCAAGGTCTATCAGGATGGCAAGCAGCCTATTATTATTAATGGGGGATTTTTCTTCTCTGATTCAGGAAAGAATTACAGTGCCAGCCTTGCGGTCTCCAATTCTGAGCTGCTGGCTACCAATATTACCTATACTTCTCAGGATTGGGTGACGGTTTGGAACCCCACCCGCGGCGCCTTCATCCAGCACACCGACGGCAGCTATGAAGCAGCCTGGACGTATTTCATTTCCGAGACCGCGCACTATGTCTATCAGAACCCTGCCGCCAACTCCTGGAGCAAGGAACCTTTGAAGACCCCCACTGCCACATTCCCCGAGAGGGCCAAGAAATTGAATGCGCTCAATGCAATAGGCGGCGGCCCCGTACTTCTTAAAAACGGAGAAATCCGCAACACTGTAGTTGAAGAGATGTTCGATGGCCCTTCAGGCATTCTGGGAGATTCTGAGCATCCCCGCACCGCGATAGGTATTTCCTCGGAGTGGAACTGTCTTGTCCTGTTCGTTAATGAAGGCAGGAAGATGACTCCCGGCGTCCAGGGACTGACCCACGCAGACGTAGCAGACATCCTGCTTGACCTTGGATGTTCGGACGCCCTTAACCTCGACGGCGGCGGTTCCTCCTGTATGCTTGTCAACGGACAGGAGACCATCAAGCCTTCCGATGGCTCCCAGCGTGCCGTCGCCAGCACAGTGATGCTTACCCCTAAAGAGTAACAAATTCTAAAGTGGAGAGATATGATATCAAACGAAGTTATCGAGTCTCTGCATCAGCGTAAGGAAACGCTGGGGAGGTGTCTTTGACATCGATGGCAAGAGAGCTCAGGTAGAACAGCTTCAGAAAAAGACTGAAGCTCCCGATTTCTGGAACGACCCCAAGGCCGCGGAGGCCTTTATGAAGAAAATCTCCTCCGTCAAGGTCTGGGTGACAGACTTTGACGCCATCAGCAGCCTTCTTGACGATGTAGACGTCCTGTATGAGTTTGCTGCTGAAAGTGTCGGTGCCGATGAAAGCGCCCAAACCCCTGAAACCCAAGAGCTTGAAGCTGCGGTCTCCAAGGCTCAGAAGAAACTGGAGGCCCTTGAAATAAAGAATATGCTCGGCGGCGAAGGAGACAATCTCGGCGCAATCCTGACCATCAATTCCGGTGCCGGCGGCACTGAGTCCAACGACTGGTCTGCGATGCTGATGAGGATGTATATGCGCTGGGGCGAACGGAGCGGAATGAAAGTGACGGTGACCGAACTTCTCGACGGAGATGAGGCCGGCATCAAGTCCGCGACCATCCAGTTCGAAGGCGATTATGCATATGGCTACCTTAAAGCCGAGAACGGCGTCCACCGCCTCGTCCGCATATCCCCCTTCAATGCCCAGGGCAAGCGGCAGACGACCTTCTCGTCCGTATTCGTCTATCCTCTTGTCGACGACACCATCAACATCGAAATAAAGGACTCCGACTTGGAGTGGGACACATTCCGCAGTGGCGGACACGGCGGCCAGAACGTCAATAAGGTCGAGACCGGTGTGCGTGTGCGCCACCTTCCTTCAGGCATTGTGGTGGAAAATACGGAAGGCCGCACCCAGATAGGCAACAAGGAGAATGCACTGCGTATCCTCAAGTCTAGGCTCTATGACCTGGAGCTGAAGAAGCGTCAGGAAAAGCAGGCCGAACTCGAAGGCCAGAAGAAAAAGATAGAGTGGGGCTCCCAGATACGCAGCTATGTCCTCCATCCCTACAAGATGGTCAAAGACCTTCGCACCGGCTATTCCACGGCCGACACCCAGGGAGTCCTCGACGGCGACCTTGACGCCTTTATGCGCACCTACCTGATGCAGGAAGGCTCAGGCGGTGCAACACAGCCAATAGAAGACATAGACTGATATGAAAAAATGGATTAAATATATCCTGTCCGGAGCCCTTGCGGTGTTCCTGCTCTGGTTCTCGTTCCGTAACGTGGACTGGGCCGATTTCTGGGCAGGCCTCAAGTCCTGCAGCTGGGGTTTCGTCCTGCTGTCGATGCTGATAGGCGTGGCTTCCTTTTTCTTCAGGACGCTCCGCTGGAAGATGCTCACCGACCCGCTTGACCCAACGGTCGGGCTCGGCCACGTCTTCAATGCCATCAACATCAGCTACCTTGTGAATCTGGTGATTCCCCGTGGCGGAGATGTACTCAGGTGTGCCTACATATCCAAGCATTCCCAAGTCGATGAAAACGGCCACAAAAAGGCCTCTTTCGACAAAGTCCTCGGCACTGCCGTGGTTGACAGGGTATGGGATTTCGTAACACTTGTAATCCTTTTCGTGGCGATAGTCCTGCTGCTGTGGCACCGTTTCGGAGCATTTGTCTCCGACAATATCCTCGGATCCCTTGCCTCCAAGCGTAACACGGTCATTATCCTCGCCATCGCCGCAGTAGTCGGCCTTGCCCTCCTCTGGGCCCTGTGGAAGTTCAGGGAGAAGAACAAGATCGCAAGCAAGATATGGGGCTTTGTCAAGGGGCTTGGCGACGGCCTGACGACCTGCCTTAAGATGAAGAACGGCTGGCTGTTCCTGGTCTATACAATCCTTGTCTGGACCTGCTATTGCTTTATGAGCGCCACGATTATCTGGGCCGTGCAGGGGATGGATCCCTCCGCCCTCGGAGCCGATGCCGTCGGAGGCATCACTTCCCTTCAGAGCCTCGGCCTTGTAGATGCTTTGTTCCTGTGCCTGGTGGGAGCCATCAGCAACACCATTCCGGTGCCCGGAGGCTTCGGCGCATTCCACTATCTGGTGAGTATGGCGCTGCTTGTAATTTACGGCGTCCCCTTTGAAATAGGAATCATATTCGCCACTATCTCCCACGAATCCCAGGCCCTCACGCAGGCCGTCTGCGGAGGCGTCAGCTATATATTGGAAATGAAACAAACCACATAATATGAAGACATTGTTATTTGCCATTGTTCTGGCACTGACCGCCCCCTCCCTGGAGGACTGGCAGGACCCTGGAATATTCCAGAAAAACCGCCTGCCGATGGCAGCTACTTTTACTACTGACCAACAGCTGTCGCAGAGCCTTGACGGCCTGTGGAAATTCGGTTTTTACGACACCCCTCTGCTTCGCACCAAGGGTTTCGAAGCCGTAACATTCGACGATTCCGCCTGGGGCACTATGCCTGTCCCCGGAATGTGGGAACTCAACGGTTATGGCGACCCGCTCTACCTTAATATCGGGTATGCCTGGCGTGGCAATTACGAAAATAATCCGCCCATTCCTCCCATCGAAGACAATCACGTCGGGCAGTATCGCCGCCACTTCGAAATCGACCCTTCCTGGGCGGGAAAACAGATCTGCCTGTGCATCGGTTCGGCCACTTCCAATGTCCGCGTCTGGATCAACGGAAAGGAGGTAGGTTACAGCGAAGATAGCAAACTTGAAACACGTTTCGATATCACAAAATACGTAAAAACGGGCGACAACGTCATTGCAATGGAGGTTTTTCGCTGGTGCGACGGCTCATACCTGGAGGATCAGGACTTCTGGCGCTTCAGCGGAATAGCCCGCGGAATCTATGTCTACACCCGTGAAAAGAAGCGTCTTGAGGACGTTCACGTGGTCGCGGACATGTCAGGTAACATAAATGTTACGGCCGAAGTGTCGAAAGGCGTCTCCGCAGTGGAGTTTTCGGTGTATGGAAAGGAGGGTCTTGTAACAAATTTCAACATCCCCGTGATGAAGAAATTCAAGGAGTCCGAAGCCGGAAATGTCCTTCTTGAGGGCTCCTCACATGTTGATTCACCGCTTCTGTGGTCCGCTGAAGAGCCCAATCTTTACACCCTGGTAGTAAAGGCTCTTGACAAGAAGGGAGTGCTTGAGAGCACCAGTTTTGAATTTGGTTTCAGGAGCGTGGAAATCGTTAATTCTCAATTACTTGTAAACGGAAAACCCGTCTTGATAAAGGGTGCCGACCGTCACGAATTGAACCCTGTAACCGGCTATGTTGTTTCAGAATCCGATATGCTGAATGACATTCTGATCATGAAACAGCTTAACATCAACGCAGTCAGGACCAGCCATTATCCCAACGACCCCCGCTGGTATGCGCTGTGTGACAAATATGGAATCTATGTTACGGATGAAGGTAACATAGAATCCCACGGTATGGGCTATGGCGAGACCACCCTGGCAAAGGACCCCCAGTTCCTTGCTGCTCACCTCGAGCGCGACCGCCGTATGGTGTATCGTGATTTCAATCATCCCTCCATTATAGTTTGGAGTATGGGTAACGATATGAGCGGGCGGAGAAGGAATGGAACACCGATATCTATTGCCCTATGTACCTGGCCCCTGACGATTGTGTTACGTATCTTGAAAACAATCCTCCGAAGCCTCTTATCCAGTGCGAATATGCCCACGCGATGGGAAACTCAATGGGTAACTTCAAGGAATATATGGAGCTTATCCGCGAGTATCCGGAGTATCAGGGAGGTTACATCTGGGACTTCGTGGACCAGGCCCTGATATGGCCTGCAGTCGGAGCTTCCGACCACATCTTCGCATTCGGCGGAGACTGGAACGACCACGACCCTTCCGACGGCTCTTTCAACTGCAACGGTATCATTGCCGCTGACCGCACGTGGCATCCCCACGCATATGAAGTGAGGTATCAGTATCGTAACATCCTTTCTTATCTTGAAGGCGGCTCCAAAGTCCGTGTTTTCAACGAGAATTTCTTCATCGACCTTTCCCGTTACCGTATGCTCTGGAATGTCCAGATGGGAAGCCTTCGAGTGCTCTCGGGAGTGATAGAGGATCTTGATGTGAATCCCCAGGAAAGCAAGGTGTTCGACCTTGGTCTTTCACAGAAGGATATGTATCTTCTTTATAAGAAAGCCTGGCTTAACAATCCCGATGATGTCAAGGTCTCTGACGGTGATGAACTGACCCCCGATGTCTTCATCAATGTCAGTTTCCAGCTCAAGGAACAGGACGGTCTTCTGCCCGCCGGAACAGAGGTTGCATATGACCAGCTTCTCTGGCGCGAAGGACCGGTCTCCCCGAGGCAACCTGCCAAGGGAGGCGAGATCGTCTGCACTGACGGAAACCTGTTCGAAGGCAAGCTCTCAGTCGATGGCGGAAAGGATGCTGTGTGGGAGGCCGTTTTCGATTCCGGTACCGGAGCACTGTCCGGATTCTCAGTCAACGGACGCGAGCAGCTGTCCGCTCCGCTGATGCCCTGCTTTGGCCGCGCACCTGTCGAGAACGACCTCGGCGCCGGTCTTGAAAAGACCCAGGGAATGTGGATGTATCCTTCTTTCGAACTTGATACCTTCGAGGTTACTGAAGGTCAAGGATGCTTCTGGGTCAACACGGTGTATAAGCCGCTCGAAGGAAAGGCGCTTGTGGAGGTTGAGTATGAGATTTATCCCGACGGAACCATCGTGGCCCTCGAGTGTATGTCCGACCTGGGCGGCCTCGACACGCTTCCCGATCTGATGCGTTTTGGTATGGAGATGGAAATGCCAGGCTCCTACTCGACCATAGATTTCTACGGACTCGGCCCCTGGGAGAATTATTGCGACCGCAATTCTTCCGCCGTCGTCGACCGCTATGTCCAGAGCGTTGCTGACCAGTATCACTTCGGATACGCACGCACGCAGGAGTCCGGCACTCACACCGGCCTTCGCTGGTTCCGTATCCTGGATGACAATGGCAACGGCTTCGAGATCACATCCGACATCAAGTTCTCCGCTTCCGCCCTTCCTCTTGGCCGCCGCGACCTTGACGTCTCCATAGGCGACCCTCGTCCCAGGCCCAATCCGACCAACGTGCAGTCCGGACGTCCCCAGCACTCGCTCGACCTGCTGGCCGAAGCTCACCTGCAGGACCGCTCCCGCGGCACTACCTATGTCAATTTCGACCTCGCCCAGATGGGCGTCGGCGGCATCGACTCCTGGCACTCCTGGCCGCTTCCTCAGTACCGCCTCCCTGCCTGCGAGCGCTGCTTCCTCTTCGTCCTCCGCCCCGTGGTGAACTAAGACAAAGAGCCCGGCCCCCCTCTCCAAGCGGCCGGGCTTTTTGTCTTCATCCCCTCTCGGGCATTTCCGGCCCCCATCTCCAAGCGGCCGGGCTCTTTGCCTTCATCCCCCCTCTCGGGCATCTCCTGCCCCCATCTCCAAGCGGCCGTGCTCTTTGCCTTCATCCCTCTCGGGCAGCTCCTGCCCCCACCTCCAAGCGGCCGGGCTCTTTGCCTTCATCCCTCTCGGGCATCTCCGGCCCCACCTCCAAGCGGCCGGGCTCTTTGCCTTCATCCCCCCTCGGGCATCTCCGGCCCCCATTGTGGCCAGCGACTGGAGGGAGCGGCCTAGCCCTTTACCACCTCGCGGACTTCGAGGCCCATTTCGGAAATCATCGCAGCGAGCGTCAGAAGAGAATCCTCGGAAGAGATTATCGAGCCGAGAGTGTCGAGGTTGAATTCCGTGTTTTTCATATCGTAAAATTTTAAGCGTTAACAATAGCATCCGGATACCGGTTCATTCCTGTATCCGGGTGCAAAGTTACCACCACCTTGTGCCAAATCGCAGCACAAGCGAAAATTTTTTGCAATTTTATCAAGATTTTTGCCCGAGGTCTCCAAAAAGGGCCTTGACCTCGGGCAGCGAATCGGCCTCTCACGTAGCTAGGAGCCACTTTCGGCGCCC
>CACZBP010000140.1 GCA_902779495.1 uncultured Bacteroidia bacterium
GATGCTGATATCCGCTCCTTTGGCGTTCAGCGAACGGATTTCCACCGTGACCTTTCCTCCCGGCAGCTTTGCCTCGGCCCTGCCATAGCCCGTCATCGAACTTATCATAACCGTTTTTTGTTCTATATCCTGCAAATTTAGCCATTCTTGCAATTAATTGCAAAAAGTATTAACTTTGCAGCACTTTCACGGGGATGTTCTGGTTTTGACAGCATCGATGTTGGAAGGTAAGCACGCCGGGACCTGTAGGTTATCCCGTTAATCAGGACCTTCGAAAAATCAGTTGCCAAAAACAACTTCGCACTCGCTGCTTAATTAGACCAAGTCTAAAAGCTTAATCCGCGTCGCCAAGGCTGCGACGCCGACGAGTATCCCTCGGACTTTCCGCCCGTTATTGTCCGGCCCAGGGGTATCATTCAGAACGGGATGCACCGGAGGACGCCTTTAAATCCGGCCAAGTCCCAAAGGCTAAGGGATGGTTCGCCCGTCATCCGGCAGGCCCTCCCCTACAACCAAAGGATGAATAAGCGTGTAGAAAGCCCTCGGGCACGTTGTTTGGACGGCGGTTCGAATCCGCCCATCTCCACTGAGGCTGAATAAAGTAGTCACGTTCTAGCCAATTAGCTGGTTATCAGCCACTTACAAGGAAGTCCCTGCTCAAAAAGGAGTAGGGACTTTCGCATAAATAGCTGATTTACAACCCGTTGGCTAGAACGCCTTTTAGAGTACCGGGGTGGGACGGCCGCGCCAGTGGGCGGGCACGGGAACCCCGAGGAGAGTGGCGAGGTCTGCCGCCACGTCATACTGCATCATCGTGTAGGGCGCCGGGGCTGCGGGGGCTGCTGCGGCCGCCGGGGCGCTCATATTGCCCAGAGCCTTGATGCCCTTGCCGCAGAGCAGGTACGGGGCTTCGAGCTCACGGATGGTGAAGCCGCCGTGGCCACGGGAGGTGCCGCCGTGGTCGGAGGAGACCACCAGGACGGTGTCTTCCCAGAGGCCTGCATCTTTCAGTGCACCAATGAGTTGCCCAAGGCAGGCATCCATTTTCTCAAGCGTCGAGTAGTACTGCGGGGAGCCCCAGCCGAAGGTGTGGCCCGCGGCGTCGAGTTCGTCATAGTAGAGCAGATAGAAGTCGGGGCGCACGGAGGTGATATATTCAATCGCCTTGGCAGTGTAGGCCTCGGAGGAGTAGCCGTCGAAATGAGGGTCGAAGTACTCATACGAGCTGATGGCGCAAGTGTCTATCACACAGCCGATTCCATCCCAGTTGTAGAGGGCCGCGCTGACGGCTTCGGGGCGGGCGGCACGCAGGGCGGTGAAGACCGTCGTGGGCATACCGTTCACACCGGTTTCGGCCGCGGTGATGGCAGGGCGGGTAGAGTTCCACTGGTTGTAGCCGTGCATCTCGGTGGGGACGCCCATAAAGATGCTGGCCCAGTTGATGGCTGATGCCGATGGCATTACGGAACGTTTGCGGAAGGTATATGCTCCCTGCTCCATAATGGAACGGAGGTTCGTCAGCTGAGGCGGGGCGAGGGTGTCGAAGCCGTCGCCGTTAAGGGCGGCTTCCACGCACCAGGACGCCATACCGTCTATTCCAACGAAAATCACGTGGCCCGCCTTGGGGGCCTTGGGGCTGCAGGCGCATATGCATATGGCCGCTGCCACTGCAAGCAAAAAGCGTTTCATTTGAGATCCTCCATCAGTGCCGCCGCCTTTTCGATATCCGCGGCGTCGATAACTATCGATATGCTGAGCTCTTCCCCGCCCTGGGCCGATGCGATGACGTTGATGCCTGCATCGCCGAGCAGTGAGAAGACCTTGCCGGAAATGCCCGGGATGTTCTTCATCCGGCTGCCGAAAATGGTGATAATGCCGACTTTGTTGTTGACTATCATCACGTCGTCAAGGGACAGCAGCGGATTGTCGGAGGCGAGCTTGCCGAGGACCTCTGAGACCTTGGCGCTGTCCTGCGAGGCGACCGCGAAGCTGATTGAATACTCCGACGAAGTCTGGGAGATGAAGCGGATGTTGACCCCTGCCCTGGCAAGCGAGGAGAATATCGAGGAAGAGACTCCGACATTGCCCAGCAGGCCGGTGCCATAGACCGTCACGAGATCTAGGCCGGCATCGGTGATGCAACCCGAAACCAGGTGGCCTGCAGCGGATTGAGAGGAAATGCGCGTGCCGCCGAAGGACGGGTTCGAGATGCTGTGCACGATGATGGGGATGCCTGCGTTCTTCGCGGGCCAGAGGGAGGCCGAGGTGAAGGGAGCCTTCTTCGAGGCGCAGTAATGGGCGGCCTCGTCGTAGGTCATTTCGCATATGCCTTCGATGCCGTCTCCTTCCACGTAAAACTCTATGTGAGAGGCGTTTAGTGCAGAGGCTATGAGGGAGGCCATAAGATTGGCTCCGCCCTTGCCGACGCCCACCACGGTGCCCTCTTCCAGACGGGCATAGCCGCCTGCGACCACCACTCCGTCACGGCCTTCGAGGATGCGGCTGATTTCCCCGCGGGAGGCCGCCCAGTCGAAGACGTGGGCCGCGCCGTCCTGACGGCAGACGACCAGCTCGCGGC
The DNA here is from genome assembly GCA_902779495.1 of uncultured Bacteroidia bacterium. Classification (GTDB taxonomy): domain Bacteria; phylum Bacteroidota; class Bacteroidia; order Bacteroidales; family UBA932; genus Cryptobacteroides. Next base: position 2,579 of record CACZBP010000140.1, read on the forward strand.
CGTCCACCACCTCGCCCTTGCACCCGACAGCTACGGCTTCGGCGCAAAGGCAGGCACATTCGGAGAGGATATAGGCCTCGACATCGGCAAGGGAGACGTGGACCGTCTTGGCAAGCCTCAGGTAGTCAAGCACATACTCGAGGAATTCCTCTTTGCGGGGCGCGAAGCCGGGAGCTGTCGGGAGCGCGTCGAGATATTCCTTAAGGGCCGAAGTGTCGGCTTTCTTCTTAAGCACTATCGTGCTGTGGATCAATTCCTTGAAGAGGGTCTGGAACTTCTTCTCCGGGCGGACGACCGCTATGGTCCCTTCCCCGCACAGGCGCACTATCTCCGGGAAGGACTCGCGCCTCAGGACAAAGGATTTGACTATCATCGTATCAATAGTTTTCGGCCAACACCTGGAAATAGCTCTGGGGATGATCGCACACGGGGCAGACCTCCGGGGCCTGCTTGCCGACCACGATATGACCGCAGTTGGAGCACTGCCATATGGCTTCGCCGTCCTTGCTGAAGACCTTCTTGTCCTGGATATTCTTAAGGAGCTTGCGGTAGCGTTCCTCGTGGTGCTTCTCGATGGCGCCGACCATTTCGAACTTCTTCGCTATCTCCTCGAAGCCTTCCTCACGGGCCTCACGGGCCATACGGGCATACATATCCGTCCATTCGAAGTTCTCGCCGCTGGCTGCATCCTCCAAGTTCTCGACGGTGCCGGGGACTGAGCCGCCGTGGAGGTACTTGAACCATATCTTGGCGTGCTCCTTCTCGTTGGCAGCGGTTTCCTCGAAGAGGGCTGCTATCTGCACGAAGCCGTCTTTCTTGGCCTTGGAGGCATAGTATGAATACTTGTTACGGGCCTGGGACTCGCCTGCGAAGGCTTCCATCAGGTTCTTTTCGGTCTTTGTTCCTTTGAGATCCATATGCGTAAGAATTTATTTGTATGCGAATTTAATCATTATCGGGCACAATTGCAAGCCTGGTCGATGGCTTGGAGTTCCTCGGGGCTGAAGGTGATATTCTCCAGGGCCTTGAAGTTGTCTTCCAGCTGGGAGACGCGGCTGGCGCCAACGATTACGCTGGTGACGTTCTCGTCCTTAAGGCACCAGGCCAGGGCCATCTGGGCGAGGGACTGGCCGCGGCGGGCGGCTATGTCGCTGAGTTTCAGCAGGGTTTCCAACATCTGCTCCGTGAGGGCGGAGGACTTCAGGAAGTGCTCCTTGGCCATACGTGAATCGGCGGGGATGCCATCGAGATAGCGGTTCGTCAGCAGGCCCTGCGCCAGGGGTGAGAAGGCGATAAAACCGGCGCCGCTGCTTGCAGCTGCAGCAATGGTCCCGTCGAGCTCAGGCTCGCGGTTAAGGATATTGTAGCGGCCCTGGTAGATAAGGCAGGGGACGTCGCGGCTGCGCAGGTATTCATATGCATATGCGGCGGCTTCGGGGGGATATTTCGATATGCCTATGTACAGGGCCTTGCCTTGGCGCACTATGTCCACGAGGGCCTGAAGCGTCTCATCCAGAGGCGTTTGCGGGTCGAAGCGGTGGGAGTAGAAAAGGTCGACATAGTCAAGGTGCATACGCCTCAGGCTCTGGTCCAGGCTTGCCATCAGATACTTGCGGGAGCCCCATTCACCATATGGCCCCGGCCACATATCGTGCCCCGCCTTGGTCGAGATGAACAGCTCGTCGC
>CACZBP010000141.1 GCA_902779495.1 uncultured Bacteroidia bacterium
GTGGCCAACACCGCCGAGCTGATTTCCACGACAAAGGAGATGGGACTCATATAGAAATCGTGGGAAATTGCTTATCTTTGAACCATGATTGTATTTATAACCGGAATTTCTTCGGGCTTCGGCCTGGAAACTGCAAAGCTCCTGCTGCAGCAGGGCCACACAGTCTATGGCAGTGTGCGCCGTGACGTGGAGCTACCCCAGGGCATCCATCCCCTCAAGGTGGATGTGCGCGACCGCGAAGGGGTGCAAAAGTGTGTGGATCAGATAATTGAGGCGGAAGGCCGCATCGACGTGCTTGTCAACAATGCCGGTATGGGCATAGGCGGGCCGCTGGAGTTCGCCTCGCCACAGGAGATAAGCGAGCAGATGGACTCCAACTTCCTGGGCCTGGTGCACTGCGTGGATGCAGTGCTGCCCCATATGCGCAGGCAGGGCTCCGGCCGGATCATCGCCATCAGCTCCATCGGCGGCCTTATGGGACTGCCGTTCCAGGGGTTCTATTCCGCCAGCAAGTTCGCCGTAGAAGGCTATTGCGAGGCCCTTCGCCTGGAGACCAAGCCTTTCGGGGTCAGCGTCGTAGTCATCCGCCCGGGCGACTTCTCCACCGGTTTCACCTCTAGCCGGAAGAAGCAGACCAGCGAAGAGGCGCTGCAGGCGTATCCTGCTTATAAACAGGCGATTGGCAAGGTGGAGAAGGATGAGAGGGGAGGGCTGGAGCCGAAGGTGCTTGCCCGCAAGATTGGCAAGGTCATCCGGATGCGCCATCCCCGCCACGGCTATGTCGTGTCCTCCTTCGAACAGAGGCTCTCGGTGCTGCTGAAGCGCATCCTCCCCGCTGAATGGTTCTCTCCTATATTGGGTAGTTACTACGGTCTGTAATGAAAGTAATCGTAATCGGTGCCGGCATCTCCGGCCTTACCTCGGCCATATATGCGCGCCGCGCTGGATGTGAAACCCTCGTGCTTGAAAAGGCCCTCGGCCCCGGCGGCCTGTCGACCAGCTGGTCCCGCAAAGGCTACACCTTCGAAGGCGGCATCCACTGGCTCATCGGAGCCATCCCTTCCATCCCTCTGCACAGCGTGTGGCTCGAGACAGGCGCCCTCCAGGAGAACAACCCGGTCTATTTCAAGGACCCTATATATACCCTCGTGGACGGGAATCAGCGCATCCCCCTGCACCGCGACTTCCACGGGCTTCCCGTCAAGGGCCTCAGGGACACCCTGGCCCTGCTGTCGCTGCGGTTCCACGTGTGGTGTTTCCGCTATTTCCATCAGCCGATTACGGACCTGCGCGGCCTGAAAGTAAGGGAGCCGCGCCCCTTCTCCGTGTGGGAGTATGTGCGTATGCTTCCTGCCGTTCTCATCACTCCGTTCCTGCTCGTGCAGTCCTCGCGGTTTTATGCCAAACGCTTCGCCAGCAAGCAGATACGTGGCCTTCTTGCCGCTGTGGTGAACCCCAGGAACAACGCCCTGTCGATGATATATACCCTCAGCACCTTCGCTGCCGGCGACAGCGGCTATCCAGAAGGCGGCTCCATCCGTATGGCAGGCAATATGGCCGACAGGCTGCTTTCCCTTGGCGGAGAAATCCGCTACCGCACTCCGGCGCTTGGCGTTGAAAAATCCTCCGAAGGCTGGACGGTCCGAACGGAAGGGGAGTCCGTGCAGGCCGATGCCGTCATCATATCCGTCGATGCCAGGACAGCCATAGACAAGCTCTTCCCGGAGCCGCTCCAGGACAGATGGGCCCGGAAGATGCGCGCCTCCCTGGAAACCACCCAGTGTATGTTCCTTGCCCTTGGCATCAAGACGGCCCTTGCCGAATGGCCGCGTTCGATGCAGGTGGTCCTTCGCAGGCCTCTGGAGGCTGCCGGCTTTAAGTATGAAACCCTGGTCGTGAACAAGTATCCCAGCGAGGAGGGATTCGCCCCCGCGGGCTGCTGCGTGCTCACCTGCCTGCTTCACGGCAATTCCTATGGCTACTGGAAGAAGGCCAAGGCCAGTGGCACATATGTCCAGGAAAAGAAGGCTATCGTGGAGCAGCTGATCGAAGTGCTCGGCGAGGTGATTCCCGAAATCCGCGGCAACGTGGCGGTGACCGATATGGCGACCCCGCTTACCTACGAACGCTACTGCAGCACCTTCGAAGGCAGCTATATGACCAACTGGCCGGCCGGCAAGACGGTCTGCCACGCTCCCATCCGCTATCGCAGAGGCTTGTATTTCACCGGCCAGCGCACGCTCTATTCCGGAGGCCTTCCTCCAGCAGCACAGTCCGGCCGCATAGTGGCCCAGACCCTCTGCAAGGACTTCGGCCTGGTCTTCTAGAGAGTGTCGAAGAAGCGCAGGGAGTCCAGCATCCCGAAAATCATATCCACGTAACTGCTGTTGGTCTGGTCCCAGCGGAAGCCAAGGCGGTGCAGGACCTGCATCGTGAAGTCCGTTGAAGGCTCGACCATATGGAGCTGTCCGTCGGCCTGCTCATATGCAATTATGCTCGAAAGGATCTTGGCCTTTCCAGGGTCGGCCTTAGCCTCTTCCATTCGGCGGAGGAAGTCGCTGTCTTCCAGATATTCAAGCGGGGAGCCGTCTTCCATCTTCAGGCGCGAGAGGATGTCGTCCATCGGAAGGAGGTGATTGTTGGAGACATTGAACACGCAGTTTTCCTTCGGTGTGCGGGCAAGCAGCAGGATGGCCCTTGCCGTATCGTCGATGGGGGAGAACTCCATCTTGGACTCAAGGCAGGAATAAGGGCAGGCGCCGAGTATCCTGTAGGACTTGATGCGGCCCATAGAGGCGTTGGCGTTGAAGTTTATCTGGAATTCTCCGTCGGCTGCACGCGGCGACAGGTTGCCGGCACGCATAATCTTTGCGTCGAGCTTTCCCTGGGCCATATTCTCGAGTATGCAGCGCACTGGTTGTCGGTGTTCTGCCCGAAGTAGAGCATCTGCTCGCTCAGACGGACCGATTCGCCGCTTACCATTCCTCCAACGCTTTCGGTGGAGACCTGGATGAGCCTTGCGCGGCGCCTGATGCAGAAATCAACTATATTCTTTACACCCTCGTAGTTGACCTTGATGATGTCGTCCCCGCGGGAGAAGTGTTTTACGTTGGCGGCGCAGTTGATGACCATATCGAACGGTATGCCGCTAAGGATCAGGGAGTTGAACACGGCCTCTTCGGTTATGTCGCCCTGGATGACCCGGATCCTGCTTCCCTGCTGGCGCATATAGTTGCGGTCGAAATAGTAGACCAGCATCTCGGTGAGACGGCGCTCGGCGCTGATGGCTCCCTTGCCGCGAAGAAGGCACCATATGACGGTGTCGGACGGGGTCTGGTCGAGCAATTCGCGGAGCATATGGATTCCGAGGAAGCCGGTGGTGCCGGTAAGGAGAATATTCTTGCCGAGTTCCTGGGGGGTGCCGGCGCTGAAGTTCTCTATCGTATTGAGGGAGAGAAGCTTATTGATGGCGGTGTAGTCGTAGCCGGCAACGTCGTCATCGCTCTTGGGGAGGGGATTCTGCCCGGTGAGGAATGCGGCAAGCTCCCTTGCCGTGGGATGGGCGAACACGTCGCCGTAGGTGAAGTGGAGGCCTTCGCGCTCGGCGTTCACCAGCACGCTGGTGACCATAAGGGAGGAGCCTCCCAGGTCGAAGAAATTGTCCGTCACGCCCGTGCGCTCCATTCCGAGCACCTGCGCAAATATCTCACACAGAGTCTTTTCCGTGTCGGTGGACGGCTCCACGTAGGAATCCGACGAGCTCACCACCGGGGCGGGAAGGACCTTTCGGTCTACTTTCTGGTTGACGTTCAGCGGAATCTCGTCGAGTTTCATAAAGGCCGCAGGCACCATATATGGAGGCTTGCGCTGGAGGATGAAACTGGACAGGGCCTTGGTGTCGAGAGGCCCGTCGCAGACTACGTAGGCCGCGATGAATTTACCTCCCGAGGGGTTGTCGAACGGCTGCACGGTGACGTCCTTTACTCCGGGGAACTCCCTTATGACGGATTCCACTTCCTTGGTCTCCACGCGGAATCCACGGATCTTGACCTGCCCGTCCTGGCGTCCTACGAACTCGATGTTGCCGTCCATCCGGTAGCGGACGATGTCGCCCGTGCGGTAGACGCGGTCGTAGGGGGCTTCTGCTGCGAAAGGATTGGGAATATAGGTCTCGGCGGTCTTGTCGGGGCGGTTAAGGTAGCCACGGCCGACCTGGGAGCCGGATATCCACAGCTCTCCCACTGCACCTGCGGGCAGTCTCCGCAGCGAACTGTCGGTGACATAGAGCCTGAGGTTACTCAGGGGATGGCCTATGGGGATGTTGGGCTCTTTCTTCCGAACGTCGAAGATGGTCGAGAATATGGTGCACTCGGTGGGGCCGTAGCCATTGTGGAAGGCATAGGAGGGCGGGGTGATGGAGACGAGCTTTTCGCCACCCACCGAGAGGTGCTTAAGTGACTGATTGTCAGGGAAGTTCTGGGCAAACATCACACCCACCTGCGTGGTCATAAAGCTGTGCGTGATGCCATTTGAGGTGATGAACCTGTCGATTTCCGACATATCGTGCCTGGTCTCCTCGGGGATTATGTGCACGCTGGCGCCCGTTGTGAGCGCGGGATACATATCCATCATACAGGCGTCGAAGCCGTAGCTGGCATAGGCTGCAACGCGGCTCTCCGGAGTGAGGTCATAATATTCCCGGTACCAGGTGCAGAAGTTCATCAGGTTCCGGTGCTCCAGCATACATCCCTTGGGAACGCCGGTCGAGCCGGAGGTGTAAAGCAATATGAACAGGCTCTCGGGAAGGGGACCTTCAGGAAGAGGGCCCTCGGGCAGGGAACCGAGCTCGGCAGTGTCCAGCACCGGGCCGTCGTAATCGCTCAGAAGATGGAGAAGGTCGCCGTCGGCGATAAGGAGTTTCGCGTCCGCATCCTTGATCATAAAATTCAGGCGCTCCTCGGGGTATGAAGGGTCGAGCGGCTGGTAGGCGCAGCCGGCCTTCAGGACGCCCAGTGAGGCGATAGGCATCATTTCGCTGCGGCCGATAAGGACGGAAACCACATCTTCGCGGCCAAGTCCGGCGGAAGCTATTCGGGCGGCTATCCTGTCGGTGAGCGCGTCAAGCTCGCCATAGCTGAGCTGCCTGTCCTGGTAGGAAACTGCCAGTGCCCCGGGATTGCGGAGGGCCTGTTCCCTGAAGAGCGAGACGATGGTCTTGGAGCAGTCGACGGGGGTTTCATATGAATTGAAACCGTCCAGCATCGCGGTCTGGGCCTGATTGACAAGCGATATGCTGCCAAGGGGCTGGTCGCAGGCAAGGGCGCGGGCTATGTTCTCCATAGTGTCGGCAAAACTCTGCATCAACTCCTTGCTGTAGAGGGAATCGTCGTACTGCAGATGTATGACTTCCTCACCCTCTTTGCCTTCTATGAATATGCTGACGGGGAACTTGGGGGCGCTGCTCTCAAGATTCTCCGAGGCTATGGCCTTGCCGCCGATCCTATATTCTTCAAGCACGCCCACCTGGTAGGCGAGCATAATCTGGGGCTGGAAATCGAAGTCGGAAGCGACCTTTGCGAAGGGGTAGTTCTCGTGCGCCCTGGTCTGGGAGAAGGCGGCGTCGGTCTGCCTGAGATATTCGGCCGTGCTCTCAGCTCCGGTGTCGGAGGCCAGGGCGAGGGTGTTGACGAACATTCCCAGGGTGTCCGAAGTCCTGAGGTCGGAACGGCCGTTGCTGATGGTGCATATATAGACTTTCCTGCTGCCGCTGAAAGCTCCCGCGGCAAGGAACGCCGCCCCCAGGAAATAGCTTGCCGGAGATATGCCGAGGCTGTGGCAACGCTCTGAGACACTGGCCTTTACCTCTTTGACAAGGCTTGCCTCGCGCCCCTGTTCTTCGCCTTTTTCCAGATCGGGAAGGATGCCGCTGGCGCCTTCGCAACCGGCCATCTGGGAGGCGAAGAACTCACCAGCTGCGGCGAATTCCTCTCCCTGCTCGGCTTCTTTCTGGTCGGAGGCGTAGTCGAAGTAGGAATATGTCTCCGGGGAGGGCTCCTTACCGTCAATTGCCGCGGTGAGCTCGGTCATAAATATATCATATGACCTTCCGTCGAAGATGGTGTGGTGGAAGTCGGTGAAAAGATACAGCCCGCTTCCTGACTGGACCACCGCAACGCGGTAGAGGGGGCCTTCGGATAGGTTGAAAGGCTTCGCGAAAGAGGCTTTGAACTCCTCCAGGGCGGCCTCGTCTATGCTGAGCAGCTCCACCTGCGGCTCCCTGTCGGAGGGGACCTGCATCACCTTTCCGCCCGTCATCTCGAAGTGGGTGTTGATGTAGGGGTGGCATTTCAGCACGGCAAGCACGCAGTCACGCACCTTTTCCGCATCCACGGCGGCCGGCAGAGTCCACATCACCGGGATGTTGTAGACGGTCTCGTGCGGGGCTTTCATACAGTCGAAGTAGACTCCTTCCTGCTGATAGGTCAGGGGCCTTGGGGCGTCGCCGCGTTCCTTGACCTGGGCGGCTGCCTCGCGCGGAAGCATTAGGCTGGACAGCACTTCGTTCTCAATCGACTGCAGGGTCGCGGTCTTGACGAAGGAATTCATATCCACGGATATGCCATATCGCTTGTAGAGCTCGGTGGCAAGTCGAAGGGCGGAGAGCGATGTGAGGCCGTAGTAGAAGAGCGGATCCGTCAGGGAATAGCCTTCCACGTGCGCAGTCTCTTCGATAAGCGCGCTGAGCTCCTGCTCCAGCACGTTCAGGGGCGCCGCTTCCGTCTTCTTGGCGCTCTGTTCCACCTTAGGTTCCGGAAGGGCCTTGCGGTCCACTTTCTGATTGACATTCAGGGGGATAGCGTCAATCTGCATAATGACCGCCGGGAGCATATACGGCGGTTTGCGGTCGAATATGAAGCCTTTCAAGGCATCGATGTCGACCTGGGCCGGTGAGACTATGTAGGCTGCGAGGAATTTCCCGCCGCCGCTGCCTTTTTCGTCAAAGGCCTGCACGGTGACATCGGTCACGTCGGGGAATTCGCGGATGACCGCTTCGACCTCCTTGAGCTCTATCCTGAAGCCGCGTATCTTGACCTGGGAGTCTTTACGGCCGATGAATTCTATGTCTCCGTCAGGTCTGTAG
>CACZBP010000142.1 GCA_902779495.1 uncultured Bacteroidia bacterium
GAAGGATGCGGCAACGGCAGCCATCTACGGAGTCAAGGGCGGCAACGGCGTCGTGCTCATCACGACAAAGTCCGGGTCGAAAGCCGACCACGCCACCATCTCCTACGACGGCTCCTACACCCTCACCCGCAACACCGCTATGCCCGAGATGCTCTCCGCCAGGGAATATATCTACTGGCACAACCTCGCCAGGACCCTCGACGGCAACGCCCCGCTGTGGACGGACGAGAACATAAAGAAAATGCAGGCGAACGGCGTAACGGGCGATGATGCCTGGCTCGACGCTGGCGGAACCGACTGGAGGTCAACCATATACAACAACTTCGGCACACTCCAGCAGCACAACATCAGCGCTTCCGGCGGCAACGACAGGTACAGCTACTTCTCCAGTATGGGCTATATGGACCAGAAGGGTATTATCAAGAATACCGGATTCAGCCGCTATAACGTCCGTGCCAACATAGACGCCAAGCTCGCCCAGGGACTCAGGTACAACATCAACATCACCGGCCGCTACTCCAAGCGCCATATGCCAGGATATGACTTCAACAGTTCCATCCCCTTCATCCAGGGCTACTATAACCCCGTCCAGAGGGCGCATTACTCCATCCCGGTGATCAAGAACACCTACGAGGGTTATCCCCTGGGCCTTCTGAACGGCCAGATGGTGCTCTCCCCGGACAGCTCCCTCACCGAGTCGGGCTATTCCGACACCGTGACCTACGAGGCTGCCGCCCGTTCCACCCTTGAATACAGCTTCGACGCCATAGAGGCCCTCAAGGGACTCAAGGCTTCGGTATTCGGCGGCTTCAACTTCAGTATGTCCAACACGAAGAGCTTCCAGCACAGCTACACGCTCTACTACTTCGACCGTTCTGACCTTCAGGCCCACAAGACCACCTCCCAGGGCATCCCCCAGTCCACTTTCAGCAAGTACTATTCCCACAACTGGTCCTACACGCTCCGTCCCCAGTTAAGCTACGACCGCACCTTCGGCAAGCACGCCGTTTCGGCCGTCGCCCTCTACGAGCAGACGGGCCGCTTCGAAGAGTATATGTGGGGCAACAAGACCGGATATGTGGCCGAGGAACCTATGGACCTCAACAACGGAACCACGACGGTGAGTCCTGTCGAAGGACGTCATTTCAACACCGGTGACATAGGCTTTGCCGAGAGGCTGTCATATATCTACGATGAGAAATACCTCCTCGAGGTGACGGCCCGCCAGGACGCTTCCTATATATTCGCCCCGCAGAACCGCTGGGGAATATTCCCTTCCGTGGCCCTGGGATGGACCATATCCAAGGAGAATTTCTTCCGTCGGAGCGTCCCCTGGGTGGACTTTATGAAGATAAGGGCCTCCGTGGGCCAGCAGGGCTCCAACGACTGCGACCCCTACCTGTGGCAGAACCGCTACCGTTCCAACGCCCCCGGCTATTTCTACGGTTTCAACAACGTCCCCACCGCGGCCTTCTACACTGACGGATATGTCTACAGCGACCTGACCTGGTCCCATATGACCTGCTACAACGCCGGTTTCGAGGCCACCCTGTTCAAGAACAAGCTGTCCGTCGAGTTCGACTGGTTCTACAAATACACCGACCGCATCCTCGAGAACGCCGGCGGCAACGTCTACGCCCCTTCCCTCGGCAAGAACCATCCTTCCTACATCAACACCGGAACTATGGACGACAGGGGAGTGGAACTTGTCGTGACCCATAACAACTGGCTCGACAACGGCTTCTCCTACTCCCTCAAGGGAATGTTCTCCTGGTCCCGCAACAAGGTCCTCTCCCGCCTTGTGGCCGATTCCCAGCCATATTACGGCAACATAGTCATAGGCCAGCCTCTGGGCCAGCTCTATGGCTACCACTACATCGGCCTCTTCCAGACCCAGGAGCAGATAGACAACGCTCCCGCTCCGCCTTCCGGATATTACACGATAGGCGACTGTATGTATGAGGACATCAACGGAGACGGCCAGTTCGACCGCGTCCAGGACTATGTCAAGGTGGGCCGTTCCACCCTCCCTGAAATCACCTACTCCTTCAATGTGGAGCTCTCCTGGAAGGGCATATCCCTCACCGCCCTCTTCTACGGCGTCGCAATGTGCGATTATCCCCTGAACGGATATTACGAGAGCACCGGCCACGTGGACGGAACCATCTACACCAGGCCTTTCTACGAGAGCGGCAACACCTTCAAGTACCTGGTGGAGAGGATGTACAGGCCCGAGGAAACGACTCCCGGCCAGTATGGCCCCGGATACACCCCCAACACTAACACCAAGTATCCAAGGCTCCACGGAACCTATAACTCGAACAACGACTATCTCTCCGAGATCCTGGTGGTCAACGGTTCCTACTTCCGCCTGAAGAACCTCCAGCTCTCCTACTCCTTCCCGGAGAAACTCATCAAGCACGTCGGCCTGAGCAGGGCCTCGGTCTATCTGGCAGGCACCAACCTGTTCACTATCACCGAGTTCCCTTATATGGACCCTGAGAATCCCGGCATCAACAACGGCTATTATCCCCAGCAGAAGACCTACAGTCTCGGCGTAAACCTCACATTCTAGAAAAGATGAAAACAGCGAAAACCATATTGCTTGCGGCCGCCCTCGTGACGGCGGCTTCCTGCGAGGCCGTCCTGGATGTGACTTCGCCCGACTTCTACTCCGAATCCGTCATCTGGTCCGGCAACCAGGAGACGTTCGATTCCTACTGCATAGGCAACTACGGCGGCGTGCGCGACCGCGCCGAACTGTTCAGGCTCAACAGCCAGTTCACCGACGCCCTCACCGACATCATCAAGAGCGGCGACTGGAACTCCGCCCAACGCTACAACCGCTGTATGATCTGGACATCGGAGTTCACCACCGACAAGACCAGCATCCTCGACTGCTGGGAAGAATGCTACGTTAGGATCCGCCGCTACAACGAGTTCTTCACCAACCTCGAGCAGTACCGTTCCAATTTCCAGGATCAGGATTGGCTCGCGGTGCGTGAGGCCGAGACCCACTTCCTCCGTGCCTGGACCTACTGGCACCTTGCCCGCGTCTGGGGAGGCGTCGTCATCCGTAAGAGTCTCGACGGTCCCGCCCAGAACGACCTTCCCATATCCTCCGAGGAAGACACCTGGAAGTTCATAATAGACGAGCTGCAGAAGGCGGCCCCCGTCCTTCCCGATAAATGGCCCGACAACTGGCACGGACGCGTCACCAAGGCGGCTGCATATGGCTTCCTGAGCCGTGTCGCCCTCTATGCCAAGAACTGGGACGTTGCAATCGATGCGGCGACCAAGTGCAAGGAGGCAGGCGCCCAGCTCGACCCTGATTTCTCCAACATCTTCTCCGACGAGAGGAGCCCGGAGAACCTGTTCACCCTCGAGTTCTTCACCTCCAACATAGCCGGCAACCTCACGGTCCAGACCGACGTTATGTTCCGTCCCAAGGGCGATGAGGCAACCCACGCAGCCGGCGGAACCACCATCCTTTCCTGGCTGGTTCCCACCTCCGAACTCGCCGACGAGTTCGAGATGGCCGACGGCACTCCCTTCTCCTGGGCTGCCCACGGAGCCGATCCCTACAAAGGCCGCGACCCGCGTTTCTATTCTACCATACTCTATAACGGAGCTCCCTGGGAGGGCCGTACCATAGAGACCTTCGTGGGAGGCGCCGACGGCTACAAGAAGTTCGACAAGAATGAGGTATCCACCACAGTGACAGGCTATTACCTTCGCAAATTCATAGTCGAGAACGACCACGGCTGGGACACCTACGGCAGCGGCCGCTTCGCAGTGCTCCTCCGCTATGGCGAGGTGCTCCTGAACAAGGCCGAAGCCCTGGCCCAGAAGGACTGGGCAGCCAATAAGACTGAGGCCCTGGGCGCACTTAACGAACTGCGCGCCAAGCGCGGAATGCCAGACAAGAACGCCGGCACCCTCGACGACTTTATGAAGCTCATCGAGCACGAGAGGATGGTCGAACTCGCCGGAGAAGGGTTCCGCTTCTGGGACCTCCGCCGCTGGAGGCGTGCAGTGGACGTGCTGGACAATATGTCCGTCCACGGCGTGAAGATCACCAAGAACGGCGACGACACTTTCACCTATGCGCAGGAGGATGCCGACGACGGCGAGAAGAGGCATTTCTTCGAAAAATATTACGCATTCTCGATCCCCCAGGCCGAGAGAAGCCGCAACGGGGACGTGAAGTATTACAATAACCCCGGATGGTAGTATGAAA
>CACZBP010000143.1 GCA_902779495.1 uncultured Bacteroidia bacterium
CAAGGTCCGCTACAAATATGCTTTCAAGTCGGCCCTCATCTTCGGGATAGTCTTCACGGGGCTCCAGTTCCTCTATCTTGAGACCCAGGTGATGGTGACCAAACTCAACGCCTTCTATGGCACCGTGGCCGCCATTCCCCTCTTCCTGATATGGCTCAATTACAGTTGGCAGATAATATTGTATGGGGCGCAGCTGTGCTGCTCGTTCCACGAAGTTGACGAAATCGAAGCAAGGATATGAGTGTTTCCAAGTTCACAAAGAAGGATTATGAGTTGATTGCAGCGGAGTATGCCGGCCTGCGGCAGGCAGCCGCGGCAAGGTGCTCTTCGCCCGAAGAGCTGGATTTCGTGCAGAGGGCTTTCGATTTCGCGAACGAAGCCCACAAGGACGTCCGCAGGCGCTCGGGAGAGCCGTATATGCTGCATCCGATCGATGTCGCGAAGATAGTTGTCAGCGACATAGGCCTCGGCCATAAATCCATAGCCGCCGCCCTTCTGCACGATGTCGTCGAAGACACCGACTACACCCTCGAAGACATCCGTTCCCGTTTCGGTGACAAGGTAGCATCCCTGGTGGACGGCCTCACCAAGATCAAGAATCTCCTCGACAACAGGGACAACGCCGGCCTTAGCGAGCAGTACATAAAGAGCATCCAGGCCGAGAACTTCAAGCGCATCCTCCTCACCCTGAACGACGACGTGCGCGTGGTCCTCATCAAGCTGGCGGACCGCCTCCACAACTGCAGGACCATAGAGTTTATGCCCGAGTACAAGCGGGACAAGATCCTCAGCGAGACGATGTTCATATTCATCCCCCTCGCACACCAGCTTGGTCTCTACGGGATTAAGTCCGAGATGGAAAACATATGGCTCCGCTACAAGGAACCGGACGCCTATGCCGACATAACCCGCAAGGTGAGCCTGAACATCTCCGACAAGGAAGCCTCCATCGACAGTTTCATCGCCCCCATCAGCGAGGCTATGGAAAAGGCCGGATTCTCCTTCGAGATACGCAAGCGCGTCAAGACTCCATATTCCATATGGAAGAAGATGAATGCGAAGAACCTTAACTTCGACCAGATCTATGACCTCTATGCCATACGCATCATCTTCGATGTCCCCAAGAGCAGCAAGGAGACCGAGCGCGACCAGTGCTACCACGTATTCTCCATAATAACAGGCATTTACCGCTACAAGCCCGACCGCGTCAGAGACTGGGTAAAGCACCCCAAGAGCAACGGCTATGAAGCCCTTCACTGCACCCTGCTGAGCAACGACGGCGTCTGGGTCGAGGTGCAGATCCGCACCCGCAGGATGGACGATATTGCCGAAAAGGGCATCGCCGCCCACTGGGCCTATAAGAAAGACGGCTATGTGGAGGAGAACGACAGCGAGATGGAGAAATGGCTCGGGAAGGTCAAGGACATCCTCTCCAATCCGGACGTCAACGCCCTGGAACTGCTGGACATCATACATAATGACCTGACGACCAGCACAATAATGCTGTTCACCCCCAAGGGCGACCAGAAATCCATAGAGAAAGGCGCCACGGTGCTCGACTTCGCCTATCTCATCCATTCGGAAATAGGCAACCACGCCATCGCGGGCAAGGTGAATATGAAGCTCGTCCCCCTGAACCACGTCCTTCACGGCGGAGACCAGGTGGAAATCATCACTGCCGAGGACGAGATGCCCAAGAAGGAATGGCTGCAGTTCCTGAAGACCCGCCGCGCCAGGAACCTCGTTATGGACTGGTTCCGTTCCGAGAAGGAGACGGGCATCCAGGTCGGTCACAAGGACCTCGACACCGCCCTTAACTCGATGGGAATCAAGACCTCCGAAGAACTCTACAACCAGATAGCCTCCAACCTCCAGCTCTCCGGCGCGGACGACCTTTTCTTCCGCTATTACCTGGGAGTCTTCAGCTCGGAGGCTGTCGCTATGTATGCCGCGGGCATAAACCAGGAAGCCAAGAGCACCAAGCGCAGCAAATGGCTCTTCCCCTGGTTCAAGAAGGAGGCGGATCCGTCGGCCGCGAGCAAGGATTATGTCATAGGCTCCCCCACCGATTCGCATCACTATGTGATAGCAACCTGCTGCAATCCCATCGCGGGAGACACGATAGTGGGCTTCCGCTCGCCGGACGGCACGATTAGTGTACACAAGAAGACCTGCCAGATAGCCCAGGGCCTTGCCGCAAAGCACGGCGACTGGATAGTGACGCCCAAATGGGCCGAAAGCGAGAACTACTCCTTCCTTGCGAGGATATACATCCAGGGCGTGGACCGCGTCGGCCTGCTGAATGAAATCACCCGGTACATTTCCCTGGTGATGGAAGTGAACATTAAGAAACTGGTGCTGGGAAGTGACCACGGCGTGGTCGAAGGCTATATGGACCTTTTCGTCAAGGACAGGAAGGTGCTTGACTTCCTGGTGCAGAAACTAAGCGGCATCGACGGCCTGAAGTCCGTGCGCCGAGGCGATATATAACAGTGAAGATGAATTTTAAAAAGCTGATATCCAAATATTTCCCTGTACTGCCTGTGGCTCTGGTGCTGGGACAGATGTTCTTTTCTCCATCCTGCGCCAACACGACCCAGGCGCCCACCGGAGGCAAGAAGGACACCATTCCGCCCGTGATCGTGGGCCTGGACCCCCTTCCCGGCACGACGAATGTCCCCACCCACAAGACAAAGATCAAAATCACCTTCGACGAGTACATCCAGGTCAAGGATCCCAAGAGCATATTCCTGTCGCCCCCTCCGGAGAAGACCCCGAAATACAAGATGAGCGGAAAGACCCTCATAGTCTATTTCGAGAACGACCTCGACTCCAACAGGACTTACACCCTCGACCTTACCAACGCTCTCGCGGACAACAACGAAGGCAATATGTACCCCGGCTACACCCTGACCTTCTCCACGGGCGATTCCATTGATTCAATGGTGGTTACGGGCACCGTGCGGGACTGCAACACCCTCCAGCCCATCAAGGGCGCCACGGTGATGCTCTATAAGGACCTGGCCGACTCCGCCATATTCCTCCACCGCCCCGACGCGGCCGTCAAGACCGACGAATGGGGATTCTTCTCGATGCGCAACGTGGCCGACACCCTCTACAGGCTCTACGCCATTATGGACGAAGGCGGCAACAACGTCTACGACCCGGAGAACGACAAGGTCGCCTTCATCGACTCCGTCTTCCGTCCCACGATGGTGGTCAGCGACACTCTCCCCGAACTGCTGAAATATGATATGAAAGACACTGCTAACTGTATGGCCCGCCGCAGCGAGCACGAGCTCTACCTGTTCCGGGAGAAACCATCCAAACAGTTGATAGTCAATAAGGAAAGGGTCGGCATCAGGACTGCATATTTTACCTTTATGGCCCAGAACGCCCAGGTGGATTCGGTCTGGGTGCGCGGCGTCCCCGACAACAAGCTCATCCTGCAGTTCAACCCCCAGCGCGACAGTATGGAGATGTGGATCAACGACAGGGGCCGTATGCCCGACACCCTCCACACCTTCGTGGACTACCTCAAAACCGACTCCACGGGCACACTGGTCCCTTACACTGAGCACCTCCGCCTGGCCAACGGCGAAATCATAGCCGCTATGCGCAACGCCCGAAGGAACGTCAAGCACGAAGACACCATATGCGTGATGACAGTCAAGGCCGAGCCTGAGAGGGTCGAGCAGTATGGCTTCGAATTCGAGTTCAAGTTCCCCATCATATCCGAGTATTTCGATTCCCTGTCGCTGATTTCCATCAACCCGCGCCAGCAGGAAGAGAAGGTGGGCTTTACCGTGACCCGCGACTCGACGAACCTGCGGTGCTACACCCTGATGCCATCGGCCAAGATGATGACGGGATATGAATACAAGCTCAAGGTGCCCTGGAGGATATTCCGCGACGTGAACGGATTCTACAACGACAGCACCGAGGTCAAGGTGTCCCTGCCCAAGGACGACAAGCTGAGCACCCTGATCCTCCCCCTGACCGGCGTGCATTACCGCTATATTGTCGACCTTCTCAACGAAAAGAGGGACAAGGTGCTTCGAAGCTACAACGTGACCTCCGACTGCACCCTCCAGTTCCCCTACCTGAAGGCCGGCAAATATTCGGTCCGTTTCACCGAAGATGTCAGCGGCAACGGACTTGTGGACACCGGCAACCTCCTGGAGCACCGCCAGCCGGAGAAAGTGAAGTTCTACACCCTGCGGG
>CACZBP010000144.1 GCA_902779495.1 uncultured Bacteroidia bacterium
TGATAGCCCCCGAGACGCCCCTCGGTGCGGATGACGGCATCGGTGTCGCTGCCTGCCTCGCACTGCTGGAGAGCGACCTCCCGACAGGTCCCCTGGAGTGCCTTTTCACCATCTCCGAGGAGACGGGAATGGACGGCGCGATGGCCCTGGAGCCGGGTTTCTTCACTGGCAAGACCCTCATCAACCTCGATTCCGAGGATGAAGGCGAGCTGTTCGTCGGCTGCGCCGGCGGAGTGAGCACGATGGTCACCTTCCGCCACGGCTATGAGCCCCTTCGCGGAGGCTGGCGTTGCCTTTGCCTGAGGCTTTCGGGCGCCCTGGGCGGCCACAGCGGCGACGACATCAACAAGGAGCGCTGCAACACCGTCCAGCAGCTCGCGCGTTTCCTTAATAAGGAGATTTACGGCGAGATCCAGCTGGTCAGCTTCACAGGCGGCGGCAAGCACAATGCCATCGCCCGTGAGTGCGAGGCGGTAGTGGCCGTTCCCGCTTCTGCGGCTGAAGGTCTCGTCCAGCGTTTCAACTCCTTCGGCGAGGTCCTCCGCGCCGAATTCGCGGTGAGCGACCCCGGCATACAGTATGTCGCCGAAGCAGTCGAAGCCGCCCCCGAGGCCATCGAAACCGCTGTGGCCCAGAAGCTTATATCGTCCCTCGCCGCCGTGTTCCACGGAGTGCTCGCAATGAGCCAGGACATCCCCGGCCTCGTCGAGACCTCCAGCAACCTCGCTTCCGTGAGGATGGACAAGCCCGGCCTCATCGAGATCTGCACTAGCCAGCGCAGCAGCGTCGAGTCGGCCAAGGCCTGGGTCGCCGAGAAGGTGGCCGCGTGCTTCCGCCTCGCCGGCGCCGAGGTCGAGTTCTCCGATCCCTATCCGGGATGGAAGCCCGATATGAATTCCCATATCCTGATGGTTTGCTTCGACTCCTATGTCCGCCTGTTCGGCTATGAGCCCAAGGTCAAGGCCATCCACGCCGGCCTCGAATGCGGTCTCTTCCTGGAGAAGTTCCCCGGACTGGATATGATTTCCTTCGGTCCCACCCTCCGCGGAGTGCACGCCCCCGGCGAGAAGCTGGACCTTGCCTCGAACGAGAAGTTCGTTAAGCACCTTGTGGATGTCGTAACCAATTTCAGGTAAGATGATTACAGTAGCCCCCTCAATACTTTCCGCCGACTTTCTCCACCTGGAGAAGGACGTGCAGATGGTCAACGCCGCCGGTGACATATTCCACCTCGACGTGATGGACGGCACCTTCGTGCCCAACATCTCCTTCGGTTTCCCCGTGGTCGAAGCCATCGCCCGCAAGGCTCAGCGTCCTATGGATGTGCACCTTATGATAGTCCATCCGGAGAAGTATGTGGACCGTTTCGCTGCCGCCGGCGCCGCGATGATCTCCTTCCACCTCGAAGCCGCCCTTGCCGACGGTTCCGACCCCGGCGCCATCCTCGACCAGATCCGCTCCCACGGCGTCAATGCCGGCCTCGTGGTGAATCCCGACATCCCGGTGGAGGGGCTTTTCCCCTATCTGGAAAAGACTGATTTCGTGCTGATTATGTCGGTCTTCGCAGGCTTCGGCGGCCAGAAGTTCATCGAAGCCACCTACGACCGCATCCGCACCGTCCGCGCCGAAATCGTCCGCCGCGGCCTCCCGTGCCGGATCGAGGTCGACGGGGGAGTCTCCGCCTCCAACGCCGCCGCCCTCGCCGAAGCCGGCGCCACCATCCTGGTGGCCGGCAGCTCCGTCTTCAAGGCCCCCGACCCCGCCGCCGAAATCGCCCGCATCCGCTATCCACTGTCATTCTGAGCACCAGCGAAGAATCTACGTCCGCCAGCCCCGTTCTCGCCAACCGGCTGCTAATCAATCCGTTACACAATAGTCCCTACTCGATATCGAGTAGGGACTATTCTATATGTGCCTAATAATCAACAATTATTGCAGAACGCCCAAAAGTTCGTATATTTAATGTTATAAAACTAACTGATAGGGATAGTATTAATACACTGAAACGGACCAATTGGACGAAAAGCAATTAATACGTAAGATTAAAGCTGGCGATACGAGAAGTTTCCGCCAGCTATATGACCGTCACGTATCCGACCTGTGGAATTTTGTTTTCCGCTGGCTGAAGTCCTCCGACCTTGCAGATGACATTGTCCAGGACACTTTCTTCCGCCTGTGGACACACAGGGAGAAACTGGACGAGAACCGTTCCGTGCGCTCCTATCTTTTCACTATTTCCTACCATCAGCTTCTCAAAGAGCTTCGCAGGCGCCTGCGCAATCCTCTGATTAAGGAGTATTTCGACTTCATAATGCATCTGCAATCTCCCGAACACGGAGGGTGGCAATATGACTATGATGCATTCCAGTCGCTTCTTGCCAAAGCAAAAGAGGTACTCACGCCCAGGCAACGCGAAATCTTCGAGATGAACAGGGAGGATGGTGTGGAAGTCCAGGAGATAGCAAGAAGGCTTTCCATCCAGGAACAGGTGGTCCGCAACCAGCTTTCAATTGCGACAAAGAAAATCAAAGAGTACTTAAACTATCCCGATAACAAATGAAGAATCTGCTTCACAAGTATGCGGAAGGTAAGCTGTCCGCAGAAGAAATAGACCAGTTGTCCGAAATGCTGGAGTCGACCCCGGATTCCGCACTGGAGGATATCGTGGCCGAAGAATGGCTGTCATTCGAAGGGGAAGAATCCATCTCCGAAGAGAGGAAACGACGCCTGTTCATATATGATACCGAATTCAGGAAAAAAGCGATTTGGACTGGCTCAATCGCCGCCGGAGTGGGAATCATCCTGGCTTCGGTCTTCTTCCTGCATAGTCGCTGCCTCCAGTCAAAGCTGGATAGATTGTCGGGGAACGAAGTCGTCGTGGAAGCTGGGTATGACGGACCGTCTTCCGTCGTCTTGCCTGACGGAACTTCGGTCCGGCTCAATGCACGCTCGTCACTGAAATATTCTTCCGATTTCGGTATCGACCGCCGGATGGCGACCTTGACGGGTGAAGGCTATTTCGACGTGGCAAAGGATCCGTCGAAGGAATTCACCATCCACACCTTTGGAATGGATGTCAAGGTGCGCGGTACCAAATTCAATATCTATTCCTACGAAGACAGCGACATTACGGAACTTTCCCTGGTCGAAGGTCGGGTCGAAGTCATAGCCGGCAACTCAAGCTATTCCCTTATCCCCAATGAGAAAGTAGTCCTGGACCGCCTCAGCGGCAGGGTGAACGTGATGAAGACCGACAACGGAATCGAAACGTCCTGGCTCCATAAAGACCTGGTATTCATGCACGAACCGTTATACCGTGTCGTGGACATCCTTCAACGCCGTTTCGGTGTCGTCATTAAATGCTCCGAGAGTATAGACCTGGCAGACCGCTACACCGGAACGTTCCGGGACAGGAGGATAAACGATATCCTGGATGTGCTGAAAATGCATTATGGTTTCGAATATGCCATAGATGGCAATCAGATAACGATAACAAAATAACATATGCTTAAGAAAGTATTGGCAGTGACGTTACTGCTGTTCGCGGGCCTGCTGCTTTACGCCCAGAGCGACAGGGTGACCCTGAATCTCAGGAATGCGTCACTTAAGGAATTCTTCAGGGAGATCGAGAGCCAGACAGACTACAAGTTCTCCTACAGGGATTCAGAGCTTGAAGACAAGAATGCCGTTACCATCAAAGTAGAGAATGTCGAACTTTCGTCAGTCCTTAAGTCGGAACTGGCAAAAGCAGGCTTAAAGTATTCTGTAGTAGGGGATAAGATAGTTATCACCCCTGTTCCTCAGACTCCTTCCAATGACCCATTCGTAATCACTGGCAAAGTGCAGGATTCTTCGGGACAGCCCGTCGTCGGCGCAACTGCCTATGTGAAAGGCTCGATGCGCGGAACAACGACTAATGCCTCCGGTGTGTTCAGCCTTGAGGTCACCAGAGGAGAAACGCTTGTAGTCTCTTCCATCGGTTATTCTTCAGAAGAAATCCGGGTCGGGCGGTCATCTTCGATTGATGTCGTCCTGACTGATGATTTCGAGATGCTGAATGAAGCGGTGGCGGTAGGATATGGTACGACCTTGAGGAAGAACCTTACCACTTCCGTGGCGACGGTCAAGGCAGAAAAAGTCTCAAAAGCGGCCAATAGCAATGTCTCGGGTTATGCCTTCAGGTGCGCTGGAAGTAGGAAGAGGGTCCATCGAAACGCCAAACTCCATCAACAGGGCGGGTCTGGCCGGACTGAACCCGGGTGATATTGAATCCATCGAGGTGCTGAAAGATGCCTCCGCTGCCATATATGGCATCAACGCAGCCAACGGCGTTATCCTGATTACCACGAAAAAGGGCGCGGAGGGCACGCCAAGGGTCGTTTGGGAGTCAAGCTATTCCTTCGTCCGCAATTATCCTTATCTGGAGCCGCTGTCCTCGAAGGAGTATATGAACTTCGCGAACATCTTCAGCAAGGAGAGTTACCTGCTGAACCACGATATGGCCCCGTATGGAATGGATCAATATGACGGAGGATGGTCCCCGGTTTTCTATCCGGACGAAATCGAGTCTGCTACGGACACACGCTGGCTGGACTACATAATGCGGCCAGGAAGTATCAACAATCACTCCATCTCCATAACCGGCGGTTCCAAATATGTGAAATACTATATCGGAGGGAACTACTATGACCAGACCGGAACGGTCATCAATTCAGGAATGACGCGCTACACCCTACGCTCCAACATTACTGCGCAGGTTTTCCCCTTTATGAGACTGTCCTCCATAATGAACATAATGTCAAATAGTTTCGTCAATTCGAATGCGGATGGAGGCGGCGCGGGAGGCGTAGGCAAGGATGCACTTCAGTCGGCGCTGATGTTCCCCCCGAATTATCCGCTCTATGATGAAGATGGCAATTACAAGCGTTACCGGACGACAGCGAACCCCGCAGAAATGGCCCAGTTCAATGACAACACGAAGTCAACCGGCTGGTACACAAACCTTTCTGCCGATATAGATTTCATCAAGGACATCCTTTCGCTGCGTGCCTTATATGGCCTGAACCGGGACTACGCCAAGCGGTCTCTATATATCCCCACGACAATGTTATGGTATGAGGTGGCGGGGGTCTCAAGAGGACATATCGGAGATGTCGAAAGGGATGACCGGACCATAGAGGCTATCCTGACCTATCATCAGAACTTTAAGGATATCGTCGACGTGGAAGCTGTCTTGGGCGTTGGATTGTACAACCAAAGCGGGACATCGCTTGAAATAGACTACAAGAACGCCAATGACAACATCGGCCCGGACAACATCGCGGCGGCTGAAGGTCCTTTCGTGCCGACATCCGGCCGTTGGGAGAACGAAAAGCGTTCGCAATTCGGACGCGTGTCCGTTGACCTGCTGGACCGCTATGTCCTGGCAGCGTCCTTCCGAAGGGACGGAACGGACAAATTCTTCCCCGGGAAAAAATATGCCTGGTTCCCGTCGGTATCCCTCGCCTGGAAGCTCTCCAATGAGCCGTTCCTGAAGGATGTCTCCTGGATTAACCTGCTGAAAATCAGAGCCAGTTATGGCGTAACAGGACGCGATAACCTGGGCACATCGTTATATGGCCTATACAACCTTGCCCCCGTCTATGTCAAGTTCGACAGCAACGCAACTACTTATATCCCTTACTTGAAATCCGGAACGGATTATCCGGACGTGACCTGGGAAAAGACCGTGATGAAAAACATCGGACTGGATTTCTACCTGTTCGGCAACAGGGTCTGGGGTAATATCGACGTGTTCCGAAACGATGTGACAAACCTCCTGGGGCAGGCTCCCGGAGAGCCTCTGAGTATGGTCGGTTCCCGGCCGGTCAACTATGGCCATTACTACAGAAGCGGATGGGATGCGGCTTTGAACACCCTCAACGTCAAAGCCGGCAGTTTTTCCTGGACTTCGATGCTGACCCTGACGCATTACAACGCATACTGGGTGCAAAGGACGGAAAACTATGATTATAAGGAATACCAGATCCGCGAGAATGAGCCGATGAATGCCTCCTACTTCTATCACGTCACCGGCATCATCAATGCCGACCGGTCCAATATGCCGGCCTCCCAACTCAGCCTCGGCCCTAATTCCCAGATGCCTGGCTATCCGATAGTAGAGGACAAGAACGGCGACGACATCATAGATATGAACGATATCTACATGGATGACGTCCTGCCCAAGATAAGCATCGGCCTCGGCAATACCTTCACCTGGAAGTCGTTCGACCTGGATATTTTCCTGTACGGACAGTTCGGCGCCACGCGTTATAATTATGCGCTAAGTTGGGCATCAGCGGCATCCTTGTCATATGGACAACCCCAGAATTCCAACCAGTTCGCCTACTGGATATGGAACTCCCAAACCAATGGCAACGGCCGGCTTCCCGGAATCGCAGTTATGAGGAGTGATGCCCTTCCAGGAAACGCAGGATGGGACCTAAGCCGCCAGGATGCGTCTTTCGTCAGGGTGCGTAATATCACTTTTGGTTACAATATTGCCGGAAGCAAACTCGGCCCGGCGCTGTCCAAACACATCGACAGCGCCAGGGTATTCTTCGACGCCCAGAACCCCTTCATATTCACGACCTTCAGCGGAGTGGATCCGGAAATCTACATCGGCAACAGCTCCTCTCCTGCCGGATATCCGATGATAAGGACATTCTCCCTCGGGGCCAAGATTAACTTCAAATAAGGCAAGCTATGAAAAAGATAGTCATTTCGCTCCTTGCAGCAATTCTTATATTGCCTTCCTGTGAGAAAAACTTCGACCCCAAGATATATGGAGTTCTGACCTCCCAGAATTATCCCGTCTCGGAAAACGACTTTGTGTCCATTATGATGACGTGTTATATACCGTATATGAACACTTGGACATACTCGCTCTACGCTTCAGAAGGCAACCAGCATCCCTGGTACATCCCGGCCGGAGGTGTTTTGAAACAGTTCGACACCACATCCGACGTCGAAGCCCCCTGGGTGGATGGCGTCTGGGATATCAACTACCGTCAGCTGTCGGAGGCGAATTTCTCCAACTGCGTCTATTATAGCAGGGGAGTACTTGAAGATTCCCGGCCGAATCACTATCCGAAGGTCCGCGAAGTTACTCGCTTTACGGACATAATAGGAGCGCTGCAGAATGCATCCACAGCCAACATAACACAGGAGAAGAAGGATGCTATTTTGGCCGAGGCAAGACTCCTGCGCGGCTTGCATATGTACAACCTGCTTCACGTCTACGGCCCGGTACCTGTTATTGTCGACCCCTCTAAAATAGCTGATGAACAGGCGCTTAACAACGCCGAAAGGCCGTCT
>CACZBP010000145.1 GCA_902779495.1 uncultured Bacteroidia bacterium
CCGAGGTGACCCACAGCCACAGCACGATGAAGAACACCGGGCTTTCCATCAGCATCCAACCAAGGCGGTTGGGCAGCGTGGGGCCCCAGGCGCGGGATATCATCTTGCCGTATCCGGCATCGACGAAATACAGCGACACGAACACCACCACTCCGAGCAGCGCCATCGTAAGGAGCACTATATCAAAGAATTCCATATGTCACTTCTCTTTTGGGATGACGCCGATTCCGGGGCGGTCCGGGAGGGTTATCATACCTTTTTCCACCGTCATTCCTTCGAAGGGGTCGTTGCTGATGAGGAGGTTGCCGTCGAGGTCCGCGAAGTCGGCCAGCGGGGAAAGCTGGGCGGCGGCGGACACGGCGCAGGAGGTTTCGGTCATACATCCGAGCATCACCCTCATCCCCGCGGCCCGGGCATATGTTGCCATTTCCCTGGCTTCACGCATTCCGGTGCATTTCATCAGCTTGATATTCACGCCGTTATATATGCCTTTAAGGGCCGGGAGGTCGGCCAGGCGCTGGACTGCTTCGTCGGCAAAGACGGGGAGGGGGGAGCGCTCCGTGATCCAGGCGTTGTCGTCCACCCGTTCCTTTGCCATAGGCTGTTCGACCATCTTGACGCCCTGGTCTCGGAGCCAATATATCTCGTCCAGGGCCTTCTGCCTGTCTTTCCAGCCCTGGTTGGCGTCCACCACCAGCGGGAGGTCGGTGACCTGCCGGATGGTGCGTATCATCTGCTCGTCGCTGTCGAGTCCTACCTTGACTTTCAGCACTTTATACAGGCCGGCGCATTCGAGGGTCTTTTCTTTTACAACTTCCGGCGTGTCGATTCCGATGGTGAAGCTGGTGGCCGGGCATTTTGCCGGGTTGAGGCCCCATATGCGGTACCACGGTGCGCCCAGCAGCTTGCCCACCAGGTCGTGCAGGGCGATGTCCACCGCCGCTTTTGCGGCCGAGTCGCCCTTCGACAGGGAGTCCACCCAGCCGAGGATGTCCTCCAGGCAGAACGGATCCGCAAAGCGGCTCAGGTCCACCTTCCCAAGGAAGGCGGTGACGCTCTCGACGCTCTGGCCCAGGTAGGGCGGCATCGAGGCTTCGCCATATCCCTTCAGGCCGTCGTAATCGATCTCCACCTGCACTCCGGGCGTCGTCGTCCTGGAGTAGGACGCCACGGTAAAGGTGTGCCGCAGCTGCAGCTCGTATGGCCTGAACGACAGCTTCATACGTGCTTTTCCGCGTGCTTGGTTGGCGTTACTCGTGCTGCTGCCGGGAGCCTTGAACGTGCACCCCTGCAGCCCCACAGCCGCCCCGGCCGTCACCACAGCCGCTTTTTTCAGAAAGTCTCTTCGTTGCATAGACCACAAATATAGCGATTTTTGCCCGACACCTGCCATTTTTTCGGCGTTTTTCTGGCAGGTGGGCTGCATTTCGTGGGGACCTGCCATCCAGGGGCCGTTTTTCTGGCAGGTGGGGTGCACTGGCGGTTCTGACGGGGGGCGTTAGACCAGGCCGAGGGAGGAGGCGGCGCGGAGCATTTCGGCGTTGCTGCCGACGCCCATCTTGGCGTAGATGTTCTGCTTGTGGTTGTTGACGGTGTGGACGCTGATGTGGAGCTTTTCGGCGATGTCGGCCGGGGCGAGGCCGTCGCAGCTGAGGCGGATGATTTCCAGCTCGCGGGCTGTGAGCCCTATCTTGGCGCCGGCCTTCTTGCGCTCTTCCATAAGCTTTCCGATGTAATTCGCCACTTCGCCTCCAAGCTCGTCAGAGCCCTGCATCAGGGTGGTGCAGCGGGCACGGATCTCGTCTTCGCTCATCGAGGCGAGGCTCTTGGCCATCTCCTGGACGTCCTGGTTGAAGTCCGGGTTGGCAAGGTCGCGGGAGATGAAGCCAAGGAGCTTGTCCTTGTTGGCGTTGGACTCGCTCAGGGCTGCGTTCTGGCGGCGTATCTGCCTGTTTTTCAGGACCGTCTCCAGCACCAGACCGGCGAGCAGCAGGACTGCCACCAGAAGGAGGATGATCTGTATCCTGCGCTGGGCTATTATCCTTTGCTGGGCTTCGCTCTTGTAGCGGGTCTCCATCTCCTGCAGCAGGTTGTCCGCCTTCTGCTTCATATAGTGCTCGTTGGCATAGACATACTGCTGGTGGGCGGCGGCCGCCTGCTTGGCGTCGTTCTTTGCCGCATGGAGCATAACGAGCTGATAGTAAGCTTGTTCCTGCTGGAGATAGTCCTTCTCCGGAGTGATGGAAAGGACGTTGTTGCAGCATTCTATGGCTTCGTCGATGCGGCCTCCCTGGCGCAGGTAGCGGATCTTTATCGGGAGCACCTTGGCGTCCAGGCCGAGCATTCCGCCCCTGCGGCCGAGGTCCTCGCCGCGGGCAAGATAGTCGCCCGCCTGCCTGTAGAGTTCAGGGTCTATGGGGTTGTTGAAGCGGTTCTTGTTGATGAATACCTGGGATATGTCGCAAAGGATATTGACCCTGGTG
This sequence comes from uncultured Bacteroidia bacterium, assembly GCA_902779495.1. GTDB lineage: Bacteria > Bacteroidota > Bacteroidia > Bacteroidales > UBA932 > Cryptobacteroides. Next base: position 2,484 of record CACZBP010000145.1, read on the forward strand.
GCAAGCTCGCCGCCGCGGTCGGCGATGGCGCGTGCCTCCTGGAAGAAGGCCAGCGCCTCGTCGTCACGGGCGTCTTCAGGCGTGATGCCGCTGAAAAGACACACTTTGCCCTTGTTGATGAGAGCTCCTGTAAGTACGTTCTCCAGGTCAAGTTCGCGTGCTATCTTCTCCGCCTCACAGGCATTTCCCCAGGCCTGCTCATCCCGCCAGGTCATAAGGTCTATGTCGGAGAGCTGGCAGAGGGCTTCGCCTTCCAGCTCCCTGAGACCTTGGGCGGCTGCAAGCTCCCTGGCCTGCAGCGCGCAGTCGGTGGCCAGCTCATATTCCTGCACCTTGGAGTAGCGCCTCGAGTCGTCGAGGAGTTGCCTGCAGCGTTCGTCAGTGTCTGCGCCGCGGGAAGCGCATGCGGCCAGAACGAGCAGCGGAATAAGGCGTAGAAGTCTCATAATGAGGTGATTATCCCGGCGGGGCCTATTCTGCCGTCAATATGCTGTCAATCATTATGACGGTCGTGCAGCGCACGTGATAGGGCGTGTTCTTGTCCTTGAAGTCCACCTCAAGCTGCAGCCAGGCGCCGTCGCTGGAAGATGTTATCTTCGCGACCTCGGCTCTGGCTGCGGGGAATGCGGTCTGGACGGTGGCATTCATCTGCCCGATCATATAGTCGGCGAGGTTTCCAGCCGGGTCGAGGGCGTTCCACTTTGCCTTGTCATAGCGGGCATAGCTGACTCCGGTGTCATAGGCCTGCTGGAATATGTTCATCGGAACGACGGTGGCCTGGTAGGGGCTATAAGATTGGAAGCCTTCCGCGGGAGTGAAATAAGTCCTGTCGAGCCATTGCCGGTTGTGGAAATTGGGGTTGGATTCTTCGGGAATCACCAGCGGGACATAAAGGACGTCCACATACCTGCTGTCGGAAGAGGTGTCATTCGCTCCCCAGAGCAGCACCCTGTACTTGCTGCCGTTGTACTGGCGGGTCAGGATGGCTGCGAAGCTGCCTCCCTGCGCAGGAGAGTCCGGCTGGAAATCAACGCTGCCGGTCATAGGGAATATGTCTTCATTGATGGCTACGGATTTTACTTCCATCGCTTTGTCATAGAGGGTGAAAACCACCTGTTTAACCCTCTTGAACTGGGTCCAGTCGTCAAATTCGGCATTGAAGGTGAAGGCTATCTCCCAGGTGCCCAGCATCTTGTTGCTGCTTATCTCGAGGGTGGCGGCGCCGGAGGAAGCATATTCACCCACGCCGGGGATGATGGCCTTGAACTCCGCGTAGGACTCCGTGCCGTCGAGTTCATACGTGCGGTCGGGGACTGTGTAGACCTTGTTGTTGCCGTCCCAGTTGCCGGTGACGGGGACCTTGGCGGTTATCTTATAGCCGCCTTCTTTATTGGCGAACAGGTCGGAATCCTTTATCATAGTGATGGTGAAACCGCCCTCGTAGGCCGATGCCGAGGCTTCGTCGGCCTCGAGATATATAGTCTGCTCGTGCTCGTCGGACTTGAAGGTGTCGAAGGATATTCTCTTCGACAGCACTTTCTCGTCCTTGACCGCAATCACCGTGACGTCGATGGTCTGGAAAACGGGCAGCAGCTCGGGAATCGTGTAGCTCCAGGCTCCGTTTCCGGTTTCGTCCATCTTAGTGGGCTTGTATTTTTCGATTATCTGGC
>CACZBP010000146.1 GCA_902779495.1 uncultured Bacteroidia bacterium
CCCGAGAATAAGCTCTATATCATAGGCAAGAACGCCAGCTTCCCGCAGGAGCCCTACGTCGATTGCCCCATCGGAGAGGCTGATTTCAGCAAGTACCTGCCGGTCAACGCAATTGATGAGGACACGTACCGCACCTACATCTATCTCGCGGATGACTATGCCTTCTACCTCTACACTGACAGGGCCTGGGGTGCTCCTGTAAATGCCTGGACATCACTGACTCCCGACATCCTGGTTCCCCACGGTGAGACATACACCTACGGCACTCAGAATGTGGATAAGACCTTCACTCCCGGAGTGTATCTGCTTGAATACAAGAAGTCTGAGAACAGTGTCGGACTCTATAAGGCTGAATAATAACCTAAACCCAAGGGATGGCCTTGCAAAGGGCCATCCCTTTCTTATAAAGAAATGAGATACAGACTGTTATTCCTTGCCCTGGCAATGTTGTTCTCCGGCTGCGGACAACGTCAGGCACAACGTTGGTCGTCGGAGAAGGCCTATGCCTGGTATGAAAGTAAAGGCTGGCTCGCCGGTTGCGACTATATCCCGTCCACGGCTATCAACCAGTTGGAGATGTGGCAGAAGGACACTTTTGACCCTGAGACGATAGACCGGGAGTTGGGTTGGGCCGAAGACCTGGGATTCAATTGTATGAGAGTCTTCCTGCACCATATTCTATGGGAAACGGACAGGAACGGCCTTGTGGACAGGATGAACAGGTATCTGGCTATCTCAACGTCCCACGGAATATCGACCCTTTTCGTTTTCCTTGACGACTGCTGGAACGAAAGCGCCAAGGCCGGAGAACAGCCCAAACCCTTGCGTGGGGTGCACAACTCCGGCTGGCTGAAAGACCCCGGCATCCTGTATTTCGGTCCGTGTGGAAGCGGGCGTGAATATGCAGCGGACACAACGGCCATAGTGCAGGTCCTTGAGGCATATGTCAAGGATATCATCACCACATTCAAGGATGACGACCGCATCCTTGGATGGGATTTGTACAACGAGCCCGGTGGCGGCCAGGATCCAGACCGCTACTACGAGAGAAGTTTTCCGCTGCTCAAGGACATATTCTCTTGGGCGAGGGAAGTCAATCCTTCCCAACCGCTGACAGCAGGAGTCTGGTCGCCAAGACTGGGTAAAATGAATGTCTGGATGCTTGAGCATTCCGACATCATCACATACCACACGTATGCTCCGATAGAGAGCCATAAACACTTGATAGACACGCTTAAACCATATGGAAGGCCAATGATTTGCACCGAATATATGGCGAGGACAGAGGGGAGTACGTTCCAGACGATAATGCCAGTTCTGAAGGCAGAGAACATAGGTGCGATAAACTGGGGACTCGTGTCCGGGAAGACTAATACTATATTCGCCTGGGCCACACCTCTGGATATGGACGAACCGCCACTATGGTTCCACGATATACTTCGCTCCGACGGAAATCCTTACTGCCAAGACGAAATTACTCTTATCAAGTCATTGACGAAAGATGAAAGGTAAATATATTCTCCTTCTCCTTCTGATACTGTTCTCGTGCGCGCCAGAGCGGGAATTGCCCAGGATAATACCCTGCCCGTCTTCTGTCGAGCAGAAACCCGGCTGCTTCGACGCAGCGGGGGCACAAGTCGTTTGCGATGACAACGTTTCTTCCGGCATAAAGAGCCTGGCAAGCCGTTTGTCACAGCAATTCGCGCAAGGCGCCAGGGCATCCTCCGGCAAAAAGATATGGCTTCGCTTTGACGCGAGAGTGGCCCCTGAGGCATATGAGTTGGAAGTCAACAGGCGGGAGGTCATAATCAAAGCCTGCGATTACAATGGTTTTCTCTACGCCCTTGTCTCATTGGAACAACTGATGCCGCAGGCAGGGGAGAGGGTCATTCCTTGTGTAAGGATAAGCGATGCTCCCAGGTTCACCTGGCGCGGCCAGCTGCTGGATTGCTCCCGTCATTTCTTCACTACGAAGCAGATAAAGAAACTGCTCGATGTGATGTGTCTGTACAAGCTCAATCGCTTCCACTGGCACATTACTGACGATCACGGATGGAGGATTGAAATCAAGAAGTATCCGCTCCTTACTAGCGTCGGTGCATACAGGAACGGCACTATGATAGAGCACGATATGTCTTCCAATGACGGAATCAGATATGGCGGATTCTATTCCCAGGAGCAGATAAAAGAAATAGTCGAATACGCGATGGAGAGGGGAATACAGGTGGTGCCGGAGATAGATATCCCTGCCCATATGGTGTCCGCCTTGACGGCATATCCGTTCCTGGGCTGCACGGGTGGACCATATAAACTTATGACGGTATGGGACATATCCAAGGACGTCCTGTGCCCCGGAAAAGAGACTTCATTCTCGTTCCTTGAAGATATATTCAGCGAAATCTGCGAGCTGTTCCCCTACGAATACATTCACATCGGCGGAGACGAATGCCCCAAAGACAGGTGGAAGGAATGTCCTGATTGTCAGAGGCTTATTCGAAATCTTGGCCTAAAGGACACAGCGTCGGCAACCGCAGAACAATACCTTCAGAATTACGTCACCTCAAGGGTTCAGGAGATCCTTGCCCGCCACGGGAAGAAGGTCATCGGCTGGGATGAGATACTGGAAGGTGATCTGAAGCCCGGCGCCACCATAATGTCCTGGAGGGGCGTTGAAGGAGGTATGATAGCCGCCGAAAAAGGATTCGATGTCATTATGAGTCCCCTGGATTATTGCTACCTCGATTACTGTCAGAGCGAAACACCTGAGACAGAGCCACTTGGCATTGGCCACTGTCTCACCGTTGAGAAATGCTACTCATATGAGCCTTTGGATGGTTTGGGCTCCCAGGCTGCGAAACATATCCTCGGGGTCCAGTCAAACCTCTGGACAGAGTTCATCGCAACGCCGGCCCATCTTGAGTATATGCTGCTTCCGCGAATGCTTGCCCTCAGCGAAGTAGGGTGGTCCCTTCCCTCCAATAAGGATTATCCCTCATTCCGGGATGCTGTAATCCATACCCACATCCCCCGGCTTCGCTCCCTGGGCTACTCCTGCTGCCGCAATATCGAAGATTGACAAAATCTTCGTACATTTGCATCAAACACGATTCAAGATGGAACTCATTGATGCGATTAGGGCCCGCCATTCGGTACGGAGATACACCGACAGGCCCATCGAGGCCTCCCAGATTGCTGCGCTCCGCAGCGAGGTCGAATCCCTGAACAGGGAGAGCGGACTTCATATACAGCTCGTTCTGGACGAACCCAAGTCCTTTTCCGCCGGTATCTGGAAATATGGTCAGTTCTCAGGCGTGAAGAACTATTTCGTGATGGCCGGGAAGAAGGGGAGGGAAGCCGAGGAGAAAATCGGCTACTGCGGCGAGCGTCTGGTCATCCTTGCCCAGACGCTGGGCCTGAACACCTGCTGGGCGGGTCTCACCTACAAGAAGATTCCCGGGACCTACTCTCTCGAAGAGGGAGAAATCGTCCATTGCGTGATAGCCCTCGGTTACGGAACGACCCAGGGAATACAGCATCCTCTCAAACCCGCGGAGCGATTCTATGAAGCGGAGGGCGAAGTCCCGACCTGGTTCAAGGACGGCATCGAAGCCGCCCTCCTCGCCCCGACTGCGGTGAACCAGCAGAAATTCAAATTCATCCTCAAAGGCGGCAACAAGGTCGAGGCGCAGGCATTTGCCTCTATGGCAGGATATACGCATATTGACCTCGGCATCGTCAAGTACCACTTCGAGGTCGGAGCCGGCAAGGAAAACTTCGAATGGGTCTGATCACCGACCTGGAAGGATACCTACTTACCCTCTGCCCGGGTTGCCGCGACGGTTTTTGCCCGAGGTCTCCAAAAATGGCCTGAACCTCGGGCAAGGAAACGGCCACTCAGACCCCTGGGAGCCACATTCGGCGCCCGAGGTGTCGGGCAAAAACGGAGACCTCGGGCAAATCCGCGGCCAAGTGAGAGCTCCCGGGCAGAATCGCAGCCAAACGGAACCTCTGCGCAAATCAGGGTTGGTGCTGTGAGGGAAAAATGCATTGACGGAAACGGTCGTGCGGGGGCCTTGTGCAGGGAGAGGTCCTGCGTCTGCAGGATGACGGAAATTGTTTGACGACGTTAGACACGCCCTGCGTCAGCCCTTGAGGGTCTCAGATGATATAGGAGATCTCCTTGAAGGAGAACTCGCGGGGGCCGGTGGGGGTGGAGACGAGGAGCTTGCCGCCGGGGGTGAGGCCGAGGATGGTGCCGGTGAAGGATTCGCCGCTGAGGCAGTCGGTGTAGGGGCAGGTGATGCCTTTCTGATAGAGGCGGGAGAGGTAGGATTCACGGATGGCGGAGGGGCCGTCCGGCTTTTGCATTAAGGATATATAATTCAGGAATATATCCATTATTTCCTTAAGTGATTCTTTAAGGTCATAGCGCAGCCCTGTGACAAGGCTCAGCGAGGTGGGATTTATCAGCTGGGGAGGGAAGTCGGACTGGTTGAGATTGAGGCCGCAGCCGATGACCGAGGTGGCCAGGTCCTCGCCCGCGAGG
>CACZBP010000147.1 GCA_902779495.1 uncultured Bacteroidia bacterium
GAAGCCGGCGGTGAAGTCGCGGATGTTGGCGCGCAGCATTTTGCGGACATAGACGGAGGCGAAATAGGACATCATTATCCTGCCGATGGGCCAGTTCACCACGCTGACGCCGTCGCAGTAGCGCGAGCCGATGGACAGGTCCGCTCCGTCCTTGCAGGCGGCATAGAGGCGGTCCAGGTCGTCCGGGTCGTGGGAGAAGTCGGCGTCCATCTCGAATATGTAGTCATATCCCTTGTCCAGGGCCCATTTGAACCCGGTCAGGTAGGCCGTGCCGAGGCCAAGCTTGCCGGACCTTTCCAGGAGGAAAAGCCTTTCGGGGAATTCCTCCTGCAGGTTCTTGACTATGGAGGCGGTGCCGTCGGGGGAGCCGTCGTCGATGACGAGGATATGGTAGCCCCCCTCCAGTGAGAAGACCTTGCGGGTTATCTTTTCTATGTTCTCCTTTTCGTTGTAGGTCGGGATTATGACCAGTTTACTGTCCATTGCCTGTTTCTTTAAGCATTTCTTTTACAGCTATTTCCAGCTGCCTATCCTGTCCGGCGAGCTCGGAGGCCGGGTCGTTCAGGACCAGGATGTCGGGCTCGAGCTGGAGGTTTTCGAGGTAGCGGCCCTCCTTTAGTCCGTAGCAGCCCACCTGGGGGATGCCGAAGATCATCGCAGGGTTGATGAGGGTTTCCCACCAAACGGCAGTCATAGTGCCGGGGACTGGCGCTCCAATAATCTTGCCAATGCCCAGGTCGCGGTAGACGATGGGGAAGGCGCTGGCGTCGGAGTAGTTGTCTTCGCCCACGAGCACGCAGGAAGGCTTGGTCCATTTGTTATATGGCTCCGTGCCCATATACTGGCCTCTCGGGGTGAATGTCACATAGGCCTTGCCGCTGAGGAAGGTCGCAAGGTCGTCGTGCAGCCAGCCTCCGCCGTTGTGACGGGTGTCCACTATGAGGGCGTCGCAGTTGCGATAGCGGCCGAGGGCCTTGGAATAGACTTCGCGGAAGCTTTCCGAATCCATACCTTCCACGTGGACATAGCCTATGCGGCCGCCGGAGAGCTTCTCCACCATCTGCTCGCGCTGGCGGACCCAGCGGCGGTACATAAGGTCGCTCTCGGAGGCGACAGGCTTCACTATGAGATTGACGGTCTTGCCGCCTTTCTTTACGGTCACCTGGATCTTCTTTCCGGCTTTGCCGCCAAGCAGGGAGTACCAGTTGTCTCCTGCCTTAATCTCCTGTCCTTCAATGGCTTTGATTATGTCTCCGGCTTTTATCTCCGGGTCTGCAACTGCCAGGACGCCTTCGGGAAGGACCTCGGCTATCTTCAGGCCGTCGCCGCTCCAGGCGGGGTCGAGGAGCACGCCGATGTAGGAGGGGCGCTGCTCCGCGGCGGGGCGGTAGCGGGCGCCGGTGTGGGAGCCGTTAAGCTCGCCGAGCATCTCGGAGAGCATCTCCTGGAAGTCGAAGTAGTTGTCGATGTGGGGGAGGAAGCGGCGGTAGTTTTCGTGGCAGTAGTCCCAGGGGGCGCCGTGCAGGCCGGGGTCGTAGAACTTCTCCTTGACCTGTTTCCAGACGTGTTCGAACATATATTCCCTTTCCTCGGCGGGCTTGAAGTCGAATTCGCCGCTGAAGGATATGGCATCGGTCTTGGCGCCGGATGTGGCTATGCGGGTTATGCCCCTGCCGGAGAATATATATATGTTCTTCCCGTCGGCCGAGGGGATGATCCTTCCGAATACGTTTCTCTGGAGCACTTTCACGTCGCCTTTTCGGATGTCCAGCTCGCACAGGCCGCTGCCGCTTTCAAGCGGGGTTATATAGTAGAGCTTCTTTCCGTCGGGGGAGAGGTAGTGGTCGCCGTAGTGTGTCGATGCCTTGGTCAGCCTCAGGATGCGGGAATCCCTGCCTTCGAGGTCGAATTTCAGTTTCTCGGGCTTTTTCTTGTCGGTGCTGTCCTTCTTCTCGTCCTTCTTGCCTTCGAGCAGGCCGGCGAGCTCTTCGTCTTCCTTGTCGCGGCGGAAAAGCTGCATCCTGGCGGGGTCGAAGAACATTATGTAGATATCTTCAGTGGCGCCCCAACTGCCGTGGCTGCGATAGCCGTTCTTGTCTGACTGCCAGGTCATTGCGTGGCCGTCCAGGGCCCAGCGGAAGGAGCCGTCGCTGTAGCCGCTGCGCGTCAGGTCGGTGATCTGCCCGCTCTCGACGTCAATCATCGCCACGTCGGTGTTGTTCCAGCCTCCGTCGGCCTGGTATTCGGTCAGGATGAAGCGGCTGTCCGGGCTCCAGCTGAAGTACTGGTCGCCGTCGGAGTAGGAGTAGTTGGCGTCTTTCAGAAGGGACTTGGCCTTGCCGCCACCGGTGGGTTTCACCACTATCTCGGTGCGGTCGCGAAGATATGCAACTTTCTTTCCGTCAGGGGATACCGCGGGCTGGAAGCAGGTCTCGCCCTCGTCGGAGACGAGTTCTTCCTTGATGGCGGTGGCATATGTGAACAGCTTGTCCTTCTTGTCGCACAGGACCGTGCGGTATATGCTCCAGCACCCGTTTCTCTCGGAGGAGTAATAGATCTCGCGGCCGTCAGGGGAGAAGCACACGTTCCTTTCCTGGCAGGCGGTGTTGGTTATGCGGCGGGTGGTGCTGTAGTCGGCCGCGGTCACGAAGACGTCGCCGCGGACCACTATCGCTATCTCCTTTTCGTCGGGCGAGACGCTCATCGCAGTGGCTCCGCCGGCAAGTTCCATCTTGGTCAGGGTACGCTCGCTCTGGTCTGACAATATGCTGATTTCCAGCTTCTTGGGCTGTTCTCCTTCGCGAAGGGTGTAGAGTTCGCCGTTCAGCGAGAAGACCAGAAGGCCGTCGTCTGAGACGGACAGGTAGCGCACGGGATCTTTCTCTGCGAAGGTGAGCTGGACGCTCTGCGCGGGATTGTCAATGCTGCTGCGGAAGACGTTGATGGTCTTGCCGTTCTGCTCGCTGAGCCACCAGAAGGTCTTGCCGTCGGCGCCGAGCACCGGGTTGCGGTCCTCGCCCTGGAAAGAGGTCAGCTTGGTGAAGGCGGAGTTCTTGTCTATCAGGCCGTTGGAGGTGCGGCAGAGCCATATGTCCCTTGTCACCGACGAGGTGTGGTGCTTGCGGAAGGCATCTTCGTAGCCTTTGTAGTCTTCGTAGAGGAATATGCCTTCGCCTGCGGATATGGCGCTCACCGGCAGGGTTGTCAGCTGCTTCGGGGCGCCTTCGCTACCTATTATATATAACTGTGTCCCCACGGGGAATCCGCCGTAGGAAGGGTCCTGCTGGATGGAGGCGGATATGACAAGGGAGCCGTCCCTGAGGGCCGCCATCGGGGTCTCGTTGCCGGGATAGTCCGTCAGCCTTTTCGGGACGCCGCCTTCGGGCGTGGTCACGTAGACGTCTTTGTTGCCGTCGCGCCAGGAGCTGAAATAGATGGACTTGCCGTCGCGGGACCAGACGGGGTCGGATTCATAGGCCGCGTTGCTGGTGAGCTGGGCCGCCTTGCCGCCCTGGGAGGGAACTGTGAAGAGGTTGCCTTTATAGGTGAAGGCTATGGTTTTCCCGTCCGGGGATATGGCGTTTTTCCTCAGCCATAGGGGAGACTGCGCGGAGGCTGCCGCTCCTGCAAGGAGCGCCGCGAGGATGATTGCTGTGCGTTTAATCATTTTTGGTCCGTTTTTACATCTCTCAAATATAGTAATTATTCTCGATTATCACCCCAAAATACCCCCTTGTTTCTTGCTTTTTGGCCGAATTTTGCCCCTTGAAACGATTTTTATTAAAAAATCTTCGAAATAGTTTTGGAGGTTCAAAAAAAGTTCGTACCTTTGCAATCCGCGCTTGAAAAAAGAGGCGGATTTTTTACGGCCTTAAGGGCTGTATTTGAATAAGAGTTTTTTGAAAAGACTGTTTAGGAAAGTACAAGCAAGTACCGAGAAAAAGATAGATCGAGAGCGTCGATTCTTTTGAAGAATCAGAGATAGAGCGTTAGGAACAAGCTAAGATTTATAGTGTATATACAAAGAAGAGTTTGATCCTGGCTCAGGATGAACGCTAGCGGCAGGCTTAACACATGCAAGTCGAGGGGCAGCGCGGATAGCAAT
>CACZBP010000148.1 GCA_902779495.1 uncultured Bacteroidia bacterium
TATGTAGTGGGCCGCGAGGACAATTCCCTCTATGACGAGACCTGGAACGGCTGCCAGATGCTCCAGGGCCATCAGTTTCCGGACGGCATAGACCCCTTTGTTCGCGAGGGTGACCCTTCTTCCGGCCTTCTTCCCGGAGTCTCATATGGCGAGGTCATTCCCGGTCGCGGGGACTCGCTGGTGCAGGCCTACAATTTCAGGATATGCCTTACCGACAGCGTGGAGAATATGGTTCCGATCGCACGTCCTGCAGACTATGATTCCACCCGTTACGAGCTTCTCCGCCGCCTGATGCGGGCCTGCCCCGGAAAGCAGGGCCTTAACGACTATCTGATATGGAGCCGTATGCCCGGCCGCAAGACGGACATCAACAACCGCGGCGGCTTTTCAACCGACCTTATAGGCGGCAGCCACCTCTATCCCGAGGCGCCTCACGGCGTCCGCCGGGAGATAGTCCGCCAGCATCGTTCCTACACCGAAGGCCTCCTGTATTTCCTTGGCCACGACGAGGCGGTTCCTGCCCCTCTGCGCGCTGAAATCCTGCGCTGGGGCTGGCCGAAGGACGAATTCGGCGGCGCCCTGACGCCGCAGCTCTATATCCGCGAGACCCGCAGGATGGTAGGGGAGTATGTCTGCACCCAGGCCGACTGCGAGGGGCGACGTGAGCCCGAAGATGCCGCTGCGATGGCCGCATATACGATGGACTCGCACAACTGCCGTCGCGTCGCTGTCCGCAAGGACGGCCGCTGGATGGTCAAGAACGAGGGCAATGTCGAGATCCCTGGCGGCGGGCCGTACCCGATTCCATACCGTGCCGTCACCCCCAGGCGCGCCGAATGCACCAACCTGCTTGTGCCCGTGTGCCTGTCCGCCAGCCATATAGCCTATGGCTCGATCCGTATGGAACCGGTGTTTATGGTGCTTGGCCAGGTGTGCGGAATGGCAGCGGCCGATGCCGCACGCAGAGGCGTTGCAGTCCAGGACGTTTCCGCCGCAGCTATCCGCGAGAGTATGGAAAAGGACCCATATATGGACGGCTCCGCCCCGGATATCATCATCGACGACAACACTCCGCTGGTGGACCTCCCCGAAGGCTGGATGGTGGAGAACAACAGCATAGGCTATGGCCGTACGTTCATCCGGAGCAATCCTGGAGATACCTCAGGCTCAGTTGTTTACCATATGCCTCCCGGCGTTCGTGGCCGCTATGCGGTCTATGCCTACCAGCACAAGGTCTGGAACAATCCAGGCATATTCTACCATATCGGCGATGCCACCGTCCCGGTCAACCTCGACTCGGTGGCAGTCTCCGGCCAGACCGCCGGCGAATGGCTCCCCCTCGGCGTCCACCGCCTCTCGCCCTCCACCCGGATCCGCGTAACCTACGCCCCCACCCCCGACCTCCCCTGCAAGTCCGACGCGATAATGCTTGTGAAGGATTGAAACGATTAAGGCGAAATTTTTTTTGCAGGTGGCAAAAATAGTCGTATCTTTATATGGTCATTAGGCCCGTGCGGAAGGATTACACCTTTAATACACATATAATGACAAACGAAAGCGCAATCTATGACGCCCGTCAACTTGGACGCGGCAGGATGCTGACCCTCGGCCTCCAACACATGTTCGCAATGTTCGGAGCCACGGTGCTTGTCCCGGTAATCACCGGTCTCTCGATGTCCGCAACCCTGCTCTTCGCAGGACTCGGCACTCTCATCTTCCACCTTTGCACTAAGTTCCGGATTCCGGCATTCCTGGGGTCGTCATTCGCGTTCCTCGGAGGCTATGCGGCCGTAGTGTCCATGGGAGGAGCACAAGGCCTCACCGCCGCCCAGTCGCTTCCATATGCCTGCATCGGAGTTTTCACGGCAGGCATATTTTATTTCGTGCTGGCCGCCCTCTTCGCTGCGTTCGGTGCCAAGAAGGTGATGCGCTTCTTCCCGCCCATCGTGACCGGCCCCATCATCATCGCCATCGGTCTGACCCTGTCCGGCTCGGCCATCTCCAGCTGCCAGCAGAACTGGTGGATAGCCATCCTGGCGATCCTCATCATAATCGTCTGCAACATCTGGGGCAAGGGAATGATAAAGATAATCCCCATCCTGCTGGGTGTGCTTGGGTCATATATAGTTGCCGCCTGCTTCGGCCTGTGCGACTTCTCCGCCGTGCGTGACGCTGCCTGGTTCGGCCTCCCCGTCCAGTGGGAAAACACGGCCTTCGCGGTGTTCAAGGATCCCAACTGGGGCCTTATGATCTCGGCCGTGATAGCCATCCTCCCCATATCCCTGGCCACGACGATGGAGCATATCGGTGACATATGCGCCATATCCTCCACCACCGGCCGCAACTTCCTGGCAGAGCCCGGCCTGCACCGCACCCTGATGGGTGACGGCCTCGCCACTATGGTCGCCTCCCTGTTCGGCGCCCCCGCCAACACGACCTACGGTGAAAATACCGGCGTGCTGAACATCACCAAGGTCTTCGACCCCAAGGTGGTCCGCATCGCAGCCGTCTTCGCCATAATCCTGTCCTTCTGCCCGAAGTTCTCAGCCCTTATCAGCGCGATGCCCGCCGCCACCATCGGAGGCGTCTCCCTGGTGCTCTACGGTATGATTTCCGCCGTGGGCGTGCGTAATATAGTAGAAAACAAGGTGGACTTCACCGCCTCGCGCAACGTCATCATAGCCGCTCTCATCCTGGTGCTCGCGATAGGCATCAAGTATGGCGCCGGTGACGCCGTGTCGATAGGATTCACCTCGCTCTCCGGCCTGGCCATAGCGGCCATAGCGGGAGTCCTGCTGAACGCCATACTCCCCGGAAAGGACTATGAGTTCGGAACCAACGAGCAAGGTGACATCGCGGTGGATTTTGAAATAAACAGAGTAAAGGACAAGTAAACGCACACCCGGCCCGCAAGGCCGGGTGTCTCAATTATAAACCATTCATAAACTACGCTTTATGTTTAAAAAAATCATTCTTGTAGCTACCTTTGCTACCCTGGCGTTCGCTCAAGGAGCGAAAGCCCAGACCAACTTCCAGACGTTCTACGACTTCGGTAAGAACCGTAACCACTTCACCACTACCCTGGAAGGTTTCTACAATGACAATTGGGGAAACACCTTCTTCTTCATCGATTACGATTTCAATGCAAAGGATGCTAACGGCGTGAACCAGGCCCCGAGCGGTTCCTATATGGAAATTGCCCGCTGCCTGAATTTCTGGCAGAACACCGCCCTGGCCCCCCTGAGCCTGCACGTAGAGTACAACGGCCTTGTGGGAGTCAACCAGAACTTCCTGTTTGGTCTGGACTTCTTCCTTCACAGCCAGGACTTCAGGAATACATTCAATTTCAAGCTCCTCTACAAGACGTTCAGCGCCGGTGCCACGAGCGATATCCCTGTCCAGTTCACCTTCGTGTGGGGTATGCAGGACCTGTTCGGCGTGGAAGGCCTTCGCTTCAGCGGCTTTGCAGATATATGGGGTGAAAATGTCATCAACTTTATGGAAGGTCTTGACAAGCCCCGCAAGTTCGTCTTCATCTCCGAGCCCCAGATATGGTACAACGTCGGAAGGTTCTTCGGCGTTCCCAACTTTAACATCGGCGGTGAGGTTGAGCTCTCCTGGAATTTCGCAGGCTATGACGGCTTCTATGCACGTCCCTGCATAGGCACCAAGTGGGTCTTCTAAAGGGAGGGATAAGCCATGGCAAAGTTTTTCGAGAAGTGCTTCGGTTTCGACAGCACTAAACATTCAGTTCGTACAGAGATTGTCGCAGGTGTAACCACCTTCCTGACAATGGCTTATATACTGGCTGTCAACCCGGGCATATTCAGCGCCCTCGAGAGCCAGGGAATGCCCACGGCGGCAGTCTTCACCGCCACCGCCCTTGCCGCAATATTCGGTACGCTCGTAATGAGCATCTATGCCAAGAAGCCTTTCGGCCTGGCACCGGGTATGGGTCTCAACGCCTTCTTCGTCTTCACGGTATGTCTCGGTATGGGCTGCTCCTGGCAGTTCGCACTGACCGCGGTGTTCATTGAAGGTCTGATAGTCATCCTGCTGACTGTGAGCAACTTGCGTTCGCTCATCGTGGATTCGATTCCTG
>CACZBP010000149.1 GCA_902779495.1 uncultured Bacteroidia bacterium
TCATACAGTAGAATCCCGCACCTGCCATAAAGACGCCGGCGAGGCCGTGGCAGAGCGACAGCACCTTCTGGGCTTCGATCTTGCGGTCGGCAAGGATGCCCATAAGGGTGGGCATAAATATGGACACAATGCCCTGCATAGCGAAGAACCACTTGATCTGGGCTCCGAGTCCGATGTTGCCGAGGTAACGGCCGAGCGAGGTGAGATATGCGCCCCAGACAGCGAACTCGAGGAAGTTCATCGCGATAAGGCGCAAGGTAAGATTTCTGTTATTCATACTTATTGATTGGTTTCAGTCATACAAATATATGAATAATCCGTAAATTATTGCTATATTTGGATGATTAATTTGACAGAGCGATGAAGTTCGAACTCCTCAGCAAAGACCCTTACACATCTGCACGGTGCGGCCTCGTCACCACCGACCACGGCACCATCCAGACCCCGATCTTCATGCCGGTGGGAACCATCGGTTCTGTCAAGGGCGTGTATCACAGGGATTTGAAGCAGGACATAGACGCCCAGATCATCCTGGGCAACACCTATCACCTGTATCTCCGTCCCGGTCTTGACACCCTCCGCAAGGCCGGCGGCCTCCACCGCTTCGAGGGCTGGGACAGACCCATCCTCACCGACAGCGGCGGCTTCCAAGTCTTCTCACTGTCGCCGATCCGCAAGCTCACCCCGGAGGGCTGCACCTTCGCCTCGCACATCGACGGCTCCCGCCACACCTTCACCCCGGAAAACAACGTCGAGACCCAGCGCATCATAGGCGCCGACATCGTGATGGCCCTGGATGAATGCTGCCCCGGCGATGCCGACCAGAAATATGCCGCCTCTTCCCTTAAGCTCACCCAGGGCTGGCTGGAGCGCTTTGCAAAGCATTTCGACGAGACCGAGCCCCTGTATGGCTACTCCCAGACGATGTTCCCCATCATCCAGGGCTGCGTCTATCCTGACCTTCGCCGCGCCGCGGTCGAGCACGCCCTGTCGCTTGACAGCCCCCAGCGCGGAGGCTATGCCATCGGCGGCCTCGCCGTCGGAGAGCCCACAGAAGTGATGTACCAGATGCTGGAGATCACCTGCCCCCTCCTTCCGGAGAACAAGCCCCGCTACCTGATGGGCGTAGGCACCCCCTCCAACCTGCTGGAAGCCATCGCCAGGGGAGTGGATATGTTCGACTGCGTGATGCCGACCCGCAACGGCCGCAACGGTATGCTCTTCACCTGGAACGGCGTGATGAATATGCGCAACAAGAAATGGGAGCAGGATTTCTCCCCCATAGACCCCGAGGGCACCTCCTTCGTAGACAAGGCATATTCGAAGGCCTATCTGCGGCATCTGTTCATCGCTGGCGAGATGTTTGCAGCTATGATAGCCTCGGAACACAACCTTGCCTTCTACCTCGACCTTGTGCGCAAGGCGCGCGAGCATATAGCCGCCGGCGACTTCGCCTCCTGGAAGGAGCAGACACTGAAGAAATTAGCTGTTAGACTGTAGGATATGGACCTTAAATTCCCGCGCAGGCTGGACCTCTACATAATGAAGAAGTTTATGGCGACATTTTTCATCGCCCTGCTTCTCATAATCGGCATCGTCATCATTTTCGATATCAGCGAGAAGGTGGACGATTTCGTGGAGCACCAGGTCTCCATCCAGTCCATAGTCTTTGACTACTACATCAATTTCATCCCCTATTTTATGAACATGTTCAGCCCCCTGTTCGTGTTCATAACCGTGATTTTCTTCACCTCCCGCCTCGCGGCCAATTCAGAGATAATCGCCATCCTCTCGTGCGGAGTGAGCTTCCACCGGATGATGGTGCCCTACATAGTGTCGGCCTTCCTCATCGCCCTGCTGTCCCTGAGCCTTAACCTGTGGGTCATCCCCAGTGCCAACCGGCACCGTAACGAGTTTGAAGCCAAGTACATACGCTATCACGACAAGTCTACCGCCAGCAAGAACGTCCACTACCAGATATCCCCCGGACAGTTCGTCTACGTGGATAATTTCACCAAGATAAACAACACCGCCTACAAGTTCTCCCTCGAGACGGTAAAGGACAACCGCCTGGTGTCCAAGCTCTCGGCGGAATCGGCCGTGTGGGACAGCACGATGGGCGGCTGGAAACTGCGCAACTATTTCATCCGCGACTATGCCGAGAACAGCATCCACGACCGCGTCCGCACCGGTGAAAAGCTCGACACCGTCATAAGCCTCACTGTGACTGACTTCTACCGCCGAAAGGACACCGTGGAAAACCTCGAGCTGGACGAACTCCAGGACTTCATAGATATGCAGACGATGAGAGGCGACGCCAACGTGCAGTTCTCCCTGGTGGAGTGGCACACGCGTTTCGCCCTGCCGTTCTCCGCCTTCATCCTCACCATCCTGGGCGTGTCCCTGTCCTCGCGCAAGCGAAGGGGAGGCATAGGATGGAACCTCGCTGCCGGCATAGCGCTGAGCTTCTCCTATATCCTCTTCCTGAAGTTCAGCCAGATGTTCGTTGCCACCGGCACCCTGCCGCCCTGGTTCGCCATATGGATGCCGAATATGATATTCGCGATAATAGCGGCCGTGCTCTACAGGCTGGCCCCCAAATAGTATGAAAGTCAAGATAGTCAACCACTCTCCCTGGCCGTCACCGGCCTATGCGACGCCCGCCTCAGCCGGTATGGACATCCGGGCCAATATCCCTGAACCAATTGTACTTAAGCCACTTGAGAGGGTGCTTGTCCCCTCCGGACTCTTCTTTGCAATCCCCGTGGGCTATGAGTGCCAGCTCCGCCCCCGAAGCGGCCTCGCCTTCAAGCACGGCATCACCGTCCTGAACACCCCCGGCACCATCGACGCGGACTACCGTGGCGAAATCAAGGCCCTGCTGGTGAATCTCTCCGCTGAGCCTTTCACCATCGAACCCGGCGAGAGGATAGCCCAGCTGGTGGTGGCAAAGCACGAGAGCGTCGAGTGGGAGGAGGTCGAAAGCCTCGATGAGACCGTGCGCGGTGCGGGAGGATATGGTTCCACAGGAGTGAAATAGCTGAGTATGAACAAATTATACAGTCTTTTCCTGGAGTGCGGCTGCGTTTCCACCGACACCAGGACAATCAAGGGAGGGGAGTTGTTCTTCGCCCTCAAAGGTGAGAATTTCGACGGCAATGCATATGCCCTTAAGGCCCTCGAGGCCGGAGCTGCCTATGCAGTAGTGAACAAAGGTTCCCAGTTCGATGGTGCGTCCGAGCGCATCGTAGCCGTCCCGGACACGCTGAAAGCCCTGCAGGCGCTTGCCCGCGAGCATAGGGAAAAGTGCGGAGTCCCTGTCATCGGTCTCACCGGCACCAATGGCAAGACCACGACCAAAGAACTGATACGCAGCGTCTTAGCTACGAAATATAAAGTAGTGGCCACGGAGGGTAACCTCAACAACGACATTGGCGTCCCTCTGTCCCTGCTGAAGATAATGCCCGACACCGACATAGCAGTGATCGAGATGGGTGCAAGCCATCCCGACGACATAGCCCATCTCGTGGCTGTCGCCGAGCCCGACTTCGGCCTCATAACCAACGTGGGCAAGGCCCACCTGCTTGGCTTCGGCTCCTTCGAAGGAGTGTGCAAGGCCAAGGGCCAGCTGTATGACTGGATATCCGGCCACGGCAATGCCATATTCCTCAATGTCGACGACCCAGTCCTGTCGAAAATGGCCTCGGAGCGCACGGCACTGGCTATTGTGCCCTATGGCCCCGACTACTGGAACACGATGATCCTTCCTTCCGATCCCGAGCATCCGTTCCTCCGCCTGGCCATCCCTGAGGACCTGGCCGATTCGGACAACCTTCTGGGTGTCGAAACCCACTTGGTCGGATCATATAATGCAGTCAACGTCCTGGCGGCCATAGCGATAGGCCTCCATTTCGAGGTCCCTCTGGACGACGCCATAGCAGCCGTTTCCTCATATGTCCCCGCCAACAGCCGTTCTCAGATGACCAAGGGCGCGCGCAACACCCTCATCCTCGACGCCTACAATGCGAACCCGACCAGCATGGCTGCCGCCCTGGACAATTTCGCTATGTCCGAGGCCCCCGCGAAGATAGCGATGCT
>CACZBP010000150.1 GCA_902779495.1 uncultured Bacteroidia bacterium
GCGACAGCGGAGGCCCCATAGGCCAGTATTTCGAGCAGGGCTTCGGCTACTATATGTATCCCCGCCTCGAGGGTGAACTCGGCCCTCATATGATATTTAACGGCATCCCGGTGCTGAACTGGAGCCTCAACAACTACCTCGGCCTGGCCAACCATCCCGCGGTCCGCAAGGCCGATGCGGAGGCCGCCGCACAGTATGGCCTTGCCTATCCTATGGGCGCCAGGATGATGTCCGGCCACACCCGTATGCACGAGAAGCTGGAGAAGATATTCGCCGACTTCGAGAAGAAGGAAGACGCCTTCCTGTTCAACTTCGGCTACCAGGGCATAGTCTCGGCCATCGACGCCCTGACCTCCCGCCACGACGTAATCGTCTATGACGCAGAGTGTCACGCCTGCCTGCTGGACGGCATCCGCCTCCACATAGGCAGCAAATACAAATACCGCCACAACAACCTCGCCGACTGCGAGAAGGTGCTCGCCCGCGCCTGCGAAGAGGCTGACGGGAACGGCGGCGGAGTCCTCCTCATCACCGAAGGCGTCTATGGAATGACCGGCGCCCTTGGCAAGCTGGACGGCATAGTGGCCCTTAAGAAGAAATATCCTTTCGAATATGTCAGTCATTATGCGTCGATGTTTGCGTAGTGTGCGTTTTCTTCTATGAACTGGCGGCGGGGCGGGACATCTTCTCCCATAAGCATCGAGAAGGTGCGCTCGGCTTCGGCCGCGTTCTCTATCGTAATCTGGCGGAGGCGCCTCTGGGCGGGATCCATCGTGGTGTCCCACAGCTGCTGGTCGCTCATTTCACCAAGACCTTTGTAGCGCTGGACGGTGAGGCCTTTCTCAGAGCCCTTGCCGAGCCTGTCGATGGCTTCGGTGCGCTGCTTCTCAGTCCAGCAGTAGACTTCTTCCTTGCCTTTCTGGACCTTGTACAGGGGCGGGGTCGCAAGATAGACATAGCCGTTCTTGATGAGGTCGAACATATAGCGGAAGAAGAAGGTCAGGATGAGGGTGGCGATATGGCTTCCGTCCACATCGGCATCGGTCATTATGATGACTTTGTGGTAGCGCAGACGGCTGAGGTCCATCTTTTTCTCGCCGGTCTCGTCTTCCTGTGCGACGGAGACGCCGAGGGCGGTGTAGATGTTGCGCACTTCCTGGCTTTCGAAGGCCCTGTCCCCTGCCGCTTTCTCCACGTTGAGGATCTTGCCCCTCAGCGGGAGGATGGCCTGGATGCGCCTGTCGCGGCCCTGCTTGGCGGTGCCGCCTGCGGAGTCTCCCTCGACGAGGAAGAGCTCGCACTTTTCGGGATCGCGCTCGGAGCAGTCGGCCAGCTTGCCGGGCATACCGGCACCGGACATAACGGTCTTGCGCTGGACCATCTCGCGTGCCTTGCGGGCAGCGGCGCGCGCCGTTGCGGCGAGGACTATCTTTTCGATGATGGTCTTGCCGGCCTTGGGATTCTCCTCAAGGTACATATCCATAGCCGCGGCGGTGGCCTGGGAGACTGCAGAAGTCACTTCGCTGTTGCCGAGCTTGGTCTTGGTCTGGCCTTCGAACTGGGGCTCGGCCACCTTTACCGAAATCACGGCCGTGAGGCCTTCGCGGAAGTCTTCGGGGGCGAGGTCGGTCTTGAGCTTGGCCAGGAGGTTGTTCTTCTCCGCATAGTTCTTCAGCGAACGGGAGAGGCCCATCTTGAAGCCCTGCAGGTGGGTTCCGCCTTCGATGGTGTTGATGTTGTTGACGTAGGAATATATCTTCTCGCTGTAGCCCGTGTTGTACTGGAGGGCGATGTCGATGGGGATTATTTTGTCGGTGTTGACGCACACGGGCTCGGGGATGAGCTCCTCGGCGCCGGCGTCCAGATACTTGATAAACTCGCTGAGGCCCTGCTCGGAGTAGAACACGTCGCTGCGCCAGACCTGGCGGCCGGTGGCCTTCTTCTCGCCTTGGGCGTCGGTCTCGAATTCATCCACCAGGTGACGCTTGTCCACCAGGCTGATGCGGATGCCCTTGTTCAGGTAGGACAGTTCGCGAAGACGGGCGGCGAGGGTGTCATACTTGTAGACTATCGTCTGGGTGAATATTTCGGCATCGGGGTGGAAGGTTATGGTCGTGCCGTGGTCTTCGGTCTCGCCGACGACTTCGACTTCGGTCGTAGGCTTGCCTTTGGAATACTTCTGGACGAACACTTTGCCTTCCCTGTGGACCTCGGCTACAAGGAGGTCGGAAAGGGCGTTGACGCAGGAGACACCCACGCCGTGCAGACCGCCGGAGACCTTGTAGGAGTTCTTGTCGAACTTGCCGCCTGCGTGCAGGACGGTGAGGACCACTTCGAGGGCGCTGCGGTTCTCCTTTTCGTGCCAGCCCGTAGGAATGCCTCGGCCGTTGTCCTTGACTCTTATGGAGTTGTCTTCAAGGATGGTGACTTCCACTTCGTTGCAGAAGCCGGCCATCGCCTCGTCGATACAGTTGTCCACCACTTCATAGACCAGGTGATGGAGACCGCGTTCGCCGATGTCGCCGATGTACATTGAAGGTCTTTTGCGGACGGCCTCGAGGCCTTCGAGAACCTGGATGCTGCTCGCGGAATACTGCTGTTCCGCCTGCTTGATTTCCTCGTTTTCTATCATTTTTGTAATAGTTATATTCAAGTATTTATATAAACATACAAAGTTAATTAAAAGAAACAAAAAATCCAAGCCAAAACGGCCTGGATTATACCTTTTTTTCGGGGGAACTACCGCTCATACCATAAACCTTCCGCTACGCTTCGCTCCGCTCCATCCCTCCCACTGTCTACGGCGTCATTTGCTCCGCAAATAACTTGTAGCCAGCGGGCCCCTCGAAGGGTTGGATTTGGGGTCCCCGAAAATCTAGGGTGAGGCCGGCGGTAAACCAGATGCCGGAGGCGGGATACAGGGGGCTGCGGTAGATGGTCATATTCAGAAGGTTGGAGGCATCCACCCAGAAGCTAAGGGAGCGTGAGAACACCGCCTCAGCATTCAGGCCAAGGTCGAACCAGCCGGGAAGCTTTACATCCTGGAGCTGGGTGGCCGGGGTCTGCGGGATGGCGCGGCCCCTGCGGGCTGTGGCCATCGCACCGCGGATGCCCGCGTAGATCCTGTCGCGCCAGTTGTAACGCAGTTTCAGGTCCATCGTGAACGGCGCCGGCTCGAAGGCGTTAAGGCCCTTTTTCGAGATATTTGTCCAGCCATACAGCATCTTGCCCTGGAAGAGCACCGGAGAGCCGTCATAGACGAATTTCAGCCCTGCGTAGGCCATACTGTAGTCGCCATAGACTATGCCGGGATATATGTCCTTGGGCAGGCCGCCGGGCTTGACGGAATTGTAGAAAACCGTCTGCAGCAGGCCGTTGGCGACGGCACGGTAGCCGCCGTAGATGTCGAAGCGGAAACGGTTGGAATAGTTGCCTCGGAAGCCGATGGCGGCGTTGATGCGCTCGGCCGTAAGGTCGGACAGGGGGCCATAATTACGTGCCATACGGGAATGGAAGAACCAGTTGTCCTCCTTCTGGGCGGTGTAGTCGTTGAGGGTTGCCCCACCGGTAACCCTGGCATAGACGTCGAGCCTCTCGGGAACTATCTGGAAATCAGCATATACGTCCGGGTAGATGAACTGGCCGTCGAAAGCGTTCAGGGGGTAGCCATACACAAGGTCGGAATCGCGCACGGGCATAGCCAGCCTGGCACCCAGCGACAGGCTCAGGCGGTCAAGGCTCAGCAGATACTTGGGAGTGAAACTGAACAGGCCCATCGAAGTCTTGAAGGCGCCGCCGTACAGAGACAGGTCGAGGCTTGCGTCCACCAGGAACCGGTTCTCGCTGTTGATGACGGGGCCGAAGGTTCCCCAGAACTTTATGTCGTTGATTTTCAGGGACTCATATGGCCCTCCGGAGAAACTCACATCATCCATCGCGAAGCGCCAGGAGGCGTTGGCGTCATAGTACATATAGCTGCCGCCAAGGTCCTTGGACCTTACGCCCGTCTTCAGCTGAAGCGCGTTATAGTTGGATGTCTCATAGAGTTTCGTGGCAAGGCCGATATAACCTACGTCGAAGTTGAAGGCTCCGTCCTCCCACTCGTAGAGACCCTCGGCACCAAGGGTATTGCGCATCTCATAGCCCTGGTAATCCTCCTCGGCTATGGTTTCCGCCGCCTTCTCGTGGTTTGTCACCACGAAGAGCTCGGAACCGGGATCGGCATCGCGGCGGGAAACGAAGGAGCGGCGGTACTTGCCGAAATATGAATTGTGGCTCGCATACACATTCAGCCAGAACGGGACCTTGAATGAGGGGCTCCACAGCAGGTCGAACTCGGGATGCAGGCTCACGCCGGCGCCGGCCCGCAGATAGAATTTGCGGCCGTCATATGCGTCCGGACGGGGGGCCATATCCACCAGGTAGGGCTTGAACTCATAGGCGCCCTTGTAGGGGTTCTCGAACACCGAATAGTCGAAGGTCAGGTCGAACTTCGTCAGCGAATCCGGGATGTCCATATGCTGGGCGGGCTTGCGCACCTGCAGGAGCTTGCCGTCATAGGCGTTGGTCACGCGGACCGTCGGATTGAGGTCCTGCGCCGCGGCGGAAAGGGCGGCGAGAAGGAGTATCGCGGGGAGTATATATCTTGTTTTCATCATATGGCGTCTTGAGAGAGTTCATCGAGTTTGCGGAGCCTCAGGGCCACGGCATCGGGGATGTCGTCATCCTTGGATGCCGGCGTGTAGCCGTCCCTTATGCTCTCGAAAGTGGCGCGGGCCTGGCGCACGTCACCTGTCTCCACGAAGCAGTCGCCCAGGACCAGGAAGGACTTGGCAAGCCAGTAGTTCTGGGAGGAACCGCTCTCGGAGAAGTCGTAGACCTTGGTCTGGGACTCGGCGAAGCGGCCCCTGTCATACAGGTCAAGTATCTCAAGATAAGCGGCTTCCGCTCCGTAGGCGTCGGTCTTGTCGGCGGCAAGGGAGACTATTATCTTCATCGCATCGGCGCGGTTGCTGCCGGCGAGCAGGGACTTGGCCTTGATGTAGGACGCTTCCCTGGCCTCGGGGGCGGCAATGTCCTTGAGGGCTGCGACGAGGTCGGCATATTTGAGGGCGTTGGCGTAATCCTTCGCGTGGTAGGCCGAGCGCATCATTCCCTTGAGGGCGACGCTGCGGTTGCTCTCGATGCGGGCCACGCGGTGGAGGTTCTCATATCCGGCGAAGGCGTCCGCGTAACGCTCCATTCCGTAGGAGAGGCGGGCATATGTGGCCGAGGCAATCTCCACGAAGGAGCCCTCGCCGGCGTCCATAACCTTGCGGTAGAGGTCGCAGGCCTGGTCCTTGCGGTCGAGGTTGCGGCAGCATTCAGCCATATAGAAACGGCAGTTCTGCAGGTATTTGCCGGCCGGATAGCGCTGGGCATAGCTCTGAAGGGATATGAGGGCTTTCTGCCAGTTCTCGGCAAGGTATATCTGCTCGGCGGAGTTGAAGAGCATCTCCTCCTTGTCGGCATCGGTGGCGTGGCTGGCCGAGCCGAGTCCCTCGACATATTCGAGATATTTCTCGGGCTCCTGGCGGGTCTGGTAGATCTGTTCTATGGCAAGGAGGGCGTCCGAGGACCAGGTGGAATTGGGCATCGAGCTGACCACTTTCTTGTAGTAGTCAAGGGCCTTGTCATATTCCGAGGCGTTTTTCGCCACCGTACCGAGGCCGATGAGGCCGCGGGCCACATAGGAGCTGTCCTTGGCCCCTCGCACCAGTTTTTCGAAGGTTATGGCTGCCATCGAGCTCTGGCCGGAGTCGATGTAGGACTTGCCGAGCTCGTAGAGGGTCTCCTCGTAGAAGAGGGTCTCCTGGTTGGCCTTGGAGACGGCCGAGAGCATCTCTATCTTGCGGTCGTTGTTGCCGGTCAGGCCATAGGCGAGGCCGCACTGGTACCAGGGATACAGGTCCACGTCCGCAGAGCAGTCGGGGATGGCCTGGCGGTAGGCCGTGATGGCCGTGGGGTAGTTCTTGCGGGCGAAGTAGGAGTCCGCCTTGCGCAGCTGGGCGTCGGTGGTGAAGGCGGTGTCTCCCCCGCGCAGATACTCGTCGAACCACTTGGCAGCCATCTCGTAGTTGTTTTCACGCAGATAGCAATAGGCTATGTTGTAGGGGATATAGCTTCCTTCGGGACGGCCGTCCAGAGCGGAGATGTTGTGCAGGTCGGTGAATATGGCCCGTGCCTGGGTGTACTGGTCGTCGCGGTAGTAGGATTCGGCAAGCCAGTAGCGGGAGAGCTGGTTGAAGGCTGAGTGCTTGTCGGAATAATATGCCGCCGCCTTCAGGCAGGGAACCGCGCTGCGCCAGGAGCCGTTGTGAATCAGCTGGCCTGCACGCAGGTAGTTGGCTTTCATATAGTTGGTCCTCATATCGGGGTCCAGCTCCTCGATGTTGTCATAGGCCGCTACGGCTGCAGCATAGTCGTGATTGTGGAGGGCGGCGAGGGCCATATAGCTGTAGACCTGGGGACCGCGCTTGAGGTCGGAATACTGGGCGAGGTAGTCGTTGAAGACGGAGCCGTCGCCGTTGAGGTCGAAGGCCAGCTTGGCCTTGTTGAAGAAGGCGTCCTCAGTGATTTCGGGATTGAAACTGACCTTGGCGGCGTCGGTGAAGGCCGACAGGGCGGAGACCTTGTCACGGGTCTTTATGTAGCAGTACGCGAGGTCGTAGTTGGCCGCCTGGCCGAGGGAGTCGCT
>CACZBP010000151.1 GCA_902779495.1 uncultured Bacteroidia bacterium
AAGGTTTACGCAATGATTGACAAGCTCGCAAAGCAGGGTGTCATGCACAAGAACAAGGCGGCCAACATCAAGAGCGGAATCGCAGTTTACATCAATCGTCTTGGTTAAAGAATCGAAGGACCGCTCACAAGGCGGTTCTTTTTTTCGGGATGTAGCGCAGTTGGTAGCGCACTACGTTCGGGACGTAGGGGTCGTCCGTTCGAGTCGGATCATCCCGACCCAACCTGCCGGAATCGGCAGGTTTTTTTGTCTAGAACGCCCAGCCGAGGCCAATCTCCAGTGAAGCCGCAACCTTGGCTTTGGCGGGAAAAATGAAGGAACCGCCCGCAATGAGGCGCATTTTGCCGAAAGGAGCGATGACTATGCCGGCATCGGCCACCGGGCCGCGTGAGAGGGCATCCTGGACCAGCGCCCACTTGCCGGAAGAGTCTTCCCAGAAGAGGCTGCGGGAACCATATCCGGAACCTGCATAAATGGAAACCATTCTTCCGGTGTGCCACAGAAGCCCTCCGCTGATGCTGAAGCGTGACACCGTAGTCTTGCCGGTGGCCCAGATCTTTCCCCCGCCGACGATCTGCCCGCTGGAAAGGCAGGAATACGAAGGGTCGTAGGCCCTGAAATTCGACATTCCCTTGACATATATGCCTATGCGGCGCCCGAGGTCGACCGAGGCCATAAGGCCGGCCGTAAAGTCCGGCAGCACCCCGAACACGGGAGCGACCATTATCTGCGTATGCCACTGGGGCTCAGGAGGCAGGATATTGATTGACGGGACAATAGGGGAGGAGGAGATACCGCTGCTGGCATCAGAGCAAATGCTTTCCGGTCTTTCGAGAAGTGGCAGCTCAAGGTCCCTCGTGCTGCCGGTCAGATACATCTTGCGGATAAGCGCGAATCGTCTTTTCTGGAAAGGGGACATAGAACCCGATGTCTTCTGGAGAGCAGACCCCAGGGACCCAAGCTCCGACGAGAGGGCGCGGACGCTGTCTGCCGGCACGACTTCGCCTTCGGATATGGCATCTTTCAGTTTGAGGCATCTCCGGCATATATACTCATACTTGTCCAGGGATGCGTCCCAGGACGTCTGAGCAGCAGCCTGACAGCACAGAAGAGCAAGCAGAAGAATATATGCCAACCGTTTCATCGGGGCAAATTTAGCAAGTTTTTGCTATATTTGCGCTTTGATATGCCGACATATTACACAGAAGGGGATTCAGGATTTCTCAGCGGGCCCGAAGCGAGGCCTGCCCCTCCGGCGCTTACCCTTCTTCACTGCTCGGCCAGCGGACAGTCCATGCTCTACCGGACGGAGAAGTTCGGCCAGTTCATAGTTCTGAAATGCCTTCGCCCCGAATATAGGGACAACCCCATATGGCAGGCCCTGCTCCGCAAGGAGTTCGAGATCGGATATGGCCTTTCGCATCCCAATATATGCAAGACCCTCGGCTTTGTGACCCATCCCGAGCTTGGGGCGTGCATAGAGATGGAATGGATAGACGGCAACACCCTCGCAGAGAGATTCACCGGCGGCTCCCTTCCTTCGGAAGAGACTTTCCTCAAGATAGCCTCGCAGCTGTGCGACATCCTCGACTACCTGCACTCCAAGCAGATAGTCCACAAGGACATAAAGCTTTCCAACCTGATGCTGACCCACTCGGGCGACAATCTTCGCCTGGTGGATTTCGGCCTCGCCGATTCTGACTCCTGGGCTGAGCTGAAGGGCCCGGCAGGGACCGCGAACTATATGGCCCCAGAAGTGGCAGATGGCGGCATTCCGGATTTCAGAAGTGATATGTGGTCGGCGGGCGCCGTCCTTTCCCAGCTCACCAAAGGCCATCGACGCGCCCTCGGACGCTGCCTCAGCGCCAATCCTGCGGCACGTCCTTCCAGCGGTGCCGACCTCTTGAGCGCCCTACGGCGCAAAAGCCCTGTACCCTGGATAATAGCAGCGTTAATCGTTGCCGCCATCACTTTTGCCTTGTGGTATATCCCGGCCGGTCAGGAGAAGGAACAGCCTGCTGCCGAGGTTTCCGCCCCTGCCCGGGAAGAGGTGCTTCCCGGCGTTCCCGAGCCGGCCGCCAGCACTCCTGCCCCACAGACGAAAAAAGCGCCGAAGCCCCGGGCGGAATCACCCAAGGCTACGGAGAAAGACATCGACGAGTTGTGGAAGCAGGCTACCGAGATGATTGAAGATAAGTGAGCCCGTGGTTTTTCCCCGCCACGTATGGAGGGGTCTTCTTTGCGTCGCGAAGGATCCACGGCACGAACAGTGGTTCTCCAACGAAGAAACACTGGGCCTGGAACACATCGCCTTGGGCCAGCCTTGCATTGGAGGATTCCAAGACTTCGAAAAGGTCATTTCCCTTATAGCGCAGTTTGACAAGACGGTTGGGCAGCCATCCGATATGGACCGTGTCTCCCTCGGAAAGATTCTCGGTCGATACCATCGTAGTCTCAAGCCATGCCGACGCGTCTTCGGCGTGCAGTGAATCGCAGAAAGATTTGAAGCTGTCGAATCCTGAGTAGCGCGCCAGGATATTGAGGGTCGACACCCTCGGAGTTACGTTGTCGGGAATATATCCCCACAGGCGCTTGAGGGTGGATGCTCCAAGGGATTCTCCCATCTCATATTGCATTATTGCCGAGAGCATCTCGAAGTCCTTGGTGGTGGCCACCTTGTGACCGTATTTCTTCTCGACCGCATCGAGAAGGTTCTGTATTTCAGGGTGTTTCATCTGTTATAGGATATATTCTTGATTTCTTATTCTCAAAGTAGGGAGCAGTCTTGTAGGCATCCACTGCTTCAGCCGGAACATATATGGGGCCCTTAAAAAAAGTATCGAATGTAGTACTATAGATTAATGGAGGGTCCAGACCAAGGAACTTGGCATATTGCAGGGATTTGCATCCCCAGAAAGTTTGATCTTCTATCTTCCTGACTCTTGCCGGTATGACGATTTCCTCCAGGCCGCTGTCACCAAAAGCAGCCCAGTCTATAAACACCAGATTATCAGGCAGGGTTATGTGCTTGAGAGATTTACACCCGGTAAAAACATTGCCCCCCAATTGAATAAGAGTCGAGGGCAGGGTAACGTGTTCCAAGGACTCATCATAGGAAAACATATGGCCGTAGAGAGTAGTAATCCCTTCGGGAATTACGGCGGAGACGATGCTTGTAAAAGAAAAAGCAATACCTCCGATAATCCTCACTCCGGAGGGAATATCTGCTTGGGTCAGGTTGGAGCAATGATCAAATGCTGATTGGCCTATTTCCCTGAGGCTTTCCGGCAGCACGGCTTTTTTCAGTGCGCTACATCTTTCAAAAACCCTTTCCGACAGTGTGGAAAGGCCCTCCGGGATCACTATTTCCTGAAGGCTTTCGCACGAGGAGAACGCACCCTTTCCAATGGATGTGACACTGCTGGGAATCTCTATCTCTTTTAAGCTGATGCATTCTCCAAAGGCAAACTCTCCGATGGATTCTACGGACTCAGGAACAACGATGGAAGAGAGGCTTATGCAGTTTCCGAAGGCATAATCTCCAATGGTGGTTAGGGAAGGCGGCAGCACAATGGAAGTAAGGAGCTTCCACGCACCGAATCCGGCAACAGGAATGACATATTGTCCGGAGAAATTATCTAATTCGCAGCCGATGGCTGTGATGGAAGTGAAATACTGGAATTCGTCAAAGCTTAAATATGGTTCGTCCGAGTGAAGGACGCCGTCAAAGGATTTGACCTTGGAGGCTTCCCACAGGGACAGTTCTCCGTCGCCGTCGGTGTCGAAGGCGTCCCTAAGGACTTTTCCGAGGTTTTCGTCAGCAAAGACTATGGGCTGACGCATTTCCTCGGGAATGACTTCCGGCTCCTGGGAGACGTCGGGGTCAGCGGAGATGTCCGGGTCTTGAGAGTCGGTGGGATCTATGGATTCTTCCGGGTCTTCGGATTCGGCCGGATCTGTGGATTCCAGTTCAACAGCTTCGGGGA
>CACZBP010000152.1 GCA_902779495.1 uncultured Bacteroidia bacterium
ATAACCATTATGGACGAAGTAAAGGTAATCGAAATAAAGAAAAGCATCTTTGCAGACAACGAAAAGGACGCCGACGCCCTTCGCAAAGAGTTGAAAACCAAAGGAGTGTACCTCCTGAACCTGATGTCCTCCCCGGGAAGCGGGAAGACGACCACCCTTATCCGCACGATAAACCTCCTCAAGGACAGCCTCCGCATAGCCGTGATGGAAGCCGACATCGACAGCGACGTCGATGCCGTCAAAATCAAGGAAGCCACCGGCATCCAGTCCATCCAGCTCCACACGGGCGGAATGTGCCACCTCGACGCCGAGATGACCCGCCAGGGCCTTGACGGCGTGGATATGTCCGGCCTCGACCTGGTGATCCTCGAAAACGTGGGCAACCTCGTGTGCCCCGCGGAATTCGACACCGGAGCCGTCCGCAACGCGATGATCCTCTCCGTGCCGGAAGGCCACGACAAGCCGCTGAAATATCCCCTTATGTTCTCGGTGTGCGACGTGGTGGTGATCAACAAGATCGATGTCCTCCCCTATTTCGATTTCGACCTTGCCAAGTGTGAGGAGTATGTGCATATGCGCAATCCCCGCGCGAAGGTCATCCCCATATGCGCCAAGACAGGCGAAGGCGTCGAGGCCTTTGCCCAGTGGCTCCGCAGTGAAGTAAATAATTGGAAACTAAACTAATAACCACAGCCTTATGCCTGAGATGTCGACAAAATTTGTCCCCAAACACAAGGGAGACAAAAACCCCAATCCCAAGCTCCTCAAATTCGTGCGCCACGTCACGGACCGTATCCCCGGTAAGATAAAGATGACCACCGATGCCCCCGAGTACTGGGGCCTCGCCTGCATCTTCGAGGACGAAATGGACCCCATCACCCGCGAAGCCTCGCTCGACCTGCTGCTGGATATGCTTCCCGGCAACTTCTTCGAAGTCCGCAAGCACCACACCTATGCCCAGCTTCACGAGATGAACACCAAGAAGCACTATGCTTCCACCGACGAAGAGTTCGACGCCCTCCTGGACAAGCTCGCCTACTTCGGTATGCTCGAATATGACTACGGAGACCACTACACCAACGGCCAGGGCCCCGATCCGGGCACGACCTTCAACAGGGAGGACCGCATCTACTGGGTCCCGATGTTCGTCCCCGGCAGCGCCGAATACACCAATATGAACACCGACCTGATGGACAAGCATCCCGAGCTGGCGATGTTCTTCGAGAGGATGACCTTCCTCCCCCTGGAGAAGATCACTCCTTCTGTCCCTATGGGCGGCTCCGGCATTGGAATGCACGTCATCCCGGTGGAAAAGGCCATATCGATGGAGAACCAATCCATTGACATTGAGCACATTTCCTACTGGCTCAAGAAATATGAAGGCCACCTGGGCGTGGGCATATGCTCCTGCCGCTACGGCCGCAAGAAACTCGACGAAGGCTGCGCCGACGACTACCGCGACTGGTGCATAGGCGTTGGCGATATGGCAGACTATCTGCGCGAGACCGGCCGCGGCCACGACATCACCTACGATGAGGCGATGGCCATCCTCCGCAAGGCCGAGGACCACGGCTTCGTCCACCAGGTCACCAACATCGACGGCGAAGGCAAGATTTTCGCCATCTGCAACTGCAACGTCAAGATATGCAACGCGCTGAGGACTTCCCAGCTGTTCAACACCCCCAATATGAGCCGCAGCGCCTATGTTGCCGAGGTGGATCCGAAGAACTGCGTCGCCTGCGGCCGCTGCGTGGAATACTGCCCCGCAGGAGCCGTCAGGCTCGGCCAGAAACTCTGCACGAGCCACGGCCAGATAGAGTATCCCAAGCAGGAACTTCCCGACTCCAAGAAGTGGGGCCCGGAGAAATGGACCGAAGACTATCGCGACAAGAACCGCATAAACTGCTATCCCACAGGAACTTCCCCTTGCAAGACCGCCTGCCCGGCCCACATCGCCGTCCAGGGCTATCTCAAGAAGGCCGCCGAAGGCAAATACACCGAGGCCCTTGAGCTCATCAAGAGGGAGAACCCCTTCCCCGCCGTGTGCGGACGCATATGCAACCGCCGCTGCGAGGACGCCTGCACCCGCGGCACGATAGACCAGCCCATCGCAATCGACGCGGTGAAGAAGTTCATCGCCGAGCAGGACCTCAAGGCCGAGACACGCTTCGTCCCCGAGGTCAACATCTGCTCCAACGTCAATGAGCGCTGGCCCGAGAAGATAGCCATCATCGGAGGCGGCCCCGCCGGTCTTAGCTGCGCCTATTACCTCGCCACAATGGGCTACTGCCCCACTGTCTTCGAGAAGAACGAGGAGCCCGGCGGTATGCTCCGCTATGGCATCCCTTCATACAAGCTCGAAAAGGACGTCATCAAGGCCGAAATCGACATAATGCGCGAAATCGGAGTTGACATCCGCACCGGCGTCGAAGTCGGCAAGGACGTCACCATCAAGCAGCTTCGCGAAGAAGGCTACAAGGGCTTCTACGTGGCCATCGGCTGCCAGGGCGGCCGTCTTCCCGGCATCCCCGGCGAGACCCTCCAGGGCACGACCACGGCCATCGACTTCCTCCACGACGCCAACTGCGGCAAGGTGAAAGTCAGCGGCAAGGTGGTTGTCGTGGGCGGCGGCAACGTCGCAATCGACGCAGCCCGCGTTGCAATGCGCAGCGGCGCCTCCGAGGTCACGATGCTCTCCCTTGAGACTGAGGACATTATGCCAGCCTCCCTGGAGGAGCGCACCGAGGCCCGCGAAGACGGAGTAGTCATCCGTCCCGGCTGGGGCCCGAAGGAAGTCATCGGCGAAGACAAGGTCGCAAAGATAGTCTTCAAGAAGTGCACCTCCGTCTTTGACGAGAATCACCGCTTCGCCCCGAAATATGATGAGAATGAGCTCATTACGCTTGATGCCGATATGGTCGTCTTCGCAATAGGCCAGACTGTTATCCTTAAGGATATGCTTGCCGACACCAAGGTCGAATTCTTCCGCGGAGTCTACCCCGTCGCCGACAAGCTCACCTACCAGACCGCCGAACCCGACATCTTCGTGGGCGGCGACTGCTTCACAGGTCCCAAGTTCGCCATCGATGCCATCGCAGCCGGCAAGGAAGCCGCAGAATCCCTGCACCGCTTCGTCCAGCACGGCCATATGACCATAGGCCGCAACAGGCGCGACTTCATCGAGCTGAACAAGAAGGACATCGTGGTGGAGAGCTATGACAACTCCTCCCGCCAGGATCCCGGCGTCACCCCGAAGAAGGATCCTTTCAAGGAGTACCATAACACCCTCACCGAAGAGCAGGTGCGCAAGGAGACCGCCCGCTGCCTCAGCTGCGGCGCCTCCGTAGTGGACAAGAACCGCTGCATCGGCTGCGGCATATGCACGACCAAGTGCGGCTTCGACGCCATCCACCTCCACCGCGAGAACCCCGACGCCAGCATAATGCGCACGTCCGAGGGCAAGTTCGGCGGAATCCTTCCTTATATGATAAAGCGCACGGGCAGGATCCTGTTCAGCAAGAAGTCGTAATGCACGAACTGGGAATAGTATTCTACATTATCCGCGACGTCAAGAAGGCGGCCGGGGAAAATGGGGTTGAGCACGTCGACGGTGTCGTGATGAACATCGGCGAAGTCTCCACCATCATCCCCGACTACCTGCAGGACTGCTGGCGCTGGGCCGCCGACAAGGAGCCTATGCTCAGGGGCTGTGAGCTCAAATGCAACATCATCCCAGCCGTCACCCTCTGCAACGCCTGCGGCAAGGAATACCCAACGGTGCAATATGGCAAAAAATGCCCTCACTGCGGCAGCGAGGACACGGTCCTGAGCTGCGGCAATGAAGTGGAAATCAAAGAGATAGAAGTTAAATCCTAATAACCCTTTTGCTTTAGGAATTTT
>CACZBP010000153.1 GCA_902779495.1 uncultured Bacteroidia bacterium
CCGCAGCCCTGATGGCCATCACGATGGTCCTCTGCTCCACCGGAGCAATCAACATATATCAGGGTATAGCCCTTGTTATGGGTGAGAATATAGGCACGACCCTCACGGCCAACATCGCCGCCCTCTCCGCCAATACGCAGGCCCGCAGGACCGCCATGGCCCACCTGCTGTTCAACGTCTTCGGCGTGGTGTGGGTACTCATATTCTTCTTCCCCTTCGTCAGGATGGTCTGCAACATAGTCGGCCTCGACCCGACCGCCGCCGAGCAGAGCCCCATCAAGCTCTCCTTCGCCCTGGCCACCTTCCACACCGCCTTCAACCTCATCAACACGTCCATCCTCATATGGTTCATCCCCCAGATCGAGAAGGTCGTTTGCAAGATCATCCCCACCAAGAAGACTGAGGATGAAGACGAGTTCCGCCTGCAGTTTATCCGCGGCGGTCTTATGAAGACCCCTGAAATCTCCGTGCTCCAGGCCCAGAAGGAGATAGCCCTCTTCGGCGACAAGATGCAGAAGATGTTCAACCTTATGCACGAACTCTCCAGCACGACCGACGATGCCGCTTTCGACAAGCTTTTCGACAGGATACGCAAGTATGAAGAGCTCTCCGACAGGCTTGAAAACGAGATCGGCAAGTACCTGGGAGAAATCGGGGAAGCCCACCTGTCCGACGACACCAAGCAAAAGATTCGCAGTATGCTCCGTGAGATAAGCGAGCTGGAGAGCATCGGAGACGGTTGCTTCAACCTTGCCAGGATCAACCGCCGCAAGAAGGAAAACAAGATTGAAATCAATGAGTACCAGCACACCGGCATAGAGCGCATCGGTTCGCTGACCGAAAAGGCCCTGATGCGTATGAATGCTATTCTGGGCGGCCGCAAGGAAGACTTCGACATCTCCTTCTCCCGTGAGCTGGAGACCCAGATCAACGACTGCCGCAACACCCTAAAGCGTGACAACATCAACAACATAGACAACCACGCCTACAGCTATGATTCCGGCACCGTCTATATGGACCTCGTCACCGAATTCGAGAAGCTGGGAGACTACATCCTCAACGTCGTCGAAGCCCGCCTCGGTGCGGCCAAAGACGAAAAGAAATATGCTGCACTGTAGTGACTTATAGTCAGAAAAACCGGCTTTTTTCGACCAAAATACCAAAAATAGCACCGGAAGGACGCCCGACAGAGTCCCGATTTTTATAACTTTGCATCGTTATGAACGAACTGAACAAAGCCATATACGCCTGCCCGACGTGCCAGGCCATTCTTCTGGCGCCGGAGTCGAGCATCCTCAGCGCGGCCGCACCCAGCGCGTCCACGAAAGACATCAGCTATGAGGATATTTAGGTATATAGTCCCGGCCCTTCTTCTGATGGCCGCCTGCCAGCGGGAGGACAATCCCGCGACACCGGAGCCGCCGGTAACGCCTTCACCGCAGCTGGTGGAGCATACGCTGTATGCGTCAACGCCTGGCGAGGATGCCCCCGAGACGCGCACCTTCGTATCCTCAACCGACGACAAAAAGATTCTCTGGAGCGCCCACGAGAAGATTTCCATCCTGTCAGGGGGTGGCAATTATACTTTCACAGGCGACAACGACGCCCCTACCGCCGCAGCCACTTTCACCGGGACGGCTCCTGCCGACCTTGGCAGTTATATCGCTCTTTATCCGGGCGATTTATCTGCCACATATACAGAAGGTTACGTATCAACTAAGCTGACACCCTTCCAGCTCGGCAAGGACGGCACTTTCCGCGACGGCTACCTGATCACCGCTGACGACGCCACTGGTAACAGCATCTCTTTCAACCACCTGTGCAGCGGCCTTCGGTTCATGGTGAACCGGAACGATATCACCGCCGTCAGCATACGTGGCAACAACGAGGAAAAGATTGCCGGGGATTTCCGCTTCCGCTTCACCGCGCCAGATACGCCTGTGGCGGAAGCCGGCACAGAGAAGTGCGTGACCCTGACGCCGTCGTCCGGAAGCGCTTTTGAAGCAGGAAAGTATTATTATATCATCATCCTGCCCACGGTTTTCTCCAAGGGATTCACCATTACAGCCGACAATGGCAGCCAGATCGGCGAGCTTCGTTTCGACACCGAGGTCACCTTCACTGCGGGCAAGTTCAAGAATGTCACCGGGAATCTGGATGAAAGAATGACGTGGGCTACCCCCACGAGCCAAGTCTATTACGGCCAGGAAAACAGTTTCTGCATCCGAACGGGTGAGACCGTCAGTTTTGACGCGAATCCCCGGAAGATTTCCGGCTCCTGGCAGCGCAGCGGCCTGCCAGCATCGGTAGGTTTTCCGGATGCCGCGGATGTGCTATGGGGCGGCGGGTCGGCATCAATATCGAGTGACAGCCAATTGACCATCACGGCATCCGCCACGCCCGGAAGTGCACTGGTGGCCATCAAAAAGAACGGAACCATCCTGTGGTCCTACCTCATCTGGGTGACGGAATCGGCCCCGGCAGAAACCACGCTCCCCAGCGGTGCCAAGGCACTGCCCGCCCTGGGCGGCGACTGCTATTTCCAGTGGGGGCGCAAGGACCCGCTGCTCTCATCAAACGTAATAGAAGCAAACCCGGAGTCCGGCCGTCTGGCATATTCCATCTCACACCCGACAGAATACATCAGTCGCAATACTGCCAATTATGACTGGATTGATGATATCGACTGGACCTTATGGGGAGATGGCGCTGCCAAGACAGTATGGGACCCTTGCCCCGCAGGCTACAGGGTGCCGACAAAAGATGATTTTTTAGGAATAACCGAGGATTATTTGACCGGCAACTTTGAGGCGTTTGGGTATATCTCGGATAATGGCTTTCGTAATAATTCCGACTATTGTTATTGGACAAGAAGCACGGACTTTCAAGGTGAGGTGAGAAAACTCTCATGGTGCTTGTCCTGGTACCCTGATACATCTGAAGAAGATATTCTGCTGAAGGATTACCGTTACATGGCCTATCCTGTCCGTTGTGTAAAAGAAGAATAATAATATGAAAAAGTATATGAAAAAAGGATTAATCTTTTTGACCACTATCATTTGTGTTTGTGTGTCAGTATTTTCGTCTTGCAAAAAAGATAATAATACAGGGCAGGAGCCAGACTATTCAATCAATGAAGCCGCCCATTTCATTGGTAATTTTGTGAGTTTGAATCAAGATGGTACAATCTCCGTCCGTCTGACCGGCTATTGCCTCAACGAAGCGGATGACACTGAAATTTCTATCCTGGCAGAAAGCTGGGAAGAGGCCGTCAGGCTTTTCAAGAGTTGGCTGCCGGACAATGTGTCCGTCAACTCCCCCGCGCGTCCCGGAACGCCCCAAACAGCGAAAGGAAGTGCCGCAATGAACAAAAAGCCTGCGAGCAAAAATACCGGCCTTGTCATATTGGGAGTCGTTGCCGCGATCATGATCTCTGCCGCGGCCGAGGATCCGGATGCCATCATTCCCGCCGTGATAACGATAGGCGTGGTCGCGGCAATCGTCGGGGTCGTGAAGGCGATGAGCAAGGAGAAGGCGGGAAAGACCGGGAAGAAGACCAATGTCGAGCTTCACCGCCCCTTCCCCCAGCCCACGGTCGTGAAAACAAAGCAGACTCCGCGCACCTTCCGGCATAAGGACGAGGCCGAGGAGGCCATCACCTGCGCCCACCATAGCGGAAAGGAAAAGTACCTCGAGCAGGTGGAGGGCTTTTATCGCAACGGCCTGATTGACCGCGCCGAGTACAAAGCCCTGCGGGAGAAGTACGAGAAAATGGACATCCCGGAGGATTACCATTAAAAGCCTGAACTTTGCTGACCACCTTACCTCCCTTTGGAAAAAGGGAGGTGTCACAAAGTGACGGAGGGATCGATCACAAGCTGAACAGT
>CACZBP010000154.1 GCA_902779495.1 uncultured Bacteroidia bacterium
TGCTTTCCTCTACAA
Source organism: uncultured Bacteroidia bacterium (assembly GCA_902779495.1). GTDB lineage: Bacteria > Bacteroidota > Bacteroidia > Bacteroidales > UBA932 > Cryptobacteroides. Next base: position 16 of record CACZBP010000154.1, read on the forward strand.
CTTCGGCTACCAGGGTATCGTGTCCACGATCGACGCGCTCACCGCGCGCCACGACGTGATCGTGTATGACGCCGAGTGCCACGCCTGCCTGCTGGACGGCATCCGCCTGCACATCGGCGAAAAGTACAAATATCGTCACAACAACATCGCCGACTGCGAGAAAGTCCTCGCCCGCGCCTGCCAGGTGGCGGAGGAGAACGGCGGCGGCGTGCTGCTGATCACCGAAGGCGTGTTCGGAATGACGGGCGCCCTGGGCATCATCGACCAGATCGCCGCCCTCAAGAAGAAATATCCCTTCCGCATCCTGATCGACGACGCCCACGGCTTCGGCCTCCTGGGCGAGCACGGAAGGGGCACTTCCGAGCACTTCGGCGTGATGGATGAGATAGACCTTTACATCGGCGCATTCGCCAAGAGTATGGCCTCGATAGGCGGCTTCATCGCCGGCCCTCACGCCATAATCAACTACCTGAGGATGAATATGCGCTCCCAGATGTATGCCAAATCCCTCCCTATGGCCCTGGTACTGGGCAACATAAAGAGGATGGAGATCATCGACTCTCCGGAGGGAGACGAGCTGCGCCGCAAGTGCTGGCAGATCACCCACGCCATCCAGGACGGCTTCCGCGCCGAAGGCTTCGACATCGGAGAAGCCGAGGCCTGCGTCACCCCGGTCCACATCAAGGGCGGAGTCGCCCAGGCCACGAAGATGGCCAAGGACCTGCGGGAAAACTACCGCATATTCTGCTCTATGGTGATATATCCCGTCATCCCCAAGGGAATGATTATCTTCAGGATAGTGAGTACCGCCGCCCACACGATGGAAGACGTGAAGTACACCCTGAATGCCTTCAAGGAGATAAAGGCCAAGCTCGACGCCGGCGCCTATGACGGAGAGGATATTGCCGAAATGACTGTAATGTAATGGGTTACTTCACGGATAAGGTTGCCGTCGTTACCGGGGCGAGTTCGGGAATCGGGCTTGCCGTGGCAAGGCTCCTCGGTGCCGAAGGCGCCAAGGTGGTGATGGCTGCCAGGTCCTGGGAGAAGATGAAGGAACTGGCCCCGTCGGTAGGGAAGGACGTGCTTTGCATACGCACGGATGTCTCCGTCGAAGCCGACTGCCGCAAGCTGGTCCAGGAGACCCTGGCCAAGTGGGGCAGGATAGACTTCCTCATCAACAACGCCGGCCTCTCGATGAGGGCGATGTTCAAGGACCTGAACCTCGACGTGCTGCGCCGCCTTATGGACGTAAACTTCTGGGGCACTGTATATTGCACCAAATATGCCCTTCCCGCCCTGCTTAAGTCCAAAGGCTCCGTGACCGGCGTCATATCCATAGCCGGATATTCCGCCCTCCCGGCCCGCAGCGGCTACAGCGCCTCGAAATATGCCGTCCGCGGCTTCCTTGACACCCTCCGCATCGAGCACCTCAAGGACGGTCTACACGTCCTTGTCTTCGCCCCCGGCTACACCGCCTCGAACGTGCGCAACGCCGCCCTCACGGCCGATGGCTCCCCTCAGGGTGAGACCCCCCTGGACGAGGGCAGCCTGATGAGCGCCGAAGAGTGTGCCCGCCACTTGCTCGAGGCCCTGCGCAAGAGGCGTAACTCCGTGACACTGACCGGTTTGGGCAAAGCCACAGTCGCCGCCCACAACCTGTTCCCCAACCTCACCGACAAGCTCACCTACAGCTACATTTCCCGCGAAAAAGACAGCCCCTTCAAATGATGCCATCCTCACTCCCGAAATCGAAGAAGATCTACATCGCCCTCGGCGTGTTGTTCGTGGTCCTGCTGCTGACGATGCCCCGCAGCGGCAAGTTCAACTATGACTACCGCAAGGGAGCCCCGTGGACCTATGAGACCCTCGTGGCCCAGTTCGATTTCCCCGTGATGAAGACCGAGGAGCAGATGCAGGCGGAAAGGGATGCGGCCGGCACGGATATGGTCCGCTACTACCGCTATTCGGAGTCCATAGTCCAGGAGGCCCTCCGCGCTGCGGATGCCCTGAACCTGGGCACCGCCTCTGCCATCAAGCCCCGGCTTATCTCCTCACTGTCAAGCATCTATGCCAAGGGCATCCTCGACGGGGCCGATGAATCCCCGGACGATGTAATATTCATCCAGAACGGAAAGCGCGCCACCCGCCAGCCCGCCGCGAATTCATATACACTCTCGTCTGCACGCACGCGCCTTCTGTCCGACGTGCAGAGGGACAACCCCGGTGTAAAGGTGGATTCAGTCTTCTCGGAAAAAGGTGTCTATGACCTCCTTGTCCCGAACCTCATCTACGACAGGGAGACGACCAACCTGGTGCACGCCGAATCCTCCAACTACATATCCCCGACTATGGGCTATGTCTCCTCCGGCCAGCAGATCGTGGCGAAGGGGGAGATCGTCACCGGCGAGATCCAGCAGTGGCTCGACTCCTACAAGACGGAATATGAAAACAGCGTCGGCTACAGCGGTCCGCGCATCTTCCTGTGGCTCGGCAACGCCATCCTTGCCTTGCTGCTGGTGCTTGTCCTCTTCCTTTCGATATACTACACGAACCCTTTGATATTCAAGGAGTTCAACCGCTTCGCATATATCCTCTTCATCATAGCCTTCGCGGCCATAGTCGCCTTCGTCGTGGAGAGGGTGAATCCGAGGATGCTGTATATGACCCCGTTCACCCTGTCGGCCCTTTTCCTGCTTGCGTTCTTCCGCAAGAAGGTGGTCCTGCCGGTCTATGTGGTGTCGCTGCTGCCGCTTCTGATATTCGCCCACAACGGCGCCGAACTGTTCCTGATGTACCTGGTTTCCGGCGTTGTCACGATGTATGTCTTCGACTATTTCAACCGTGGCTGGAAGCAGTTCGTCACGGCGGTGATAGCCTTCGCCTCCCTGGCGGTGACCTTCGTCGCTTTCCACCTCATCAACGACCTCAGCGAGGTCTCCGACCTTCGCAAGATCGGGCTCCTTTTCCTGGGCTCGATGCTCTCCGTGGCCGGTTATCCGCTGATCTACCTGTTCGAGAGGATGTTTATGCTGGTGTCCAATTCCAGGCTCCTGGAGCTGGCCGACACAAATAACTCCCTGCTGGTGGAGCTTGCCCAGAAGGCGCCCGGCACCTTCCAGCATTCCCTCCAGGTGATGAATATGGCCGATGCCGCCGCCCGCAGCATCGGAGCCAATGTCCTGCTGGTGCGCGCAGGTGCGATGTACCACGACATAGGCAAGATGAAGAACCCCCAGTGCTTCATCGAAAACGAGGCCCTGGGCACGAGCTACCACGCCGGCCTGACCCCGGCCGAAAGCGCCCGCGACATCATCCGCCACGTCACCGACGGTCTGGCGATGGCCGAGTCCCACAACCTTCCTTCGGTCGTTCGGGAATTCATCCTCACACACCACGGAACTTCCTGTACTGCATATTTTTACAATAAATATCTCAACGAAGGCGGAGACCCTGCCCAGGCAGGCGATTTCTTCTATCCCGGGCGTCGTCCCTGGACCGTGGAGCAGGTGATCGTGATGCTGTGCCGCAAAAAACCAAGCCCCTTCCGTCGCAAACTCCGCAAATATCTCGCCGTATTTCTGGCGATCCTCATCTTGCTCACCGTCTACGCGGAACTTGCGGTCAAGCACCAACTCCGCGACGTCATCATCCGTGATATGCAAACGCTGTCCGAACAGGCTGTCACCATGGCGGTGGATGACTTTTTGGAGGAGCATGCCGATACGGGGAACAGGATGTGCGACATCACCTATAATAACGGCTCTGTCGCCGCAATCTCCACCAACGCCGCCTTCGTCAATGCCGCCAAGACCTACATCACCGAACACGCGCAGGATTGCATCGACAGCCTGTCCCGTAAACAGGGT
>CACZBP010000155.1 GCA_902779495.1 uncultured Bacteroidia bacterium
CCTGAACATATGGGATATCCGCATCAGGGACACAAAGCTGCCGATGGCGACTAACAACTTGTTGCACAGGTATATAGATGCGGGAATCCTGTCTGCCGGCGAGGCTGCGGGAGGCTTCCACACCGAGCTCAAGGCCGGCATCTCATATGCCACCCGCGACACCGAGGCCGCGACAAAGAGCGGCATCTGGGCGGATGCCTTCCTGTATGGTTCGCCCGACTTCGTGCAGAAGCGAAACAGCTACCTCAACCTTGCGTTGCACTGGAGGCACTATGTGCCCCTGGTGAAGGACAAACTCACATTTGCATATCACGTTGCGTTCCAGGGCACCCTGCTTGGCGAAATGCCTTTCTATATGCTTTCCAACATAGCGGCCCTGAGCCTGCGGCAGGTGATTTCCGACGGCCTCGGAAGCTACAACACCCTGCGCGGAACCCTCTACAACAGGATGCTCGGCCAGGCATATGCGTGGAGCAACTTCGAACTGCGCTGGTTCATATATGACTTCAACCTGTGGGGAATCAACCTGGGAATAGCCATCAATCCGCTGATGGACCTCGGAATGGTAGTCGTGCCTTACAGGCTTGACAGGATGCGCAGCAGCGGCGATGCGCAGATTTTTCGTGACGGCGGCTGGAGCCGCAGCGGCGACAAGCTGCACCTGAGCTATGGCGGCGGGGCCAAGCTCTCGGTTGACTACAACTTCATCCTCTCGGTCGAATACGCCACTCCCGCCATAAAGAACGACGGCCCGGGAAGTCTCAGCATATCAGTGAATTATATATTTTGATGGAATATGGATCGGGAAAGAGTAAAGTCATATCTAAGAGACCTGGTGGATTTCAGGGATGAGATTGACACCGTGGATGCAGTGGCCAGGATTAAGAAGGCCATATGGTTCAGGGGCCCCAACGTGTGGATCCTCGCATTCGCCATAGTCCTGGCCTCCGTGGGCCTTAACGTCAATTCCACGGCCGTTATCATCGGCGCGATGCTGGTGTCTCCCCTTATGGGGCCTATCGTCGGAATCGGACTGTCGATAGGCATCAATGACATCCAGCTGCTTCGCGACGCCGCCCGCAACCTGCTGGTGATGGTGGTCATAAGCCTTCTGGCTTCGACGCTGTATTTCCTCCTGTCGCCGCTCGACCTTGTGAACCCTACGGAGCTACTGGCAAGGACACGTCCCACTATCTTCGACGTGCTCATTGCCCTGTTCGGCGGCCTCGCCGGCATCCTTGAGACCAGCCGCAAGGACAGGGGCACGGTGCTTTCCGGAGTGGCCATCGCCACCGCCCTGATGCCGCCCCTGTGCACCGCAGGCTTCGCCCTGTCGGACGGCAACTGGCACTATTTCTTCGGAGCCCTTTACCTTTTCATCATCAACAGCGTCTTCATCATAATCGCCACCTACCTGATGGTCAAGTACCTGAGGTTCACCCCAGTGGAGAGTTACGCGCAGAACCGCCGCAGGGCCACGGTGATGGCCCTCCTGCTGGTCGCATTCATCGTTCCCAGCCTTTTTTCCGCCGTCTCGCTGGTGCGCGAGAACAACTACAAGAGGAACGTCATCTCCTTCATCCAGGCCAACAAGCGCTTCTCCGGAAGCTACATATATGACTACGAGATAGACGGCCAGAAAGTGACCATCTACACCGCCGGCGCCGCCCTCACCGAGACCGACAAGATACTCCTCGACGCCTCGGCGAGCGCCTTCCGCATCGACCCGGCGAACATCTCCGTCAAGGAGAGCAGCTTCGTCTCGAACGACACCGAGCTCCTCGAGGAGGAACTGCGCAAGATGAGGGAGGAAGCCACCGAGCAGATAGAGCAGCGGGACGAGATAATCGGCAATATGGAACTGGAAATAGCCCGGTTGAGGGGAGAAATGAACAAAGAATGACAATTTTTTCGTAAATTTGTAAGATTTTTTAGCGAACTACTTTATTTATATCAAAATGGATAAATTGCAGGAACTGACAGACCGCCTCTACAACGAAGGTCTGTCCAAAGGTAAGGCAGAAGGAGAAGCCATCCTCGCCAAGGCCAGGGAAGACGCCGCAGCGATGGTGGATGAGGCCCGCAAAAAAGCAGAGCAGATAATCCTCAAGGCCGAAAAAGATGCCGAAGACCTCCGGACCAAGGCTGAGAGCGATGTGCGCACCGCCTCCCTCCAGGCCCTCCAGGCCACAAGGCAGGACCTCGAGACCCTGGTGGTTGCCAAGGTCGCCGACACCCAGGTAAAGGACGCTCTCTCGGCCCCCGAATTCATAAAAGGCATCATCACCGCCGTCGCGAAGAACTTCTCCGCCCAGGAGCAGTCCGACATAGCTATGGTGCTTCCCGAGTCCCTGAAGGCCCAGCTCGAGCCCTTCCTCCGCAATGAACTCGGAAAGGTGCTCGGCACCGGCGTGAAGGCCGAATTCTCGAAGAAGGTCGCAGGCGGCTTCACCATCGGTCCCGCCGACGGAAGCTATTTCATCAGCCTCAGCGACGAAACCTTCCGCGCCCTGATAGGCGAGTATCTGCGTCCCGCCACAAAGAAGCTCCTCTTCGGCGAGTAGGATATGGCCAACTACGAGTATATCATATCCTCCCTCCCCGTCCTCTCGCGCGACTGGAAAGCCTCGCAGGGGCTTGACATCGAAGGCACTCTGGCGTTCATCCGCAGCCAGCTCTCAGCCTCCGACGTCCTCCTGCTGGACCAGGTCCTCAGCGGGTTCGACGAAGCCTCCCTGGACGAGCGCTTCTACCGCATCGCCCTCGGCGAAAGGCCCCGTCGCAAAGATGTCTTCGCAGCCAATGAGCAAGAGCCCCTGCCGAAGGTTAACGCCTTTGTAAAAGGCTATTTCGCCTTCGACCTGAGAGTGCGCAACGAGAAGGTCCGCTTCCTGAACAAGGCCCTCGGAAGGCCCTTGGAGCAGGACATCTTCCTCGAGTGCGAAGGCGAGTTCCCCGAAAGGGAGAAAGTGCAGGCTGTCCTTGCCCAGGGCGATATCCTCGCAAGGGAAAGGGGCCTGGACGAGGTGATGTGGGACAAGGCCGTCGGTCTGGCCACCTTCCACTATTTCGACATCGATGCGCTGCTGAGCTTCGTGGTGCGCCTTGAGATAATCCACCGCTGGCTCCGCCTCGACGAAAAGACCGGACAGGAACTCTTCCGCCGCCTCGTACAGGAGGTGCGCGGCACGTTTAAAGGAGTAGAATTCACTGATAATTAACAAGATACACAATATGTCCAAAAGTACAGGAATAGTAACGGGCATCGTTTCCAACCTCGTCACAGTGCAGACCTCCGGGCCTGTAGCCGAGAACGAACTCTGCTACATCTCCCTGGACGGCACCCGCCTTATGGCCGAAGTCATCAAGGTGAACGGGAAGTCGGCCCAGGTCCAGGTGTTCGAGTCCACGCGCGGGCTCAAGAACGGCGACACGGTGGAATTCGAGGGCAAGATGCTCGAGATAACGCTCGGCCCAGGCCTTCTGTCCAGCGTCTATGACGGTCTGCAGAACGACCTCACCACTATGGAAGACGTCTTCCTCCGCAGGGGCGAATACACCGACCCCCTAGACAGGAAAAAGCTTTGGGATTTCACCCCCATTGCCAAGGCTGGCGACAAAGTCATCGCCGCCGACTGGCTGGGAGAGGTCAAGGAAGGCTGGCTGCCCCACAAGATTATGGTTCCATTCTCCTTCAAGGGGGAATATACCGTAAAGAGCATTGTCGAAGCCGGAAGCTATAATGTCGACACCGTCATAGCGGTCCTGACCGATGCCGAAGGCACCGACGTGCCCGTCACGATGACCCAGAAATGGCCCGTCAAGGTGGCCGTGAGGGCATATCG
>CACZBP010000156.1 GCA_902779495.1 uncultured Bacteroidia bacterium
TGGTCAGCAGGGTCTCCGAGCCGGCGCTGGCGATGCGGTCCTTCTCGTAGGAGGCGAGCCAGTCGCGAAGGGCGGGAAGGCCGAGCCCCGTCCGGGCGGATATGCGGAAGCAGGGGCCCTCATAATCAATCTGCTTATCGTCCAGGTCAGCCTTGTTCTGCAGGAGCACGAACTGCTGGCGCGAGAAGTCGATGCGGGAGCGGAGAGATTCGATTTGGGAGACGATAACATCTTCTGCATCAGAGAGATCCACGACGCCGAGGACTATCGAGGCATCTTCAATCTTGCGCAGCGAACGCTCTATGCCAAGCTGCTCTATGGTCTCGCCGGTGGAGCGGATGCCGGCGGTGTCGATGAAGCGGAAGCGGCAGTCGCCAATGGTGACGGTCTCCTCCACCGTGTCGCGGGTCGTGCCTGCGATGTCGGAGACGATGGCGCGGTCTTCGCCGAGGAGGGCATTGAGGAGGGTGCTCTTGCCGGTGTTGGCCGCTGCGGCTATGGTCACGGGGATGCCGTTCTTGATGGCATTGCCCAGACGGAAAGAAGACAGGAGGGAATCAATATGCGATAAAACCCTGTCCAGCAAGTCATTAAGCTTACCCCTGTCGGCAAATTCCACATCCTCCTCGCTAAAATCCAGCTCCAACTCCATCAGAGCAGTCATCTCCAGGAGATTATCTGCAAGGTCTTTGAGCTCCTGCGAGTCCGCGACCGACTCAGCCTGGGCGAGGTCCATCTTGCCGTTAAGATAGGCCCTGCGGGTGAATTCACCCGGCTCTGCGGCCCTGGCACCGGCATCCAGGAGGAGCATCATAAGAGATGAAACTATATAGGAAGAAGCGTGGCAGGAAATCTCCACGGAATCCTCGCCGGTGTAGGAATGGGGTGCACGGAAGACACTCACGAGCACATTGTCAAGCAGCTCGCCGTCAGGGAGATATATGGATCCGAAGTGGATGGAATATCCTTCAAATTCGCTGCAACGGCCTGACCTAAAGGATATTACACGGTCAGCAACGGCAAAGGTCCCGCTGCCGCTGACCCTGATTATGGATATGGCTCCCGCACCTGGAACGGTGGCGGGAGCCGCTATTGTGTCTTCTGATGCGAAGTGCATATGCTAATAATAGTCGTAGCTTTTGGCGTCGCGGGGACTGACCTTGCTCATATTGTCGAGCAGCATCTGGTTGGTCTTGTACTGGTCCATCAGCTGAAGCATAAAGTTCATCGCCTCGGTCGGGTTCATATCCGCAAGGAGCTTGCGGAGGATCCAGATGCGGTTGGCCTGGTCGGAAGAGTAGAGCAGGTCGTCGCGGCGGGTGCTGGAAAGGACGAGGTTGACGGCAGGGAAGATGCGCCTGTTGGAGAGGGTCCTGTCGAGCTGGAGCTCCATATTGCCGGTGCCCTTGAACTCTTCGAATATGACGTCGTCCATCTTGGAGCCGGTCTCGGTGAGGGCCGTCGCAAGGATGGTGAGGGAGCCGCCTCCCTCTATGTTACGGGCGGCGCCGAAGAAACGCTTGGGCTTCTGGAGGGCGTTGGCATCCACACCGCCGGTGAGCACCTTGCCGGAGGCAGGCTGGACGGTGTTATAGGCCCTGGCGAGACGGGTGATGGAGTCGAGCAGGATCACTACGTCGTGGCCGCACTCGACAAGCCTGCGGGCCTTTTCGAGAACCATATTGGCCACCTTGACGTGCCTTTCGGCGGGCTCGTCGAAAGTGGAGGCGACAACCTCGGCCTTGACGCTGCGGCTCATGTCGGTAACTTCCTCGGGACGCTCGTCAATCAGGAGGACAATCTCATAGACCTCGGGATGATTGTCGGCGATGGCGTTGGCTATCGACTTGAGCAGCATTGTCTTACCGGTCTTGGGCTGGGCAACGATAAGACCGCGCTGGCCCTTTCCGATAGGGGTGAACATATCGACTATACGGCAGGAGATGTCGGTCATATGGCCCTGGCCCAGGAGATTGAACTTCTCGTCCGGGAAGAGGGGAGTGAGGAAGTCGAAGGGCACCCTGTCACGGATGAACTCAGGGTTGCGGCCATTGATGGACTTGATCCTCACCAGGGGGAAATACTTGTCGCCCTCCTTGGGGGGACGGATTTCTCCGGTGACGGTGTCTCCGGTCTTGAGGGCGTTGGCCTTTATCTGGGCCTGGGAGACATAGATGTCGTCGGGGGAGTTCAGATAGTTATAGTCCGAGGAGCGGAGGAATCCATAGCCGTCAGGCATAATCTCAAGGACGCCTGTCGCTTCCACCGTGCCCTCGAACTCGGGCTCGCTCCTGCGGGCAGGCTGGAACTGCTCCTTCCTGGGCTCTTTCGGAGCCTGCTGCTGGACCTGAGGTGCCTGGGGAGCTTGCTCCTTGGGGGCTTCGAGGGCCTTGGGCTCTGCTGCGGCGGCCTCCTGGACCTTTGCTGCCTTGGCCTTGCGGCCGCGCTTCTTGGGAGCGGGAGCCTCCTGCGGCTCGACAGCGGCGCCCGGTTCTGCCTTTACTTCCTCCTTGGCAGGGAGCTGCTTGTCCTTGGCGGCCTGCTTGCGGGTCTTCTCGGCTGCCTTGGGCTGCTTATCTGAGTCCTTGGGCTGTTTTTCAGCGGGTTTAGTCTGCTGGGGGGCAGGTTTTTCCTCCGGCTTGGGAGCCGGTTCCGCAGCCTTGGCCGCGGGTTTTACCTCCTTGGGCTGGGAAGCCTCTTTCTTGGGGCGGCCCCTCTTCTTGGGCTTGGGAGGTTCGGGTTCTTTGGAAGTGTTGATGGCTTCCTGGTCAAGTATGGAGTAGCCCAGCTGCTCGACGGTCATACGCTTGGTATTCTTGATGCCAAGCTGGTCCGCCAGAAGTCTCAACTGGTCTTCTGACATAGCATTCAGCTCATACAAAGTGTGTGGCATAAATATAATTTATAGGTGATTAATCTCCGGCAAAGAAGAATTCCGCCGGAACTGAGTGCAAATATAGCAATAATTCCCGAAACAACCAACTATCTGTTGTCCCAGAAGCTGGAATTCTTCGTAAATCTCAGCAGGTCGGCAAGAGCCGCGGCATTCGCCGATATGCGGAAGCTCCAGGACTGCCAGTTGCCGGTCGGCACCCAGGAGACGGAAATGTTGAAGCAATGCAGGTCATATGTGGCACTGAGCTGCGTAGTGGTCAGCTTCATAGCCATTATATCGAATCCGGACGTCATATTGACGCTCATCCTGGGGGAGAGCTTGATATTGCCGGATATGCCCAGGGTCTGGGTGAAGCGGTTGTTCGTTATCAGCTCGCCGTTGGTGTACTGGTAGGAGCGGTTGAACGAGAACGAATAGTTGAAGTTCATCGACCAGGGGACGTTCGGATTGGTGTAGTAGAGCCATCCGGTGGGGATAAATTCTCCGGTATCGGGATGATAGTAGATCCTGTTGTAATATGACGCAGCGCTCTCGCCGCCACCGCCTCCTCCGCCGCCGGCGCCCTTAGTGCCGTCGTTGCCGTTGATCGAGCCCTTGCCGGACAGGGAATAGGAAGCGGACAGGGAAGCGCTGTTGAATCTCAGCAGCTTACCGGTCTTGACGACGTTGAAGACGTTGATCTTGCGGCCCTGTTCGTTGATGGCATAGGGGTCGAAGCTTGCGCTACCGCTGAGGCTGAGCTTGCCGAATATGGAAGTGGACATCGACATGCTGACGTTGCTCATCTTCAGGGAGTCGGCAAGGAAGTTATAGCCGGTGCTGATGTTGAACTGGTCAATCAGCTTCACCTTCTTGACGCCCTTTCCGGTGGTGTCGCGAAGGTCGCGGATCTTGGCCTCGAGGTTGTTTCCTATGGATATGTTGGCGCTGCCGGTCTTGCCCTTCCCGGGAGGGGAGTAGAGCTGGCCTGCATATATATTATAGTCATATGTCTTGACGTTGCCCTTGGAATCCGTGTAGGTGTAGGAGCGCCAGCCGTTGGCCGCCGTTCCCTTCTCGGGGCTGAACGACATCGATATGGACGGGGATATGACGTGCCGCAGGGCCTGCAGCCGGTGGCTCTTGCCGAAGTTGAACATACCGTAGATTCGGGTGCTCATCGAGATGCTTCCCGAATAGGTCTGCGTTATTCCCAGGGTGCTGAATGCCTTGCTCTGCTCGGCCACGTCCTTCTGCGCCTCGGGGTCCCAGTGGTGCTCGGTAGTCCTGAAGAACCAGTTCTGGCCGTAGGTTATGGACGGCGTGAAATTGAAATAGTTCAGCAGCGTGAAGTTCGGCAGGCCTATCTGGAAGTTGTGGGTCATACCGTTCTGGAACTTGTCCCAGAAGCCCTCCTGGCCGAACTCCTTCGCCTTGAAGTTGATCTTGTTCTGGAGGGTAGTGCTGTAGCCCAGGGAGAACTTCTCGTAGAAACGCTCCTTGCCGACGCGGTTCTTGCGCTTGAAGGGGTAGAACCTTGAAACCGAGAAGGTTATGTTCGGCAGGGTGAAGGAATATGAACTGTCCCTGAGGATATGGAGGACGAAGCCTGGTTCTGCAGGGCCTCGGTCACGGAGGTGGCGTTGTACCTGTTGTTCGACGGGCTGGAGAAGTTGACGCTGGCGCTAAAGGTCGTTCCGGGCATCATCTTGCTGTCCTGGGAGTGCGACCACCGCAGGCCAACGTTCTTGGTCTGGAAGAAGTCCGGCTGGCCCTTTTCGCCCGTCTGGTCGTTGGAATAGGTGAAGGAGAGGGAGCCGTTGAACTTGTAATTGACCTTGTATCGGGAGTTTACGTCGATGCTGTAGGAGCCCAGGGTGTAATATGAACCGGTGACGGAGAAGTCGAAATAGTCCCCGAAGACGAAGTACATACCGGCGTCACGCAGGTAGAAACCGCGGGCACGCTCCTCGCCGAAGGTCGGCATCAGGAAGCCGGTCGCCCTCTGGGGGCGCTTGGGGATGAAGCCGAAGGGGATACCTATCGGCATCGGAACGCCTTCCACGACCAGCCCTGCGGGGCCGAAAACGGTCTTCTGCGAGGGCTCGGTGATGATCTTCGCCGAGGACAGGGTCATATAGTAATGCGGGTCGGCAAGGTCGCAGACGGTATATTTTCCGTTGGTGATATTGATGGACTTGTCCGGCATCATCTTTATGTTCTTGCCGTGGAGCAGGCCGTCGTCCTGCTTGGTGATCATATTGGTGATGCGGGCCTTGCGGGTGTTGAAGTTGTAGCGCAGCTCCTCCATCGTGTAGGAGGCTTTGCCTTCGGTCATCGTGGGCATACCCTTGGTCTCGCCGGTGATGGTGTCCTTGGTGCCGCGGGCGAAGACGATGCCGGTCTTCATGTCATACTCCATATAGTCCGCGGTGAGCTTCATGTTGCCGTAGGTCACGGAGACGTCGCCGTAGTAGTAGACCTTGCGCTGGCCGTCGGTGAATATCTCGATTATGGAGTCTTTGGCGCCCGTGAAGGCAGGGTAGTCCAGGGAACTGTGCTTCTGGAGGGCGGCGGAGTCTATCTTGAACAGGGAATCTGCCCTGTGGATGGAGTCGCGGATGGCCTTAATCGAGTCGGAGACTTCCACGCTGTCGGGGTTGAACGCGACGGCCTGGGAGAAGGTCTGGCGGCCCCTTCCACGCCGGCGGTCGTCCTGCGAACGGCCTGAGAATGAGCCGGCAAGAAGCAGGAACACCACACCCGCGAGGGCTAGTTTTCCCTTGTATCTATCGAAGCATCCGGCTATCTTTTTTCGCATTCTTTCTATCGCGCAGTGTTCCTTTTCTCGTGCAAATTACTTACATTTGCAAAATGCAAATATAACGCCATTTTGAGACTTTCGCAAAAACATATAGTTATATTTATAACTTTATTGCTCTTTATCGGAGTAAATTCCGCGCTCGCACAGGGCGGAAAGACCCCCGGCCTCAGGACCATCTGCATAGACGCAGGCCACGGCGGAAAGGACCCCGGCTGCATTAGCCGTGACGGCAAAAGCGTCAAGGAAAAGGCCATAGCCCTGGGAATTGCCCTGAAGGTGCGGGACATCATTAACGAGAAGGACCCTTCGGTCAAGGTGGTTATGACCCGCGACGACGACACCTATCCCGCCCTGGACAAAAGGGCGAAGATAGCCAACAAGGCCGAAGCCGACCTTTTCATCTCCATCCACGTCAATTCGGTGGATCCGAAGAAGAACAAGAACTGGAAGAACGTTAACGGTTTTTCCATCCACACCCTGGGCCAGAGCTCCAAGCGCGACCTGTTCTCCGCCAATATGGACCTCTGCCGCAGGGAAAACTCCGTAATCCTCCAGGAAGACGACTACACGACCCGCTATATGGGTTTCGACCCTGACAACCCCGAGTCCTACATCATCTTCAACCTGATGCAGAACACCAACCTCCAGCAGAGCCTCACCTTCGCGGAAGACCTTAACACCACGCTCAGCAAGGGCCCCATCAAGCACAGCAGGGGCATCTCCCAGGACCCATTCCTCGTGCTCTGGATGACGACAATGCCTTCCGTGCTGCTTGAATGCGGGTTCATCACCAGCCAGTCCGACCTCGACGTGATGAAGAGCGAGAAGGGCCAGCAGGGGATAGCGGAAGCCGTCGCAGAGGCATTCTTCACATTCAAGAGAAGATATGACAGCAGCCTCGCCGCCGGTTCCTCCGCGGCCTC
>CACZBP010000157.1 GCA_902779495.1 uncultured Bacteroidia bacterium
TAGCGCGGCCCCCGGCCGCGGAATCCTGCAACCCCTAATCAGCTCCCAGTAACTCCCGCTCAAGAAGGGGAAGGAGCTGCTCATCCGCCGGCAGCCACTTGACGCTGCCGAGGTCCTCCGCTGCGAGCCAGCGGGCGGCCTCGTGCTCGTTGAGATGCAGGGCATCCGCTGTGAGCGAACACATATAGCAGTGCATTGTCAGATGGAAGGTAGGGTAGTCCCACTGGATCGTGGTAAGGAACTTATCCACAGTGATTTGCGCATCCAGCTCTTCCTGGATTTCCCGCTGGAGCGCCTGCTCCGGACTCTCGCCGGGCTCGACCTTGCCGCCGGGCCATTCCCACCAGTCTTTCCACTCGCCATAGCCTCGCTGGGTGGCGAACAGCCTGTCGCCCCTGCGGATTATGGCGGCGACCACCTCTATCCTTTTCATCCTACAGCATAAGCATGATCATAACCTGGGCGGCTACGACACGAAGGAACATTGTCAGAGGGTACACAGTCGCGTAGTTCACCGCAATCCTGCCGCTGCCGAACATATTCTCGGAGAAGGCCAGAAGGGCCGGGTCGGTCGTGCCTCCGGCGAGAAGGCCGCATATCTTGAAGAAATCCATCTTCATCACGTAGCGGCACACGAGGGCGATTACCGTCATAGGAACCAGCGTGATGATGGCGCCATAGAGCACCCACATATAGCCTCCTCCCACGAGGCTCGACACGAAGGTCTTGCCGGCGCCCAGTCCGACCGCCGCCATAAAGAGCGAAATGCCGATCTCACGGATCATAAGGTTGGCGCTGAGGGCGGTGTAGGTGGTTATCCTCAGCTTGGGGCCGAAGTGGCCGAGGAGGATGGCCACGATGAGCGGACCGCCTGCGAGGCCGAGCTTGAGCGGCTGGGGCATGGACGGGAAGTGGATGGGTATCATACCCACCGCAACGCCGAGGGCAATGCCGAAGAATATGGGAATAAGGTTGGGCTTATGGAGAGATTCCGGCTGGTTGCCGACGAGCTTCGCCAGACGGGCTATGCCTTCCTCCGAGCCGACGACTTTCATACTGTCGCCCACCTGGAGGATGAGGTCCGCATCGGCCTGGAGATCGACGCCGGCGCGGAGGATCCTTGTCACCGAGACGCCATATTTATGGCGGATGTCCAGTTTGCGCAGGCTCTTGCCGGTGATGGAGGACTTGGTTATGGACAGGCGCCTGGCAACGAGCTGGGTGTCACCCTGGCTCCATTCTTCCATATTCACCGGGAGCTCTTCGCCAAAGATGATCTTCACTATGTCCTTATGCTGCACATCGGTGACTATCAGCAACTTGTCTCCCTCTTCCAAGGGAAGGCCGAGCTCGGGGAAGAACACGCGCTCGCCGCGTTTCATACGGGTTATGACCATATGGTCTGCGTTCTCCTCTCCCACGATGTCGTGGAGGGTCTTGCCGAAAAGGGCGGGGTTGATTACCTGGCAGGCGAGCCTGAAGGCATTGCCTTCCTCCTTTTCGCCTTTGGAGGCACGCTCCTTCTCCTTGTCAAGGTCTATCCTGAACAGGGACCTGCACAAGAGCACAACTGCTATTGCGCCGAGCACGCCGAGGGGATATGCCACTGCATATGCCGAGGCTATCCCGGTGGCAGCCTCCTCGATTCCGGCTGAAGCGGAATGGGCATCGGAGAGGGTCTGCTGTGCGGCGCCAAGGCCGGGAGTGTTGGTCACGGCTCCCGACATAATGCCGGTCATTATCCCCAGATTCTCTCCGCTCACAAGATGGATTATATAGGTCGTCAGGACGGCGAGGAGCACGAGGCCTACCGCCATCATATTCATCGGCAGGCCGTCCTTCTTGAACGAATGGAAAAAGCCGGGACCCACCTGCAGGCCTATGGCGAAGACGAACAGGATGAGGCCGAAATCCTTGATGAAGGTCAGCATCGTGGGATGGATCCTGAGGCCGAAATGGCCCAGGAGGATGCCCATAAAGAGGATCCACGTGCTGCCTATGGATATGCCCTTGATTTTTATTTTTCCAAGAAGAAGGCCCGATGCGATGACGATGGCCAGTATGAATATGGCGCCAGCGGCGTCCCTTTGAGTAAGCAGATTCAACATAATGTGCAAAGATACGGCTTTTTTGCCGTATGGCAAATTATATTTCGCTCAGTTCAAGCCAGCGGAGTTCCTTTTCATCGAGCAGCGAGCAGACTTCTGCGTGCCGGGAGGATGCGGCTTCCAGACGGTCGTAGGTGAGGGCCCCCGAGGACAGATCTTCCTCGAGCGATGCCTTTTCGGCGCCGAGGGCTTCGATGTCGGCCTCCAGCTGCTCCATCTCCTTCTGCTCCTTGTAGGTGAGCTTGCGTTTGGCCGGGGCCTGGCGGCGAGGCTCGGCAGTGGTCTTCCGCGGAGCTTCAGCGGCCTTCTTTGAGGCTTGATAATCAAGCATATACTGCCTGTATTCGCTGTATGACCCCACGAAATCCTTCACGATGCCGTCGCCGCAGAAGACAAGCAGGTGATCCACCAGACGGTCGAGGAAATGCCTGTCGTGGGAGACTATCACCAGCGTGCCGTGGTACTCCTTGAGATACTCTTCCAGCACATTCAGGGTCACGATGTCGAGGTCGTTGGTGGGCTCATCCAGGATGAGCAGGTTGGGCTGGCGTATGAGGATGGTCAGCAGGTAGAGACGCCGCTTCTCGCCTCCCGAAAGCTTCGATATCCTGTTGGACAGCATATCGTGGGGGAAGAGGAAGCGGCCAAGAAGGCGTGTGTCGTTGACAGTCTCGAGCACGGTCTGGTCCTCGTCGAAGGAGATGCCCTTCTGGTTATAGTAGCCTATCCTGAGGGACTCGCCCCTCTGGATGACGCCGGTCAGTGTGCCGGGGTCTTCGGGATCCATATTCCCGGTGAGCAGGTTTATGAAGGTGGTCTTGCCGGCCCCGTTACGGCCGACTATGCCCACCCTCTCATAGCGCTGGAAGTTGTAGGTGAAGTGGCTGAGGTAGCAAGTGCCTCCATACCAGAAACTTACATCCTTGCAATCTATGATCTTCGAGCCCAGGCGCGATGCTCCGGCAACATCTCCCAGGTCCAACTCCTTGGTGCGGTAGACGGCCGAGGCCCTGTCCTGAAGGTCATAGAAGGCATCTTTGCGATACTTCGCCTTGCCGGTGCGGGCGCAGGGGGTGCTGCGCATCCATTCCAGCTCGCGGCGAAGGATATTACGTACCCTGTCGGTCTCGGCGTTATAGTTGTCTATCCTCTCCTGACGCTTCTGCAGATAGTTCTGGTAGTCACCGCGATAGGTGTAGAGGCTGCCGTGGTCCAGTTCCATCACGGTGTTGCACACGTGGTCGAGGAAGTAGCGGTCGTGAGTCACCATCAGAAGGGTGCAGCGCGAGCGGGAAAGATATCCTTCCAGATACTCTATCGCGTCGATGTCCAGGTGGTTGGTGGGCTCGTCCATAATGTAGAAGTCCGCCTCGGTGGCAAGCATCTGCGCTATGGCGACCCTCTTCACTTCGCCTCCGGAAAGGCTTTTCATCAGCGCGCCCGTGTCCGGGAGGGAGAAACTCGTCAGGAGCTGCCGGACCTTGAGCTCATACTGGAATGCGTCCTCTCCGTCGTAGGACGAGAGGACCTGGTCAAGGATGCTGGCTGCGGGGTCGTAGTCATATTCCTGCTCGAGGAAGGCTATCCTGATGTCCTTCAGGAAGGTGATGCGGCCTCCGGAGTCGGACTTGTCCTTGCCTGCCAGGATGCGAAGCAGGGAAGTCTTGCCCGTGCCGTTGGGCGCAATAAGGGCTATCTTGTCGCCTTCGTT
>CACZBP010000158.1 GCA_902779495.1 uncultured Bacteroidia bacterium
CGAAGGCGTCAAGGACAGGGTCGGCCGCTCCGGGGAGGGCCGCAGAGAGGACCAGACATATTATCAGAAAAAGTCTTTTCATTGCGCGTTCTTGTAAGCTTCTATGATGCCTTCCAGTTCGGCGAGGTCAGCGACCAGGACCTGACGCGGCTTGGAGCCGTCCTGGGGTCCCACAATGCCCGCAGCCTCGAGCTGGTCCATCACACGGCCTGCTTTTGCATATCCCATGCCAAGCTTGCGCTGGAGGTCCGAAGTGGACCCTCTCTGGGAGATGACGACCTGCCTTGCAGCTTCTTCGAAACGTTCGTCAAGATTCTTCATATCCACCATAGCCGCGCCGTCCTCGTCCTGCTCGGGCTCGGGTGCAGGAAGGTAATAAGGTGTGTTGAAGCACTTCTTCCAGCCGGTCTGGGAGTGGATGAAATCTGTCACCGCGCCTATCTCGGAATTGCTTATGAAGGCGCACTGGATGCGCTCGTTATCCACTCCGGACAGGTAGATCATATCGCCCTTACCAATGAGTTTCTCAGCTCCCGGGGTGTCCAGGATGGTCCTGGAATCGGTCATTGAGAACACCCTGAAGGCGATTCGGGTCGGGAAGTTGGACTTGATCAGGCCTGTGATCACATCCACTGAAGGACGCTGGGTGGCAAGCACCACGTGGATGCCGGCAGCACGGCCCTTCTGGGCCAGGCGTATGATGGAGGTGGAGATGCTTCGGGCCATTGCCTTGCTGTCGGAGCCTCCGCCCACGGACATCGTCAGGTCCGCATATTCATCCACCACCGTCACGATATACGGCAGATACTTGTGGCCGTCGTTGGGATTGAGGTGGCGGTCCTTGTACTTTTCGTTATAGAGTTTGATGTTGTTGACGTGACCCTTGGAAAGGAGGGCATAGCGCTCGTCCATCTCTTCGCACAGGGACTTGAGCACCTGCTCGGCCTGCTTGGCGGTCTTGGATATGGAATTGTTCTTTTCGTCTTCCTCGCTGGCGGAGGTCGGAAGGACGGCCAGGTAGTGCTTCAGGAGGCCTTCGTAGGCGGAGAATTCCACCATCTTGGGGTCTATGAAGACAAACTTCAGTTCGGAAGGATGCTTGGAATACAGGAGCGACGTGATGAGCACGTTCAGGCCCACGGACTTACCCTGCTTGGTGGCACCGGCGACCAGAAGATGCGGGGCGTCAGCCAGGTCGAAGACCTTGACGTTCTGGGTGATGGTGTAGCCTATCGCAACCGGTAGTTCGGCCTTGCTGGAGCGGAACGCTTCGTCGTTGAGAAGGGCTTTGAGGGGGACTATCGACGGCTTATCATTGGCCACCTCTATTCCCACCGAATCTTCCAGTGTCACAACGCGCACACCCTTGGCATTCAGCGACATGGCTATATCGTCCTGGAGGCTCTTTATCATAGAGATCTTCACTCCGGGAGCGGGATAGACCTTATAGAGCGTGACGGTGGGGCCGACTATGGCCTTGACGTTGTCCACCTCCACCTTGAAGGTCTTCAGGGTGGCGCGGATGCGGTAGTTGTTGCGGCGGAGCTCTTCCTGGGAGACTTCGCTGCGGGCATTCTCATAGCCGTCCAGCAGCTCCAGGGAAGGGAACCGGTAGTCTTTCAGCTCGTCGCGGATATCGATGCGGGGAAGTTCTTCATATATTTCCGTCGAAAGCTCCTCTCCTGCAACCACTTCCAGATTCTCTCCGGTGCCGGCAGGAGTCTCCTCACCTTGGCCGGACGGAGGCGTCTCCACCTCGACCGGCTCGGGTTTGGGCTCTTCCGCTGCAGGCTCTTCCGCGGGCTTGGCGGCCCAGGTGAAGCCATTCGGCCTGGCCTGCGGCTCTTCGGGCTCCTCGGGCTCTCCAGGTTCCTGCGGCTCCTCGGGCTTCCCTGCCCCGGCGAACCAGTCGGAGAAGCGCCTGCTGGCGAAGAAGAACCACAGCACCACCAGGAGCAGCACAAAGATGCAGGTCGTCACAAGGCCCACAAGATTGGCCGTGATGGCTATGGCGTAGTCTCCGAAACGGCCTCCGAGGCCGCCGCCGAAGATATAGTCAAGGCCGGCGATGCGGGAGATGGCGGCAAGGACGAAGGAGGAGATGACCGCGCCAGTGAGGGTCAGCAGCACTGCCTTGGTCAGCGAGAAAGACTTCCGGCCCAGCATCCTGGCGGAGAGAATGACCAGTAGCAGGACAAGGGCGAACGAGCCCACGCCGAACCACCTGTAGACCAGCAGGTAGCCCCATTTGGCACCGAGTTTCCCGCCCCAGTTGGCGACGCTCTCGCTGAGGGCCATCCGGCCGGGATCCTGAAGCAGGCTCATATCCTGCCTCCACGTAAAGAGGTAGGACACGCAGGAGAGCAGTGTGAACAGGGCAAGTGCGGCCGTCAGAAGGCCGCAGAAACCGATTATGCGGTTCTTGCGGAGTTCATCCATATCCTTCCAGAAGGACAGCAGCCGGAGCGGCCGTCGCGGAGTCTTTTCCTTTTCCCTGGCCATCTATCTGTTCTTGAAGTTCTTACGGAATCCTCCGCCCTGGAACTTGCGTCCCTGGAAATTACGCCCTTCGCGGCGGAACTCCATATCCCTCTTGATGCCGGGTCGCGAGAAGTTGGCGTCGGCGGCAATCCGGGAGAGGCTGATGCCTTCGGGGACGCGGATGCGGTAGTCGGAGAGCTTTTCGATGTCCTGGAATATGGTTTCGTCGGCGACGTTGTCCTTGTTCCAGATGAGGTATTGCTGACGCATATAGATGGCCAGCTGGCGGATCATCTCGGTCTTCTTCTCGCCGTCTTCAAGGGCGGCGATAAGGTCGATGATGCTTTCTATGTTACGGCCATAGTGGGTGGCCTTGATGCGGCTTTTCTTCAGGGGAATCACGTCCGGGCGGGTCGTCAGGTGCTCGGGGTGCGGGGCGGGATACGGGGAGTCCACGTCGAGGTCATAGTCGGCCATCGCGTAGAGGTGGTCCCACAGGCGCTGCTCCCAGTTCTCTTCCGCGTGGATCTGCGGGTTGAGCAGCTCCATCACGCGGACAATGCCGGCCGCCTGGCGGGTGCGCACCGCCCTGTCCTGCTCGGCTTTCATCATCTTGACCATCTTCAGGACGTTGCGTCCGTACTCCGGCATCTTAAGTGTCTGTCTTTCTGTATTGTATTCCAATACGACGTTATCTCTTTGTTCCATAAACTCAATCAGTGCGGAGACAATCCGCTTGTTATTTAGATGTGCAAATATAGCAAACCCTATCGGGTTTTCCAAATCAACCCGCCCACAACCGCTCATAAGCGTCCGACCAGGCGTGTGCACACCACCCGCCTGGACCTGCCGCCACCGATTGACCTAATCTGCCACCCCAGAGTGGCCGGACCTGCCAGAAAAACGGCCCCAGGATGGCAGGTCCCCCATTTTTTGCACCCCACCTGCCATAAAAACGGCCCCAGGATGGCAGGTCCCCCATTTTTGCACCCCACCTGCCATAAAAACGCTTGAAAAATGGCAGGTCCCCCTCTGCAAGCGGTGAGGATGAGGACGGGAAGGACAGCTTCCGGGAATGGGCGGCACCGGGCACTTGACTATTCAATAAGGGGGAACTGTCGCTCCCCCTGGCCCCCTCGGCCTTTTCTCCCTCAACGACTTTTCACGGAAAAGTCCCGGGTGCGGCCGACCGGCTGATGCCGGTTTGTTAAGCCAACGCGCAGCTCGAGTCCGGCTGTCGGTCATCCTGCTGACGCAGGACCGTGCCCTGCACAAGGCTCACGCACGCCACCGCACAAGGCCAACTCCATTCCCGTCAATGT
>CACZBP010000159.1 GCA_902779495.1 uncultured Bacteroidia bacterium
CAGTCGCGCTGCTCTGTCTGGCAGCGTGCAGCAAGCCTGAGACTCCCAAGGATGACCCCAAACCTTCCACCGAGTCCAAGGATCCTTCCACAAGCGCGGATCCCAGCACCGGCCCTTCCGACAGCGAGGATCCAACTCCTGAGGTAGTGACCGGCAAGGTGATTCTCGACGGCAAGAAGGGATTCAACTCCTTCGCAGAAGCGATGCTAGCGGCCAAGACCGCTGGCCAGGCCGCGTCGTTCACCCTCTCTGCAGGCACCCTCGCCGAGGACATCCTCCTCGATGAGCCCGGCTTCCCCGTGACCATAGACGGTAAGGAAGGCGCCGTGCTTGACGGAACTATAGAGATCCACAAAGCGGAAGTCACGCTCAGGAACTTTGCGATAATTCCCACTAATCCGGGTGTCAGCAAGCCTGCCGTTACTGTTCCGGACTCTCGTAACAACTGGCCCTTTGCCATATTCGTTCACGACACCCGCTATGGCTTCAAGATGCAGAATGTCACCGTCGACGTCGGCAACCTGTTCGAAGGCGAAGCCCACGAGAACACGACAGCTCTTGTTCTGCGCGGCGAGACGAAAGGTCCTAAGGAGGAATCCGACGAAGTGCGCGGCTGCACCTTTATCGGTGACGGTCAGAGACTTATCCAGATCTATGACGCCCACGTGGACCTCCTGGGCAACACTTTCGAAAACTTCTACAGCGGCTATGCAATCCGCCTTGGCGAAGATAATTCGGAATATTTTGAGAACGAGATAGGTCCCCGTGTCACCATAGCCGGCAACACCTTCAGCAGCCCAGACTCCAGGGCCTGCATCAACTTCTACAGCGTATTCACCGCCCAGATAACCTTCGGCAACGGTGAGAACGACACCAACATCAAGGGCGACGGCATCGCTCTGATGTACACGGCCAATGCCGCTCCCGGGTCCGAGTGCGAATGGAAGCCCGAGATGCTCTATGACTCCGAGACCGGAGAGCTCTATCCGGCGGATGAAGCTGCTCTGCCCCAGGCCGAACTCGTGTGGGCCAAGAGGGCGGGGGACGAGTGGTGGAGCACCGACCCCCTTCCCGGATTGTTTAACGGTGAAGGAAAGACTCTCGACTGGAACCGTTCCGTCGCGATGGACGACAAATATGTCTATATGCCCCGTCAAATGGGCGGCGATGCGGCTGTCTACTATTTCCCGTTAGATGACCCCTCTGATGTTAAAGTCCTTGATATGACGGGAGTTACGACAGATGCAACTCACAATGTGAGCAGCTGTCAGGTAGTTGATGACGGCGAAGGCGGTACGGCTCTGCTGGTGTGTAACCTTGCCCGCTACGGTCAAATCCTGAAGGTCTATATGTGGAAGTCAGTGACCGAGGCCCCCACGGTAATATGCTCATATAATGTCGACGGCGCACGACTTGGTGACAAGATGTCCTTCCACGGTACCCTTAAAGACGGTGAAATCATCTTCGTGAATTATGATGTAGGAGGCCGTTTCTGGATTATCCCAGTTAAGGACGGTGTCGTAAGCTATGCAAGCAGAGACGATTATTTCGGCGAAGGCGGATGGACCAGCGATCTTCATAAGGCGGCCAACATAGTTGGCGCTACCCGTTACCTTGATACGGATTCCTATATCTTCTGGGGATCGGGTCTTGCCAACACCATCACGTCGATGTGGACCCGCGGCGAGGACGGTATGTCATTTGCCGGGCAGTTCCCTGATTATTGCGGAATGTTTGATCCTCAGTTCTTTACATTCCGCCGTGCCGGTTATCTGGCATATGCTTCCCTGACGGATGAGTCCTCCTCCAAGTATTTCAGTACGATAAGGGTGGTGCGTCTCATTACGAACGATGCCGGCAATGAAAGTCCGTATGCCACTATGAGCACCGTTTCTTCCGTCAGCGGCCTTGTCCTTGGCATTGGACAGCCCACATCGGATAGCGTTGTCCTCGACGAGAATGTCAACGGCAATATGGTGGCCGGGCTGGCGATGCGCAACATCGGCGGCACCATCTACCTGCTTGGCAGCGACACCAACAACGCACTGGCGCTGTATAAACTCAAATAAACCTGAACTCCGTGCAGGAGTGAAAGACCTCGCCGGGGCCGGAGAGGTCGAAATAGGAGTGGTTGGTTAAGTTAACGTGGGTTGGCTTATCAGTCAAGGCTGGTGAAGGTGAAGGGGAGCACGTCATCCACGCTGTCGAACTTCCATATCTCCTTCTTGCCTATGAGGATTACGGACATAGGCTTGCCGCCTATCTTCTGGTACTGGGCCATCACCTGGCGGCAGGCGCCGCAGGGAGTGGCAGGGAAGGTGCAGAGGGTCTGCTCAGGGCCTCCGACCACCGCAATGGAGACCTGGGCCACGCCGGGATAATGGGCGCCGGCTGCGAACATCGCCGTCCTCTCGGCGCACAGGCCGGAAGGGGAGGCTGCATTCTCCTGATTGGAGCCGGGGACTATGCGGCCGTCTTCAAGGCGGACTGCTGCTCCGACGTTGAAGCGGGAGTAGGGGGCATAGGAGGTCTTCTGGGCTTTCATCGCGGCCTCGACCAGTTCCCTGTCGGATGCGGTCATCTCGTCCGGGGACGAGTAGACCGTATAGTTGATTTCTACTTTTCTGCCTGTCATTGCTATTCCATTAACTTCTTGTATTTGAAGCGCTTGGGCTCTTCGTCGCCAAGGCGCATCTTTCTGTTCTGCTCATACTCCGCATAGTTGCCTTCGAAGAAGACCACCTTGCCTTCGCCCTCGAAAGCGAGGATGTGGGTGGCTATTCGGTCGAGGAACCAGCGGTCGTGGCTGACGACTACGGCGCAGCCGGCAAAGCCGTCGAGGCCTTCCTCCAGGGCGCGGATTGTGTTGACATCCACGTCGTTGGTGGGTTCGTCAAGAAGGAGGACGTTGCCTTCGTCCTTGAGGGTGAGGGCCAGGTGGAGGCGGTTGCGCTCGCCGCCCGAGAGGACGCCGCAGAGCTTTTCCTGGTCAGCTCCGCTGAAATTGAAGCGGGAGACCCAGGAGCGGGCGTTGATGTCGCGGCCGCCCATATGCACCCATTCGGAGTTGCCGGCGATGGTCTGGTAGACCGTCAGGTCGGGGTCTATGCTCTTGTGCTGCTGGTCCACATAGGCTATCTTGACGGTCTCGCCTATGTCTATAGAGCCGGCGTCAGGCTTCTCCATCCCCATAATGAGGCGGAAGAGGGTCGTCTTGCCGGCTCCGTTGGGGCCGATGACGCCCACGATGCCTGCCGGAGGCAGGACGAAGGAGAGGTGCTCAAACAGGAGCTTGTCTCCATATGCCTTTGCAACATCGTGGAATTCAATGACTTTGTTGCCAAGGTGGGGGCCGTTGGGGATATATATCTCAAGGTTGCTCTCTTTCTCCTTTGCGTCGGCTGCGGCAAGCTTTTCATATGCTCCCAGACGGGCTTTCTGCTTGGCCTGACGGGCCTTGGGGGCCATACGCACCCATTCCAGCTCGCGCTGGAGGGTCTTGCGGCGCTTGCTCTCCTGTTTTTCCTCCATCGCAAGGCGCTTTGTCTTCTGGTCCAGCCAGGAGGAATAGTTGCCCTTCCAGGGGATGCCCTCGCCGCGGTCCAGCTCGAGGATCCAGCCGGCGACGTTGTCGAGGAAGTAGCGGTCGTGGGTGACGGCTATGACCGTGCCCTTATACTGCTGGAGGTGGGCCTCAAGCCACTGGATGCTTTCGGTGTCCAGGTGGTTGGTGGGCTCGTCAAGAAGGAGGACGTCCGGCTGGCGCAGGAGCA
Source organism: uncultured Bacteroidia bacterium (assembly GCA_902779495.1). GTDB lineage: Bacteria > Bacteroidota > Bacteroidia > Bacteroidales > UBA932 > Cryptobacteroides. The sequence continues at coordinate 3,774 of CACZBP010000159.1, forward strand.
GGCGGCACAGGGCGACGCGGCGCTTC
>CACZBP010000160.1 GCA_902779495.1 uncultured Bacteroidia bacterium
CGCCTACTATGGCATTCTCGGGGAAGCCTATGTCTTTCAAGGGTTTACGGGTGATGAGGCTGTCGGGAGCGACAATATATTCGAGGACCTCGGCGTTGGTTCCGCTCATATACTTTATGAAGCGGACCTTGTTGCTCAGGGTCATCTTGAATATCTTTCCGGCGGTGATGAGCTTTTTGTTGATCACGGTGTCCACGCCCATCTCCTCTGCGAGGGGGATATATTCTATGTTCTCCACCTGGGCCACTGTCCGGGGCACGCCGAACTTCTTGGCAACCACGCAGGCAAGCACGTTGGCCTCGTCGTTGCCTGTCACCGCGACGAAGGCGTCATAGTCGCGGATGTTCTCTTCGAGGAGGGTGTCTGTGTTGCGGCCGTCGGCGTTCACAACTATCACGTTGTCATCCGTCATTTCGCTGAGTTCCAGGCACCTCTGCCTGTCACGCTCGAACACCTTGACGGTGTCCACGCTGCGGGATATGCCGCTCGCTACCATAAAGCCGACCTCTCCGCCTCCCAGCACCATCACCTTGTTCACCTCCACGTTGCTCTTGCCCAGGAAGTCCATCAGGGAATCGATGCTCTCGCGCTTGGTGATGATGTAGATGATGTCGTGGTACTTGAAGCGTGTGTCGAAGCGGGGCATCATGGTCTCGTCCCCGCGGGAGATGGCGACGACCCTGAACTGGAGGTTCTCATTGCTTACGGCGGCGGTGAACTCGGCCAGTTTCATATCCAGGATGGGGGAGTCTTCCTCAAGGCGGAAAACGGCCATCTGCAGCTTTCCGCGGGCGAAATCCATAGTCTCCGAGGAAGTGCTGCGGCGCAGCTGCTCGACTATTTCCTGGGCGGCGATCTTCTCCGGGTAGAACATAAGGTCTATGCCCATCTCGGTGAAGATGTACTTGTTCTCATAGGAGATATATTCCTCGTCGTCTATCCTGGCGCAGACCTTGGGGCAGCCGAGCTTCTTTGCTATCAGCGCGCTCACCACGTTGACGTCCTGGTTGGTGGCGGGGTTCACCGCTATGAAAAGGTCGGAATGCTCCACTCCGGCTTCCTTGAGCGCCTTGAGGGAGGAGACGTTGCCTTTCACGGTGGCTACGTCTACCGTGCGGGCGAGCCTCGCAAGACGGTTGTCGTCAGGGTCGATGACCGTTATGTCGTTTGCCTCGCTTGAGAGCATCTTCGCCAGGTGGGAACCCACCTCGCCGGCGCCTTCGATAATGATTCTCATAAACTGTGGATTAATGTGAATATCCTGTTGCCCCTCAGGAGGATACGGGGGATTATCCAGCCCCTGTAGTATCCCTGGAGCGAAGTGATGTCATATTCGGGGACCTCTTTCCTTCGCAGGGAGCGAAACTCCCTGTGGGCCCGGATGACCGCCTTGAAATACTGCCACCTTCCGGTCAGAATGTAGACTGCCGCCGAGCAGGCGTCGAGCAGCATCCTCAGGGGGATGATGCAGCGGGAGCCGGCGGGGAGGTTGTTGTCCAGCAGGAGGAGGTTGTTGCGGAAGTTTAGCATAAGCTTGAAGGGGGAGCGGACGGGAAGGGTGCCGCCTCCGAGGTGATACACCGTCGAGGACGGTATCACCGTGATCCTGAAGCCTTTACGCTGAAGTCTCCAGCACAGGTCTATCTCTTCCATATGGGCGAAGAACCTCTCGTCAAGGCCGTCGAAAAGGGATGCGCGCACCAGCAGGCAGGCTCCTGTGACCCAGAACACATCCTTGGGCGCGGCGTCATACTGGCCTTCGTCCGTCTCAACAAGGTTCATCGCGCGGCCGCGGCAGAAAGGATAGCCATACCGGTCAAGGAAGCCTCCGGCGGCTCCGGCATATTCGAACTTCTCCCGCTCCTGGAGGGAGTGGAGCTTGGGGCCGCAGGCGCCGCACTCCGGGTGGGCGTCCATCCATTCCACCAGAGGGTCCAGCCAGCCTTGAGGAGTCTCTATGTCGCTGTTCAGAAGGACGAAATACTCATATCCTTCCAGCTGGGCCAGGCCACGGTTATAGCCTCCCGTGAAGCCGTAGTTCTTGTCCAGACATATCGTTCTCACCTGGGGGAACCTCTCGTGGAGAAGGTCCACCGAGCCGTCGGTGGAGGCGTTGTCCACCACCACCACTTCGGCGTCCGGCCCGGAGCCGCTGATGACTCCGGGAAGGAACCTCTCGAGGTAATCCTTTGTGTTCCAGTTGAGTATGACGACAGCCGTTCTCATCTATGCGCTGAAATCCATATCCTTGAAAGCCAGGGTGGGGACCTGCTTGTTCATACAGGGGCGAGTGTCCTCACCGGCTGCCAGCAGGCTGTTCCATAGCTTTATCATATTCCCTGTTACTACCATCCCGTGCACGGGGCGCAGGCTCCCGTCGCTGAAGGCAAAGCCTTCGATGCCGTAGGAGAAGTCGCCGGTGGCGCTGTTGCAGTTGCCTCCGTTGAAGCCGGTCACCAGGATGCCCTCGCCGCAGGCCTTCATAATCGCCTGCTTGTCAATTACTTGAGGCTTTTCGCCTCCAAGGCCCCAGTAGGGTTCCACTACCGGCTTGATGCATTCTTCCACGGTGGGCTCGAGGCCCATCTTGCCGGCAATATATGTGTTGAGGAAATACTTCTTTACTACGCCGCCTTCTATCACCGGGGCGTTTACCGTGGCGACTCCTTCGCTGTCGAAGAGCCTTGCTCCGTTGGCCCCTTCGGTGCGGGGTCTGTCGCTGAGGTTGAAGCCTTCGTGGAAGATTTTCTTCCCCAGGCTGTCCACCAGGAAGGAGTTGTTCTGCTGGAGGGAATAGCCGCCCAGGGCGCCCAGAAGGGGATTGATCATCTTCGAGGCGACTTCATTCTCGACCACCATCGTGTACTTCCCGGTGGGGGTGGAGCCGGCGCCTATCTGCGCTGCGGCCCGCTCGAGAGCCTTGCGGCAGATGCCATCGACCTGGAGCTTGCCAAGGGAGGGAGATGAGTCCCACCAATAGCCGCTGTATTTGTTGCCGTCGGAGCCTTGGATGGTGTATTCGCAGCCTATCTCGAAAGAGCTCTCCAGGTGCCTGGCCTCCAGGCCGCCCGAGTCCAGCACCAGCAGGTCGCTCAGGGAATCGGAATACTCCGTCTCTTCGGAGATTATACTGTATTCTGACTTCTCCGCGCTGCACTCCGTCCGATAATATGAAGCCTGTAGAGCCAGTTCAAGCCGCTTCTCGGGGGTCATCGTGGCATAGGCAGGGTCGTAGAGGCCGGTTTCAAGGCCGGTCGTGGCATCCTTGGCCAGGCGTTCCGGGGCTGGGAGCCTGCGGAACGGGTCCGGGGCGAGCATCGAGACCATAGCTACCGCCTCGCGGATGAAGGCGTCGATCTGCTCGGGGGCGAGGCGGTTGATGGAGAAGGTGCCGAAACGGCCGCCTTTGAATATGCAGAACATAAGCGAGCGGTCGCCGTTGTGCGTGACCTTTTCCAGGATGCCGTTACGCAGGCTGTAAAGGTCCATAACGCTCTTGTTCAGGCTGATTCTCACTGCATCCGCCCCTGCATCAAGCGTCTTTGCGATGCAGGCCCTGGCCAGGTCGGCCTCCTGGGGAGTGATGCTCCACGGTATATTCATTTCCATCATAACTTACAAATATAATAATAAAATTCGTATATTTGTACGTGTTTAAACCTTAACTATGCACTACGGAGAATTGAAAGTGGAGGACGGCGTATTCGTCCCCAAAACGGAAATAGAGTATTCGCTGGACTACCCCTTCCAGAGGGTCGTGAAGGTCGACGGCCCCGTCGCCGAAGACGATAAGCTCG
>CACZBP010000161.1 GCA_902779495.1 uncultured Bacteroidia bacterium
TGAAGCGGTCCACCGTGAGCTGAATCAGGGTGCGGCCGCAGCCAAGGATGTCGATGAACTGCTTGGGACGGGCGGGGGTGCTCAGGGGCCAGAAACGGCTTCCTATGCCGCCTGCCATTATCACTATATGGTTGTTTCTTGCCATTGTCTTTTACGCTTCTGCTAAGTTAAGCATTTTTTTCTTATATTTGCATATCTATGCTTAAACAAGACAGAACCATAATCCACGTGGAGGTCAAGGACACCCACGAGCACATTTACTTCGGGTCCGCTGCGGCAATGTTCGAAGATCCCGTCGTAAAGGGCCTATTGAAAATAAAGTACCAGACTTTCCGGACCAAACGCGTCGCGCCCGGGAAGCCCTACGAGAACGACCGCGTGATCGTCCGCAAAGGCTTCCTCAGCACTATCGACCATAAGGCGTAGCGGCTTTAGACGTAGACCCAGGAGAGTCCGCCCTTCGAAAGTTTGATTTCTTCCCCGTCTGCGAGGACCAGATATACGTACTTGTCGTCCTGGCGGACTTCGCGGAACATAGAATCGCCGTCCGCTCCGGGGTTCCCGACAGCACTGCCGAGTTTCGTCCAGGTGGCTCCATTGTCGTAGGAGACCCACCAGTAGTCTTCTTCAATTTTGATCTGCGGTGTTATATTCCCGTCAGCTCGGACCTTCGCTCCGGCCTGGTCCAGGATCCACTCCCCGTCAAGCGTCCAGTACCAGGCGCCGTCTTCGGCTTTCTTAATGCCGACAAGCGGCGTGGGGGCATCTTCGCCGTTCTTGCCGTTGTAGATGGTCACGGGGTTGCTCCTGTTGAAGGTGATTGTGTAGCCTATCACCTTGCCGGCGTCCATAACGGGGACGACATCCTTGACGTAATCCCTTGAATCTATGGCATTTACTATTGCCTGCAGGGAGCCTATCGTGGTGTTCATCTGGCTGCAGAATGCCTCCAGGCGCGTGATGCGCGCCTCGTGGTCATTGAGCTTGTCCCATATGGCCTTGTGGCAGGAGGTCAGAAGGACGGCCGCGGTAGAGAGTATCAGTAGGAAGCGTTTCATTAATCTTGCGACGTGTATCTTCTTTCTATTTCGTCCCAGTCGATGATGCTCCACAGGGCCTTCAGGTGGTCCGGGCGACGGTTCTGGTAGTCAAGGTAATAGGCGTGCTCCCAGACGTCGAAAGTGAGGAGCGGCTTCAGGCCCTTCGTGACGGGGTTGCCGGCGCCAGGCTCCTGGGTGATCACAAGGGTGCCATCGGCATCTGCCGACAGCCACACCCATCCGCTTCCGAACAGCCCTGCCCCCTTGGCCGCGAACTCCGTCTGAAAAGCCTCGAAGGAGCCGAACTGCCTGGCAATCTGCTCCGCGAGCGCCCCCTCGGGCGCCGCATCCGCAGACGGCGCACGGAACTGCCCGAAGTACAGGTTGTGGTTCAGAATCTGCCCGGCGTTGTTGAACACCGCGGCGTTGGGGGTTGCGGGAGCGGGGATGGGTTCGGGGCTTCCGGAAGGGTTGGATTCGGCGGAGCGGATCTCTGCACTTCCAGCGGGGTTGGCACGCCTGATTATTTCCGCCAGCACAGATTCTTCGCTGCGCCCGGGATGACAGAGCGCCTCGAACGGACTCCCCGGCAACAGGGCATTGAGGTTGTTCACATACCCCTGCAAGTGCTTCCCGTGGTGAAATCCCAGCGTCTGCGCGCTGATAACCGGCTCCAGCGCCCCCAGCGCATATGGTAAATCGATGAGCTTGAACATATTACAATTAAGTTGGTCCCCACAAATATACAAAAAAATTCCTCAACTTTCCCATCCCTCATCACTTTCCCTTCCCCCCTCTCCCCTTTCTCCCTCTCCATCTCCATCGTCTCACCTTTTCTCCCCTTTCATCCTCTTCATCCTCTCCCCATCCTCTCCCCTTTCTCCACTTTCTCCACTTCCTCCTCTCCCCTTCCCTCCAGTTCTCTTGTCGTCTCTCTCCGCCGCCATCCCCGCAGCTTCCCAGGGTGTTAACATTTTTTTGACCGCGGCTGGAAAGCTCATTGTAGCATCGTCCCCGGGGACTGGGAAGAGGTGGGGGCTACTGCATCGCGCGGAGGCGGACGTCGGTGGCGGGGAGGAGGCCCGGGAGGGCGGTGAGGTCGGTGGCGGAGAAGTGGTACGGGATGAGCACCTTGGGGCGGAGGACCGTGGCGGCGTGGACGCACTGCTCGATGGTCATCGTATATGGCTGATTCACAGGGAGGAAGGCCACGTCGATGTCGGATATGTCCGCCATCTCCGGGATGTCTTCGGTGTCGCCGGCGATGTAGATGCGGAGGCCGTCGGCGGTGAGCACGAAGCCGTTGTCGCGGCCTTTCGGGTGGAATTGGGTGCGGCCTTCGGTGTAGTTGTAGGCAGGAACGGCATCGAGGCGGATGTCCCCGGGCAAAGCGAGGGAATCCCCGTTGGCCATCACGGTCCCGTAGCCGAGCATCTCGGCACAGCGGGCGTTGGTGACCAGCTGCGTCTGGGGGGATGAAAGCGCCGCAATCGCCTGAGTATCAAAGTGATCACCGTGTTCGTGGGTCACAAGGATAACGTCGGCCTTGGGGAATTCGACCGCATAGTCCGTCGGTTTTCCATATGCGCCGACAGGGTCGACGTGGATGGTGCGGCCCTGATATCGCAGCGCCAGCGTGCCGTGCTTGACGAGGGTTATGGCCACCGGGAGGGCACCGCGGGTGAAGAAGGTCTCGACGGCATATGACGACGTCGGCTTGCCGGCCTCGCTCCAGGCAATATATCCGCCCAACAGGTTATAGACGGTATATCCAGCCTTCGCCAGGGCGGCCGCGGCTTCGGCACTGCGCCTTCCGCTGCGGCAGTATATGGCAAGAGGAGCCTCCTTGGGGTAGGCCGCCTCCACCTGCTGGAGGAAGTCCGGGGCACGCCAGTCGCAGTTGGACGCCCACGGGAGATGCCCGGCAGCATATTCTTCCGCCGTCCGCACATCAATCGTTGCCACTTCCCCCCTGGCCGACTCGGCCTCAAATGCGGCACAGTCCAAATCCGTATACCCCCGGCCCGAGCAGCCAAGGAGCGATAAAAGCATAGTAATCAAAGACATATGTTTCATAATAATGTATATTGTTGCTCCGGGGGAAGGGCCTGAATGCCGGCGGGGGTCATCTCGCCGGAGGCCTGAAGGCGGCGGAAGCGGGCGAGGTTACGCTCGCACCAGTTGCTGCCTTTGCGCCGCGGGGAGAAGCGCTGGACGGGGAAGCCGTCGTCGATCCGCTTTAGGGTGCTGTCTATCCAGCCGAAACACAGGGCAACCTCAACGGCATCATCATACCGGATCACGCCGGGACGGGCCTCATGGGCACGGCTTACGCGGATCCAGAAGTGGGGAACGCCGGCGTGGTTCTCCTGAAACCAGCGGTAGAGCTCCTCGCGGGTGTGTATATCCAGGATGCCGGTTACCTCCATATGAATTACTGCTTCCAGCGTTTCAGCGTGGGGAAAAACTGGCGCATCATACCCTTATATTGCTCCTGCGTCATTGGAGTCGGCATATTCTTGTTCACCTCGTCCACGAACTGGGAGCAGAAATCTATCATCTCCTCCATTGTGCAGTCTTTGGTGAAGGCGCCGTCCTTGTAGCAGTAGATGCAGTAGTCCTCATTCTTGCTGCCGTCGGCATTGGTGCCTTTCATAGGCTCGGTGAGCGGCATTCCGCAGCTCTGACAAAACTTTAGTTCCATATTGCTATTCTTCGTTTAGGATCTGTCCGGCGGCGTT
>CACZBP010000162.1 GCA_902779495.1 uncultured Bacteroidia bacterium
TCGCGGTAGGAGACCTTCTGGGGGCCTGCGCCGTCGGAGATTATCTCGAACTGTATCTCGTCCCCGGACATTATGCCCACCTGCAGGGAGGGCTGCGTGCGGGTCATCCTCCATATGATCTCCTTCTCGGTGGCCTCGGAGACCGACACGTCGCTCAGCATCTCCTCAAGAAGGCGGCTGTCCACCCTGGCGAACTGCTCGGCATCGGGAACTATGAAGAGGCCTGCCATATCGGCGCAGCCCGGGCTCATCGTCAGGTGGTCGGGGCCTTCGGCGTAGAAGTGGCGCGAACGGTGGGCGGCGCGGAAGAAGACGATGGCCCGGTATTCCGATGCGTGGCACCAGGTCAGAGCGTTGAACATAGGTTCCTTGTCCCCTTCGGGGATGGGGGCGGAGTCGAGAAGGCGGTAGAAAAGCTTCGCCATCGACTTGGAAGTGCGGGCGCGAAGGATGAAAACGCCGCGGGTAAAGTGCTTATAGTGAAACACTTGCGCTTCCTGGACGGAGCCGATGTAGGAGATGTCGGAAGCTATGCTGCCAGGCACCGTCACCGTCTCTTCCCCTATGGGCACGGTCCTGCCCCCGTAGCGGGACGCTATGACGTCCATCAGGGAGTCGGCCTCTCTCTCAAGGGGCATAAGCCCACTGGGACACGCCTGGAAATGGAGGTGGTCCGGGGCTGAAGCGCCGCAGCGGGGACCGTTATAGAACACGGTAAGGCCGGGGTAGCGGCGCGCCAGGTCCATCATATCCACATACTGGTGCCATATGGACTGGTCCACGTGGCGGTCGCGCACTATGGTAAGGTGCGAAGGGAATATGGGATAAGGGTTTACGAGAATATGGTACTTGCGTCCCTTGCGTCCCTCGAAAGGGAGGGCGCGCTGCTGGGGCGGTCTGTTCTCTGCGCAGAGGAAGCACTTGCGGGCCTTGATGGAGGCGCTGTCCACCTTAGCTGCGGAGGAGCGTATGCGGCCGGGGTTATATTGCAGCCGCACGGTAAGGCCGTTCACCTGCACCTCCCGCACGTCGGCTTTCTTCAGCGCGCGGAAGGCGGCTGCGGCTTCGCTCCAGACCGAAAGCTGGTCGCTTATGAATTTGGAGATGTCACGGTTCATAGTCCTTTCCTCGCCTTCAGCTCCATTGTCCTGAGCATATCCTTATAATAATTGTTGGCATTGACCTTTTCCACCGACAGGGCGGCGTCGGAGTTGCCTTCCCAGCGCCGGCAGAAATAGATGGGTTCCCATATGCGGCTTATCCTGTAGTCGCGGCACATCCTGATGCCGACGCCATAGTCCTCGCCGTAGCTGACATTCGGGAAGCCTATCTTGCGGAGCACCGTCGTGCTGAAAGCCCTGGGTGCGCCCAAACCATTGACCCTCAGGACGTTGTTGCGCCCGTTGGCGTCCGTCCACTCCTTGTGGTCTATGACTCCCGGAGGGATGGGTGAGAGGCTGAAGTCGGTCATCATATAGGAGCCTATCACCATAGCCGAGCCTTCGGTGCGGAAGCACTCCACTATCTTGCGAAGGGTGTCGGCGTCGCTGTAGACATCGTCGCTGTCGAGCTGGACCGCGTAGCGTCCGCAGCGGGGATCGCTGACCGCCAGGTTCCAGCAGCCTCCTATCCCGAGGGAAGTCTCCCCGGGGACTATGTGCACAAGGCGAGGGTCCTTCACCGAGCGGAGGAAGTCGGTAGTCCCGTCGGTGGAGTGGTTGTCGACCACTATCACGTTGAAGGGGAAGTCCGTCTTCTGGCCCAGGGCGCTGGAGACCGCATCGGGAAGGGTGCGCACTCGGTTGAATACCGGGATTATGACGGATGCTTCCACGGGGAAAGACTCATCGCCTGCGGGGACCTCCTTGAAGGGAGCGGTGAGAAGGGCTCCCTCCCTGGCGAGGTAATCCGTGCAGGCCTGCTCCATCTCGACCTGCACCTCCCGCATCCTGGGATTGACATAGTCGAACTGCTTTTCTCCGGAGGCGCGGGCGTCGGTAACTGTCTGGTAATAAAGCTTTTCTGGAAGATGGAAAATGCTGTGGAGCCTTAGGCGGAGGTCATAGAGCGCAGCATAGGAATAATCCCTGTCCATCGCGGCGACCGCCTTCTTAAGGGAGGAAACCCTCAGCATCCACAGAGCTCCGAAGTCGAAGTCGTCGCGAAGGGCGCCTTCCTGGCAGTCGATCAGCGGATGTGGCGAGACCGTGCGGTGCCCCTGGGCGTCGATGCTGACATCCCACCTGTCGCAGTAGACCATATCCGCTCCGGTGTCCGTGATGGCACGCAGCAGCCTTTCCTTCATCGCGTAGCCTTCCTCGACGGGGGCTCCATTGCAGTTGAGGATTATAAACTGGCCGCCGGAGGCCTCGGCCACCTTCCGAAGGGAGGCCGTGCAGATGAGGTTCTTTCCGTCCAATATCTTCATAATAAAGCGATTAACGAGTCCTTTATCGATGGGAACTGCTTTTCAAAAAGCCTGGTGAACTGGGAGCGCCGAAGGTGGCGTGTCACTTCGTCGAAGGCCCACCAGCGCGCATCCTCCACCTCATCGGGGTTCGGGGTAAGGGAGAAGTTCCCTATGCAGGCGAACACGCTCACAAGTTCCCTTTCCTTGCGGTTGTCGTAGACATATGAGCGGAGGAATATGGGATTGAACTGCGTCAGGCCCATCTCCTCTTCGGCTTCGCGCCACAGGGCGTCCAGGATGCTCTCCCGGTAGATGACGTGTCCTGCCACGGCAGTGTCCCATCTGAGGGGATACAGCTCCTTGGTAGCGGCCCTTTTCTGGAGGAATATCCTTCCCTCCCTGTCCAGGATATGCAGATGCACCGTGGGGTGCAGCAGGCGGGAACCGCTGTGGGCATAAACGCGTGTTGTCTGGCCAATCACTTCGCCGCTTGGCTCCACGACCGGGACCCTCTCACCCTCCATAGGGATGAAATCCCCCGGATTCTTGTAGGTGGGGCGGGGAAGGAAGGGTGCGCCCGAAGCTGGGTAGATCAGTTCCATATCAGTAGTCCAGCCTTACGGTGAATGCATTCTCCTCGCCGATTTTGCCGAGGATATATATGCTGGAATCCTTGTCGACCCTCCAGAGGGTGACGTCGTCGTCCAGCTTAGTTTCGTGTATGAAGTTGATATACACGTCTTTGGGGCACTTTTCCGAGGCCAGCTCGTCCGGGAGGCATTCCATCGCCCAGACCATATAGCGGGCGTTGTTGGTGTGCCCGAGCATATCGATGTCGGAATAGCTCACGCGGTGGATGCCTGCGAATTCCGGGAGGGTGTCCCTGGGGATGATGACCTTGGGGGCAGGCTCTTCCAGGACGGCTTCGGAGCATTGATATTGGGGTGGGATCGCATCGAAAAGGTCGAGGTGGCGGGTCATAGCCCTGGCCTGCAGGTCGAGGACCACCCAGGAGCTGGTGGCCAGGATGCTGCCGTTTTCCCCTTCGAGGCGGAAATCCCTGAGGTAGAACGGCCCGAAGGGGCCCCTGTTCCAGGTGGACAGGGTTATCTCATCCCTCCAGCTCACCAGTCCCGAGTAGCGGAAATGGAGCCTGGAGAGCACCCAGGCGTGGCTGGTACGGATAAGGTTGTCGTAGCCGAAGCCCATCACGTTGGCGGCGCGGAAAGCTATTTCCTGCGCGATGTCCATAAAGGCGGCGGGGCGCAGTTTCTTTCCGGCGTCGGTCTGGTAGCAGGCAATCACCTGGTTTTCAACATATTTTCCTTCCGGGGTTATGGTTCCGGGTATTCCTTTCATATTCTTTCCC
>CACZBP010000163.1 GCA_902779495.1 uncultured Bacteroidia bacterium
GACGAAGCTCGGCATCACGGTGTCCAAGTCGATGACGCACAGGACGTTACCCCTGTCGTCGAACATCATGTTGTTGACCTTGGTGTCGCAGTGGCATATGCGCTTGGGGAGGATGCCTTCGCGGTGCAGGCGCTCGGCCTTGCACATCTCCTCGGCATTGGCGAAAATCTCGTCCAGGATGGCCTTGAGCTCGCCCTTGTCAGATGCAAGGCGGCCAGCGGCATCAGCTGCGACGGCCTCGCGAAGCTGGCGCATCCTGAGCTCCATATTGTGGAAGTCGGGGATGGTCTCGCCAAGCTTGTCGGGGATGTCGGCAAGCATCGCCTCGAAGTTGCCGAATGCCTTGCCGGCGTAGCGGGAGAACTCCGGATTGACGGTCTCGTAGGTCTTGGCATCTGGGATGAAGACGGAGACTCTCCAATACTTGTCGCCGTCAAGCAGATAGGTCTTGTCGGAACCCTTCAAAGGGATGAATTTCAGGACCTTGCGGTCGATGTCGGTCTCGCCTGCGGCGATGAGCTTCTTGCGGATATGGCTTGTCACTGCGACAATATTGTTCTGCAGGAGCTCGACGTCGGTGAAAATGGCGTTGTTGATCCTCTGGAGGACATAGTCAGGGGCGGAGCCTTCGGTCGTCACCTTGAAGGTGTCGTTGATGAGTCCGTTGCCAAGGGGCTTGATGGCCGCTATCTTGCCTTCGATGCTGAAGGCGGAAGTTATTCTTTCGAGGTTTTCCATATTATTGGTTATTTGCTTAATTGTCTGTCAATGAAATCTATTATATATTTATTCTTGAACGAGCCTTCGAAACTGTGTGCGACGCCGTCCAGCAGGATCAGCTCGCAGGAAGGGAACTCCTGGGCCGCCAGCTCGGAATACTCCGGGGGGACTATGGTGTCGTCTTTGCCCTGGAGGATAAGGACAGGGTTCTTGTAGCGGTCAAGCTTGCGGTAGGTGTCCATAGTGCGGGCTTCGAGAAGATACTTCTTGCCCACATACATATTGACGAGCATCGTGGAATCCGGGATGTCACGCCTGGAAGGGAAGAGGCTGTTTACCATATCCGGGATATTGAAGGCGGGAGCAAGCAGGATCATACCGGCGACATCCTTGCGACTGGCTGCTGCGACCTGTGCGGCTATGAGCCCGCCCTGACTGTGACCAATGAAGAATACTTTATCCCTGTCGGTGAAATCCTCTTTGAGAATATGCCGGAGCACTATCGTAAGGTCCTCTTTCTCAGAGGATAGGGTCATCGAAGTGGTCTTTCCCGCGCTGGGGCTTCCGGGGCACCCGCCGCGGAAGTCGAAAGCGTAGGCTATTATGCCCTTCTTTGCCATAGTGCGGCAGACATCGTCCCAGGCGGAGAGGGGAGTCCCCAGTCCGGAGCAGCAGATGAGGACCGGCTTGCGGCCGATGTCCTTACGGAGATGGATGCGCGTTTGTCCAGTCCCTTGAAGAAGCTGAGTTCCTCGACGTGGATGACGGGACCCTTGATGGGATTGATCACTCCGCGGGGTGATGAGGAGCCGATCCAGGCCTTCAGGCCGAAGACGGCGGCAACCAGCACTGCAAGCACCGCAGCGGCAATTATCCAGCCTTTTGCTTTCTTATTCATAGTCTTCTATGGTCAAACAGTCGATATTTTGAACAAATATGGTAGAAACTTTGGTCAAAAGGATTAAAAAATGATGCTCATTATTGCATGTAAAAATAATCTTTCATACCTTTGTTTTGCAATAGAAGTAGTTTCATATTGGTTAGTTATTAGTCAGTAACTTCAGTTAGTAGTGGTTCATGACCGGACGCAGTGATGTGTCCGGTCATTGCTTTTGAAGCCCTGGCCAGACGAAGGTCCGAACGGACGCGACGGAATCCTCCAAGCCAGTCGTAAAATGCTATCGGTGAGAAGTATGCCAAGACAAACAGGGTCAGGCAGGCCCACCAGGGAAGAACAGTCAAAAGCGCAAGGCAGACGAGAAGCATAACTATCGGATTCATCACGTGGCAGGAGACGAACCTTATCGAATTGAGGAAAGCCTTGTCCTTGAGGCTGCGCTTTATGATGGAAATCACCACGAGCGCGGGCGAAATCAAAATGGTCGAAAGGATGAATATCGGGCTCAGAACTGCCAGCAGCAAGATGTCCAGTGCGACCCTCCACGCCGACTTCCTCTCGGACAGGCTCTGGAGGCTTATGCCATTGGCATGCCTCCATTCCTTGATCTTACGGAACCGCCTCAGGCTGGCCTTGGAGACGCCCAGCTCCTTTGCCGTGCGCTGCATCCACTTCATCCTCTCGAAGAGGGTGCGGATGGGGCGCCTGCGCCTGCCATAGAGAACGTTGGTGCCTTCCCAGATATCCTCATAGTCTTCGTCGGAGGGGATGCAGATTATATTCTCCTTCATCTTGTCTTCCAGAAGGAGCAGCAGCTGCCTCATCTGCTTCTGGATGTCCAGGCCCTCGTGGGCGCGGATGAAATCCTGCAGGATTATCGGGTGGCCGACAGTGATGAGCAGACGGGAGCGGTAGTCGAAATAGTCTTCATATTCAAGGCCCACGGGAACGATGTATATGGGCATAGTGTCCTTGACGGACTCATATGTCTCATATGCTATTCGGGCGATTCCTTTTCGCAGCGGAAGCAGGCTGTGCTGGGTGCGGTGGGTGCCTTCCGGCAGGATGCAGAAATGGACTCCTGCCTTGAGCGTCTTGACGCACTCCTCAATGATGGCGTCGTTCTCCTTGAGGGAATCAACCCCGTCCCGTATCCTGTTGATGGGCATCATCTTGATGTAGTTCAGAAACTTACGGGCGGTGGGATTCTTGAATATGTCAGCCCTGGCCACGAACACCTTGGGCTTTTCGTCGATGGAGATCACGGCGAGCGCGTCCATCAGGGTGTTGGCGTGGTTGGGGGAGAATATTACGGCTCCATCCTTGGGGATATTCTCAAGGCCGGTGTATTCCACCCGCTTGTAGGCACGGCGGAAATTCCTGCTGATATATACCACAAGGAAATTGTAGAACCTGTCTTTTTCCCAGATGTGAGCCATAGGCCTATCCTAATAGCGATGCGAGCAGCACTCCGAGGTAATTGCCTGCTGCATAGCCGATTATGCCGATGCTGAGGCCGGGCATAAGCACTCGGCTGTTCTTCATCGAAGCGGCTATCATAGGCACGAAGGGCGGCGAGTTGATATAGGTCACGGAGGCGATGACGGCCGTGTCGGCGTCCACCTTGAAGAACTTGGCGGTGAGCAGTTGTATGGTCAGGGAGACCACCTCGACGAAGGCAAGGAAACCAATGGTGTAGAGGGCCCCGGTGAAGTCCAGGGCGCGGACATTGGCCATCGAGGCTACGACGATACTGAATATATATATGAAATACATCCCGGTCTCGTAGCCGAACTTGCGGACGTGGATCTTCTTTATGAAGGAAGCGGCGATGCCGAGGGTCGTGATTGCAAGGATGAAGAACATCATGAACGTGCCGGGCAGCAGCTTGGACATTCCCAGGCCGAAGGCCGCGCCAATGCCGATGATGACTACCGTGACACCGAGCAGGACGAGGACATCCTTGATGCCTTCCTTGGTGAATATGCCGGAATAGGGGTTCTTGCCGGCCCGCTCCATTTCCTCCTGGATGGCGGCCTCGTTGAAGTCCAAGGTCTTGACAGGCAGGAACTTGCGGGCAAGCTTGATGCCGGCGGCCATAATGAACACCAGGTAGGTGAAGGACACTATCATATCGTAGGTGTTCAGCAGGGCATATTGCTGGCCTTCCACGCCGAGCATCTGGCTGACGGCCGCCATATTCACCGTGCCTCCGGTGAGGCAGGCGGTGTACATTCCGGCCACCTGGTTGGCGTCGTTGATGTGGCTGGCGAATATGGGATAGCCGGCCACGACGGCCACCACGACGGCGATAAGGCCGGTCACCATAGCGATGAGGGTGTCGCGGGTCTCGCTCTTACGGAAGGTGAACGAGAACAGCATCAGGGGGATTGCAAGTGGCACCATTGCGCTGGACAGGAGGTCCTGCACTTTGGCGGTGTGTTCCCCGGAGGGGAGGATGCCGATGTTGGCGATTATCGCACCTATGAAATAGAGCATAAGGATGGGGCCGATTTTCCCTATCCATTTGACTTTCCTGCAAAGCCACAGCACTCCGGCCGGGGCAAGGCAGAAGAAAACAACCAACAGAACAGTTTCAACTATAGCCATATCGCTTACTCTATTTCTTCTCCAACTTGACGCAGAAGGTCCGTGTAGCCGGGCAGATACTTGCCGAATCCCTTGTGAAGGCCGCGAAGCTCGCTGTTGGTGCTGAGGACTGCTCCGGCGGGTGAAACCGCGGCATAATAGCCGTCAAAGACGGTCGTGAGCTCCTTCGTGGCAGCTTCGCCGGAGAATGCGACGTCGTAGCAGACTATCACGGAGCTGATCCGCTCGATTTCGGGAGCCATATCGGCCAGGCCCTTGATTATGAGCTTGTCCTTGTCGATTGCCTTCTTGTATTTGGCGGTGTTGGCTTCCATCTTCTTCCCTTTGTATTTCTCGTAGAACTTGGTGTCCTGGGAGAGCTTGGTGTCGAAGGCCTTGACGCGCTGCTCATAGAGCTGGCCCATCGTGAGGGAATCTACGGTCGCGATCTGTTTGATCTTCAGCTTGGCATCAGGCCCTACGGAGGCCTGGACGTGGTCGAGGACGGCCTGGTGCAGCGGCGGATATTCCTTCGGGCCGCAGGCGGCGCAGGCCAGCAGCAGGGCTGCCAGAATAGATATCTTCTTCATTTTCATACGGTTTTCTTTATTTTGCGGACCGGGTCGCAGGTCAGGCCTACGCCCAGTTTGTTGAATGTCTTGCGGTCCACTTCGCTCAGCATCACGCAGGAATGTACCTGGCTGCCGGCGAGTTTGGGCAGCTGCTCGAGGGCGTTCTTGCAGTTTTCGTCCAGAAGGCTCATCATCGACAGGGCGACCAGGACTTCGTCCGTGTGGAGACGGGGGTTGTGACCGTGGAGATATGTGACCTTGGTCTTCTGGATGGGGGCTATCATCGTCTGGGGGATGAGCTTGACGTTGTGGGCTATGCCGGCCAGGTGCTTCATAGCGTTAAGCAGAAGGGCG
>CACZBP010000164.1 GCA_902779495.1 uncultured Bacteroidia bacterium
GTGGGGAAAGAAGATGCGTGCCGATTCCCTGCGGGCGGCGATGGCCGAGCGGGACGCCATATGGGACCTTGACACCCTGGCCGCCATATTCAGCGAACCTTTCGGAATGAAGATATCCCCGACCGGGACCCCTGAAATCTACCAGGCCTTTGTCCGGGGCATAGCGACCATAGAGCTCATCCGCGTCCGCCCTAAAGCGCATTTCAGGCGCATTCGCCCTTTCGTGCGATACGATGAACATATGCTGACCACCTGGGAGGAGGATGAACTGCGCGGCGAGGGCTCCTACCCTTCAGGCCACACCATCCGCGGCTGGAGCGCTGCCCTTATCCTCTCAGAAATCAACCCCGCCGCTGCCGAGGCCCTTTTCGCCCGGGGCTGGGCATATGGCGAGAGCCGCGTCATCGTGGGCGCCCACTGGCAGAGTGACGTGGATGCCTCCCGCCCTGCCGCCAGCATCGGCTACTCCTTCCTGCAGACCAGCCTCGCCTGGCGCTCCCAGATGCTCCTCGCCAAGGCCGAATTCGCAAGGCTCACCAAGTCCCGGTGAGGCTCCCCGGCGGGGGGACCTTGCACTTTTTTGCCGGTTTTTCTACGAGGTACCCCCGTTCGGCAGGGGACCTTGCAGTTTTTGGGCCTGTTTTTGACGAGGTACCCCCGTTCAAATCGCGGGGACCTGCCAGAAAAACGGCCTCCTGGTGGCAGGTCCCCACGAATGGCAGGTCCCTCGGAGCTAACGATGCCTACGGGCAGTCGACCCAGACCTTCATTCGGCCGGGGGCGCGGTTGTCCCAGGAGTAGTAGGGGATGAACTTCTGGCCGTTGTCGGAGGTGATCGAGACTACTCCGCCGAGAAGGTCAGGCTCGAAACCGGAGCTGAATGAACCTCCGAGAGGGAGGTCGTAAGTGCCCTGATTGTCAGTTTCTTCCAGACAATACACCAGCGGACCGCGGCAGACAGCAAGTTTGCCGCGGTCGTATTTTACGTTGGGGTCGGCCTCGTCCAGGCGGACGGGCATATCCATCGCCATCTCGATCACGTCACCCTTCTTCCACGGGCCGGGAAGGACGGCATAACCCTTCTCGACAGCGGGCTCGACGGCAACGCCGCGCACTGTGAAGGAAACGTCCTTGCACCAGGCGGGGATGCGGAGCCTAAGGCTGGCCTTGGAGCGGCTGCCGACGGTCAGGCGCACGGCGCCGTCCCAGGGATATGAAGTCTGCTGGGAGATGGTGAAGTCGCGGCCGCCAAGTTTGAAGGAGGCAGTGGAACCGATATAGAGGTTCACCCATAGGTTATCTCCCTGAGTATTATATATATACCCTCCAACGGAAGGCAGGAAACGGCATATCTGGCTGGGGCAGCAGGCGCAGCCGAACCATTCGCGGCGGTGGTGCGTGCCTTTGGACTCGAGGGGGTTGACGTAGAAGAAGCGGTCTCCGGCAAGGGATATGCCTGCAAGGGCGGCATTGTAGAGGCTGCGCTCCATTGTGTCGGCATATTTGGATTCGCCGCGAAGACGGTTCATCCTCGAATTCCACAGCACCATTCCGACCGATGCACAGGTCTCGCAATAGGCCTCGAGGTTCGGCAGGTCATAGTCTTCGGTCACGCCTTCGTTGGCATATGAGGAGCCCACGCCGCCGGTTATGTACATATTGCGCAGCACGACGTCCTCCCACAGGCGGTCGAGCGCCTGGAGATAGCCTTCGTCGCCCTTGTAGAGGGCCACGTCCGCCATGCCGCAGTAGAGATACATAGCGCGCACAGCGTGGCCGCCGATATCCGAAAGCTCGCGCACGGGACGTGTGTCCTGGTAATATGCAAGTGTCTCAGGGTCAGACTCTTCGTTGAATCCGCCATAGACTCCGACCCCGCGGCCACGCTCTTCCAGGAGCCACTGTGCGAAGTCGAGATATTTCTGCTCGCCGGTCACCCGGTAGAGCTTCACAAGCGCCAGCTCGATCTCCTCGTGGCCGGGCACCCAGTCCTTTCCGTCGGGGCCGATGACCGTCATCGCGTGGTCGACCATACGCTGGGCAACGTCCAGTAGCGAGCGCTTGCCCGTGGCCTGGAGGTAGGCGACGGCCGCCTCTATCATATGCCCGGTGCAGTAGAGCTCGTGCTTGTCCATATCCGTCCAGCGGTCCTGCGGGCGCACCAGCGTGAAGTAGGTGTTGATGTAGCCGTCCTCCTGCTGGGCTCCGGCAATCTTGGATATCCACTCGTCGCACTTGGCCTCAAGGACGGGGTCCGGGTGCTGGATGAGCGAATATGCCAGGCCCTCGAGGGCCTTGTAGACGTCGGAGTCGTCGAAGAAGTAGCCTTCGTGCTCGCCGGAGCCGGCTGCGACCTTCTCGAAGTTGCGCATACGGCCGGTCTTCTCCTCGATCTGGGATATGCACACCGTGATGGTGGCGCTCTTGTGGGCATCGAGCCTCGGCGCCCAGAACGAATCCTCTATCTGCACCTTTGAAAAATCAACGGGAGCGACCGCCTCCGGCGAGGCCGCTGTGCAGCCGGCCGCCAAAGCTATGGCCAGCAGGAAAGAAATTCTTTTAAGCATCTGTGGGTGAATTAATTGGAAAGCCGGCGGGACGCCAATCCCGCCGGCCTTGAAATAGCCTGTTACCAGGTGTAGGAAAGTTCTACGACAGTGCCGCGGGGCAGCTTGCCTGCGGTGTCGGTCATACGCATATTAAGCTTGGAACCGTCGATCTTCTTGCCCCAGTCGGGCTCGGTGTAGAGTTCGATGTTGAACATCGGGGCGGTGTCCTTGTACTCTCCGGGGAGGATAGGGACGTCGAGGACGATCCTCGCGGCATCTCCGTGCTCAGGCAGGGCGGCGAAGCACCAGTCGTTGACAGCATCCCCGGCAAGGGTCGGAGTCTCCGTGCTGAGGTCTGCGGAAGCCTCATTGTAGAAGAACTTCGAATCGGGACCGGTCTCGAGGAAGACCCACTTCACAGCTTCGGGGACGTTGTTGAGGGTCGCACGGACCACTGCGCCAAGGTGCTTGAAAGCGACGCTGGCGGCAAATGAAGAAGAGGTCGGTGCACCCACCGGACCAAAGATGGCAGGTCCGAGAGCATAATTCCAGGTATCCTTCTCTATGGTGAGGACGGTTCCTTCCAGGGTCACGCCGGTGGTGGGAGCGATGGCATAGGAAGCTCCTTCGGGGAGGTCGCCCTCGAATTCACCTTCTGCCACGTTGCCGGAAGCGACAGTCATCGGGGTGAGGCCGGTGCCGTTCCACAGTCCGATGGTGGAGCCGCTCAGCCAGCTCAGGCCGCCTTCGATGGTGGCGCTCAGGCCGCTGCCGCCGCCTTCACCGCCTCCGAAATCAATGGCAGGAAGGACGATGAGGTCGCCACGGTTGATGACGCCGCCCGTCTGGATATATCCGACCTTGTTGATGTTTTCTTCACCGGAGAGTGCTCCCTTGCCATATTCCTTATCCCAGTCGAGGTCCTGGAAGAACTTGATTGTGATGTACTTGTTGTCCCATTCGCCCGGGATGACAGGAGCGTAGAAGACTATCTTGGAGTGGTCTTCAGGCAGGGGAACGAATCCCTGTGCCTGTGCACCTGCGGTGAACTTGGGGAATTCGGTCTCGGAGGTGATGGTTGCAGTCTGTCCTCCGGTGAGGAAGCCGCCTACGAAGCCTCCTATGTCCTTGATGTCGGACTGTCTGTCCTTCGTCATGGCAAGGTACTGCTCCATTGTCTCTTCCGTGCGTTTCGTGACCTTGCACTTCTGCACCACATAAGA
>CACZBP010000165.1 GCA_902779495.1 uncultured Bacteroidia bacterium
TCTTCGTTTAGGATCTGTCCGGCGGCGTTCTTGGTGTCCACCTTCTCGATTATGCGCTCCAGGATGCCGTTCTCATCGAATATGAACGTGCGGCGGATGGTGCCAAGGACCGTTTTTCCATACATTTTCTTCTCGCCCCAGGCGCCGAATGCCTGCAGCATCTGTGTCGAGGGGTCAGAAAGCAGGCGGAACGGCAGGTCATATCTGGCCCGGAAGCCCGTGTGCGACTTCGCACTGTCCTTGCTCACGCCTACCACGTTGTAGCCCCGTTGCGTCAGGGCAGCATAGTTGTCCCGGAAGCTGCAGGCCTCGGCCGTGCAACCGGAAGTGTTGTCCTTGGGATAGAAATATATAATCGTCTTCTTCCCGATAAAGTCCTGTGAATTAACGGTTTTCCCGTCCTGGTCGACCACCTCGAAGGGCGGCATCTTGTCTCCTTTTGTGAGCATATTCATTTCGTTTTCCCAAAGTTAGGAATTTTCCCGGAATATTTCAGTAACTTAGTGCCCTGAAAGAATTATTCATATGAACGTCGAGCGGCATCCCTTCCAACCGTTTCTGCCTGAAGGAGCGCGTATGCTTTTCCTGGGCAGTTTTCCGCCCCAGCCTCACCGCTGGTGTATGCCTTTTTACTACCCTAACTGGATCAATGATTTCTGGCGTATTATGGGGCTGATCCACTTCGGGGACAAGGACCATTTCTGCATACCGTCCCAGAAGCGGTTCGACGAGGCTGCTATACGGCGGTTCTGCGCCGATCAGGGCCTCGCTTTCTACGACACCGCCTGCAAAGTGCGCCGCCTGCGCGACAATGCATCCGACGCCTTCCTCGAGGTGGTTACGCCCACAGATATCCCCGCCCTGCTGGAGCGCATCCCCGATTGCCGGGCGCTTATAACTACCGGCGAAAAGGCCACCGGCATCGTTGCAGAGCGGTTTTCTTGCCCTGTCCCGGCTGTGGGAGAATATGTAGATATCGGCAGCGGCAGGCCCTTGCGCTTCTGGCGTATGCCCTCTTCGTCCCGCGCCTACCCCCTGCCCCTGGAGCGCAAAGCCGAATTCTACCGCCGGCTGCTCGTATAAATGGCAAGAGGCTGACCACGCGGCCAGCCTCTTTGTCAATGAAGGTCAGGTCAGAACTTGCGCCAGACCATTTTGTTAACCACGCCCACGTAGGACTGGATGATGCGGACGACCTTGGTGGAGACGTTCTCGTCGACATAGTCGGGGACGGGGATGCCGGGGAGGCCGTCGCGGATGAGGGACACGGCCACGTCGACGCTCTGCAGGAGGCCGACGGTGTCGATGCCGCTAAGCACGAAGCAGCCCTTGTCCAGGGCCTCGGGGCGCTCGGTGGAGGTGCGGATGCACACAGCCGGGAAAGGATGCCCGACGCTGGTGAAGAAGGACGACTCCTCAGGCAGCGTGCCGGAATCGGAGACGACGCAGAAAGCGTTCATCTGCAAGCAGTTATAGTCGTGGAATCCCAACGGTTCGTGCTGAATGACGCGAGGGTCGAGCTTGAAGCCGCTGGCCTCCAGGCGCTTGCGTGAACGGGGATGGCAGGAATAAAGAATCGGCATATCGTACTTCTGGGCCATCTTGTTAATCGCATTAAACAGCGACAGGAAGTTCTTTTCGGTGTCGATATTCTCCTCGCGGTGGGCGGAAAGCAGGATATAGCGGCCCTTCTCAAGACCAAGGCGCTTGTGGATATCAGAGGCTTCGATTTCCGCCAGATTGTTATGCAGGACCTCCGCCATCGGGGAGCCGGTCACATAGGTCCGTTCCTTCGGAAGGCCGGTGTCGGCAAGGTAGCGGCGGGCGTGCTCGGAATATGCCATATTCACGTCGGAGATGATGTCCACGATGCGGCGGTTCGTCTCCTCCGGCAGGCACTCGTCCTTGCAGCGGTTGCCGGCTTCCATATGGAATATGGGGATATGCAGACGCTTGGCGCCGATGACGCTCAGGCAGCTGTTCGTGTCTCCCAGCACAAGCACGGCGTCGGGCTTGACCTCCACCATCAGCTGGTAGCTCTTGGCGATGATATTGCCCATAGTCTCGCCGAGGTCGGAGCCGACGGCTTCCATATATACATCCGGATCAGCGAGCTTCAAGTCCTTGAAAAACACGCCGTTAAGGTTGTAGTCATAGTTCTGGCCGGTGTGCGCCAGGAGGCAGTCGAAGTAGTCCCGGCATTTGTTGATGACGGCCGCCAGGCGGATGATTTCCGGACGGGTGCCGACGATGATGAGAAGCTTCAGCTTGCCGTTATTCTTGAATTGTGCCATATTATTTCACTGGTTCAAAATAGGTGTCAGGTTTGTCGGGGTTAAAGACCTCGTTGCAGTACATTACCGTGACCAGGTCTTCCGTCTGGGAGAGATTGATGATATTGTGCGTGTAGCCGGGAAGCATATGGACGGCCTGGATATGGTCGCCGTCGACTTCCCACTCCAGCACCTTGCCCTCGGGGTCATTGAGGTTACGCTGCTGGATGAGGCCGTGGCCCTTTACCACTATGAACTGCTCGAACTTGGTGTTGTGCCAGTGCTGCCCCTTAGTGATGCCGGGCTTGGAGATGTTGATGGAGACCTGGCCGCAGCCGAGGGTGTGGACCAGCTCGGTGAAGGAGCCGCGCTCGTCGACATTCATCTTGAGCGGGAAGGCCGTTTTCTCGTAGGGCAGGTAGCTTAGATAGGTGCTGTAGAGCTTCTTGGCAAAGCTGCCCGCGGGGATTTCGGGAATCATAAGGGTCTTCGGCTGGTCGGCGAAGGACTTCAGGAGGTCGACGATTTCGCCCAAGGTAATATGGTGAGTCACAGGGACATAGCAATAGCGGCCGTCGGCCTTGTCTATCACTTCCAGGCCATCGAACTCGCAGTGGTGCTCCTCGCCGCGAAGGCAGGCTATCATCTCGTCCACGAGGTCGTCGATATACAGGAGTTCCATCTCGACGGAAGGGTCGTTCACCGTGAAGGGCAGGTCGTTGGCAATTGCGTTGCAGAAGGTTGCAACGGCGCTGTTATAGTTCGGCCGGCACCATTTCCCGAACAGGTTAGGGAAACGATATACCAGGACCTTGGCCCCTGTGGCGGCGCCATATTCCAGGAACAGGTCCTCCCCTGCCTTCTTGCTGCGGCCATATTCCGAATTGCCGAAACGGCCCGTCAGCGAAGCCTGCTGCGAGGAAGACAGCATCACCGGGCAGGCGTTGCCATATTTCTTCAGGGTGTCAAGCAGGGTGCTGGCAAAGCCGAAGTTGCCTTCCATAAACTCGGAGGCGTTCTGCGGGCGGTTCACTCCGGCCAGGTTGAAGACGAAGTCGGCCTGGGCGCAGGCGGTCTCCAGTTCCTCGGGGGTGGAGTCGATGTCATATTCATATATGTCCTCAACGGCAACTGCGTAATTACGGGCCTTGCCGTCCCGGATATTCTTAAGCTGCGCACAGAGATTGCGTCCTACGAACCCCTTGGCGCCGGTCACCAGGATCTTCATCACTTGACGATGTTAGGAATGCCGTTCAGCTCGTTCTGGATATATTCCAGGCTGGCTATCTTGGCCTTCGTCTCTTCGAGGTTCAGGCGGCGGGTGTTGTCCGAGTTGAACTCTTCGATGGTGGCCCGCTTGGTGTCGCCGTCCTTGAAATATTTGTCGTAGTTGAGGTCGCGGTTGTCGGCGGGGACTGCGTAGAAGTTGCCCATATCGATGGCCTTGGCGGCCTCTTCCTTGGTGAGCAGCGTC
>CACZBP010000166.1 GCA_902779495.1 uncultured Bacteroidia bacterium
CCGTCGAGAAGGAAGCCGTCAACGTCCTTTACCGTGTCGAAGAGGGAGGCTATCATTCCTTCAACCACTTCGTCGGGGACGAGCTGGCCGGCATCAATGAGCACTTTGGCCTGCTTGCCGAGGGGAGTGCCCTGGGCGATTTCGGCGCGGAGAAGCTCTCCGGTGGAGACGTGGCGAAGATTGTACTTGCTGGTCATTGTGGCGGCCTGGGTGCCTTTGCCGGCTCCGGGAGGACCGAACAGGATGTAGTATTTCATATCTTATTCGAGTACGTAAATATCCTTGAGGTTGCGGCCGAGCTCATTGTAGTCCAGGCCGAAACCGACTATGAAACGGTCGCCTATCTCCAGGCCCACATAGGCAGGCTTCTCGGGATTCTTGTAGACTTCCGGCTTAAGGAGCATCGTGCACACAAGAACCTTGGCCGCGCCGGCATCCTCTATCATCTTCGTGACGGCGTTGACCGTCCTGCCGGAGTCCACTATGTCCTCCACTATGATGACGGTCTTGCCCTGGAGATCGGTGGGGATGGGGGTTACGGCACGCACGATTCCGGTGGACTGGGTGCCGCTGTAGGAGGAGACCTTCAGGGTGGCGAGGGTGCAGTTGAACTCGAGGCGTTTCATCAGCTCCGAGCAGAACATTATCGCTCCGCTGAGGATGCAAAGAAGGACCGGCTGCTGGTCGCTGTACTTGAAGTCCGCATTGAGTTTTGCGGCCACATTGTCGATGGCATCGTTGATCCTTGTGTAAGCGATGTAGGGGACGAATGATTTGTCACCCAGTGTTATCTTTTCCATAGTGTGGTTTTAATATACAAAGATAGTGAAATAAATCTTACCTCGGATAAGAATCGTGAAAAGTTTGAACAACGCCCTATAAAAACAACACTTTCGCCATTATATTTGCTCCCGATGAGACGATTTTTGTGCATATTGCCCTGCCTTCTGGCCTGCGCGTCGCTGCCGGCCCAGGACTTCCTCTCCCAGATTCTCACCCTCACGGGGGAGACCGACGCCGAGGCCCTGGACGAGCGGGTGCTGGAGCGCTTCGATGCCCTTAGTGCGTCCCCGCTGTGCCTTAACCTCAGCGGTAGGGGAGCCCTTGTCTCGAGCGGACTCTTCACGCCTTTCCAGGTGGCCTCCATCCTTGACTACCGCGCCACTCAGGGCGACATCCTGTCCTTCACGGAGCTTACCCTCGTGGACGGGTTTGACGCCTCCCTTGCCGAAGCGCTGAGGCCCTTCGTGTCCCTGCGCTCCGCGTCCGCCGTGGGGCACCCGCCGGATTCCGCGGTGAGGCAGAGGCTGGTCGTGCGGGGAGCCGTGGCTTCGACTGGCTGGAACGCCGGCGTGAAGTACCGCATCGGAGCCGGCCGCTTCGAGGGGGCCGGGGCTTTGAACAGGCCCTCCGCCGGAGGCCTTGCCGGGGGTGGATATCTCCGGTGGGAGGGACGTATATGGCTCGGGAAGGCCATAGCGGGTGATTTCCACGTCCGTTTCGGGCAGGGGCTGGTGCTGTGGAGCAGTTTTTCCTTCAGCGGTGTCTCCACCCCGGAATCTTTTGCCCGCAGGCCTTCCGGCCTTGCCCCTGCCTGGTCCTGGAACGGGACGGCGCTGCGCGGAGCTGCTGCCGACTTCTGCCTCGGCCCCCTTATCCTGACGGTCTGCGCCGATGTTCCGCGCCTGCGGGGTTCGCCGTCGGCGGTAATGCCCGCGGCCAATCTGAGCTGGTATTCCCGCTATGGACAGTGCGGGGTGAGCGCCTGCCCGGAGGCCGTTTCGGCGGACGGCCGCTATTGCATCCGGGGAGTGGACATTTTCGCCGAGGCCGCCTTTGACTTCCGGAACAAGTCTCCTGCCGCGGTGGCTGGCGTGATGTTCCCTGCCGGGGCTTTCTCCCTTTCTGCCCTTGGACGCTACTACTCAGCCGCTTACGACGTCTCGCACGCCGGCGCGGTGCGCTCCTCCACGAAGGTGAAGGATGAGGCCGGAGTGTCGCTCGGAGCCAGGTGGAAGGACTGGTCACTCACCGCGGACGCCTTCACCAAGCTGTCCGCCCCGAAGCGCGGCCTGAAGGCTGTCCTTGCGGGGAACCAACCTCTGGGAGAGCACATTACGCTGAAAATAAGAATCGCGGAGCGCCTTCGGAACTATGCGCCGCTGAACCGCACCGACGTTCGGGCAGACCTCGCCCTGGACTATGGCCGCTGGCTGACTAATGTGCGTGCCAATGCGGTGTTCTCCAAGGGGGCGGGGTTCCTGGCCTATGCCGAGCAGGGGTTCAAGGTGGAAAAGCTCGCCCTCTGGCTGCGTCTTACCCTCTTCAGGGCGGACAACTGGGACGACCGGCTCTACAGCTACGAGCGCGACGCCCCCGGCAGTTTCAACGTCCCGGCCTACTACGGCCGCGGCTTTGCCCTGGCCCTGACCGGAAGCTGCAAGTTACTGAAAAACAGGCTGAAGATATATGCGCGGACCGCCCTTGCGGTCAACACTGCAAAGGCGGTCACTAAGGCTGAGGCGAAGCTCCAGGCTGTGTGGGACTTCTAGGAGCCGGAAGGAATCTTGAGCTTCATTCCGGGACGGATGGAAGCCGACTTGAGGCCGTTGTGCTTCATAATGTCCTGGGCGCTCACGCCAGGGTATTTCTTCGCTATGTCGTAGAGGGTGTCGCCTTCCTTGACGGTGTAGGTGCCGGCGGTCGGGGTCTTGTCGCTCACGGTGGACTTGGGCTCGGATGAGGAGGATGTCTTCTGTGCGGGCGGATTGTAGCCACGGTTGTAGATGACAAGCTTCTGGCCGATGCGCAAGTTGTTGTTCCTTAAGTGGTTCCACTTCTTGATGTCGCTGACCGAGACGTGGTAGCGGGAGGCGATGCGGCCGAGGTAGTCTCCGCTCTTGACCTTGTAGACGACCCTGCTGGCTTCCTCGCTGCCGGCATCCTTGATGTTCTGGATGACGGTGGGGTTGAACAGCTCAGAGGCCTTGTAGGTGTAGACCGAGTCTTCGTTCTCGATGAAGGCTGCGGTGTACTGGTAGGGGAGTCGGAGGATATAGTCCTCGTCGCCGGGGATTATGTCGTGGACATACTGCGGATTGAGGTCCCGGATGGTCTGCAGGGGCACTCCGACAACCTCGTTTATCTGCTTGAAATGCAGCATCTTGCGGATCTGGAACGTGTCCACTATGGAAGGCAGCTCCACTGCTGCCGGGGTGAGGCCGTGCTCCTTGTAGTAGGTGAAGGCATACATCGCTCCGACGAAGGCGGGCACATAGCCGCGGGTCTCGCGGGGGAGGTATTCATACAGGTCCCAGAAGGCGCGGCTGCCGCTGCGCTTGATGGCCTTGTTCACATTGCCGGGGCCGCAGTTGTAGGAGGAGATCGCAAGGTTCCAGTCGCCGAAGATGCGGTAGGCGTCACGCATATAGCGGGCGGCCGCGTCGGCGGACTTCACCGGGTCCAGGCGCTCATCCACGAAGGAATTGATTTTCAGGCCATAAGCCCTTGCCGCCTTGTACATAAACTGCCACATTCCGCGGGCTCCCACGCGGGAGGTTGCGGTGGGGTTCAGGGCGGACTCGATGATGGCCATATACTTCAGTTCCTGGGGCATGTCATACTTGCTCAGGATTTCCTCGAAGATGGGCCAGTAGTAGTTCGACAGGCCCAGCATATATTGCATCTTCGTGGG
>CACZBP010000167.1 GCA_902779495.1 uncultured Bacteroidia bacterium
GTCAAGAGGTCCATGTATGGAAGAGCAAAGGATGATCTCTTACTAATCAAAATCATCCTCTACTCAAAAAAATATGTGCACGAAAATTGACGAAGAACCCTTTTTGTTCGCTCATCTGCCCATGATGGCCACCAGGACCGGAAACTGCGTTTCTTGGTCCTCGGGACGCACTCGGGTAACTCGCTAGGACCGGAAACTGGCGTTTTGGGTCTTCGCGGGGACTAGGGGCGGAGGAAATGGCGTATAGAGTGAGTGTGCGGGAGGGTGAAGAGAGAGGGAATGGAGATGGACGGACGTGGTGGTGAATGGGGTGATGAATAGGGAGGTGAATGAAGAGGAGAATGAGGTGGTGAGAGGGGGAATAGAGTTATGGAGGTTGCTAGGTGGGTGAGAATGGCAATGGATACGATGGAGGATTGGTCGAGGTGGATGATGAAGAGAGGTGAGATGGACCACGGTGGGAAATTGGGGATGGAGAGAGGAGGACGGATTGAGGTGCCCGAGGAGGGTGAGGGGAGGGAGGGTGTGGTTGTTTGGGATGGTGTGTTGGGATTGTCAATTATTCTTCGTATCTTGCAGGGGTTAGAATCAAGTTAAAAAATGATAATGAAGAGACTGAGTTTTACAGTGATCGGGCTGGTTGCGGCAGTGATGCTTGCCATCCCGGCGGGGGCTGCCTCGACGGAGGCTGCCGTGGCGGCGGAGTCGTCGAAGGAGCTTTTCGGGACAAAGGATGAGGCCGTTCAGGCGACGAAGGACAGGAAGGCCGTCCCGGCAAACAAAGACGTCCAGGCAACGAAGGGCAGGAAGGCCGTCCCGGCAAACAAAGACGCACAGGCAACGAAGGACAGGAAGCCCGCCGAGACGGCAGAAGAGCCTGCCCAGGTGACGAAGGACAAGAAGGCCGCGCAGACGACAAAGAAGGCCGCGCAGGCAAAAAAAGACGCCAAGGCAAAGAAGGCGAAGAAGGGCAAGGGCGGCAAGAACGGCAAGGATGCCGCGGCGGGGAAGGATACCGCGGCCGTCAAGAAGGTGTCGAAGTATGAGAGGGCCTTCGTCAAGGACCGTAACTGCGTGAGTGCCAGGGCGGAAGGTGGCTTCATGGCCTTGCACAAGACCAAGGGGAAGATATATGCCGAGATGAAGAAGGAATATTTCGGCAGGGAAGTGCTCCTGGCATCGACCATCACCGGCTCCAGCGCCCCGGACCTCGCCTCGATAGGCTACAAGCCCACGGCCCCGATCCACGTGAAGTTCGTATATGCCGACAGCACGGTCTATCTCTGTGATATGACGATGCCCCTGGACTTCAACCCCGAGGACGAAGCCCTCGTGACGGCCTGGAAGCGCAACTCGCGCGATGCCATCCTCGGTTCCTACAAGATCCACAGCTACAACGCAGACTCTTCCGCGGTAGTGTTCGACGTGTCCAACCTGTTTGCGGCGAACTATGCCCCCCTCGCCCCGATAACCTCGGGCTCCTCGGGCGGCATCAACATCCAGGCGACCTACAACCCCAGCGGCTTCTCCCTCGGGCAGATCAAAGCCTTCAAGGACAACGTCACCATCAAGGCCACCTTCTCCTACACGGTGACCGCCGATATGATGAAGCTAATCGCCCTGAAGAACAAGGAACCCTTCTCGGTGGACGTGACCCGCACGGTGATGCTCATCCCCGAAAAGAAGATGCGCCCCCGCCTTTCGGACACCCGCGTAGGCACCTTCCTGTGCACCAGGGCCGACCTTGACTCCGACGACAAGATCACCCGCTACTCCGTCGTAAAGCGCTGGAACATACAGCCTTCCGACACGGCGGCCTGGCAGCGCGGCGAGCTTGTCGAGCCCGTCAAGCCCATAGTCTACTACCTCGACGACGCCTTCCCCCAGGCCTGGCGCGAGCCCATCCGCAGGGGCGCCCTCCGCTGGAACAAGGCCTTCGAAAAGATAGGCCTGAAGAACGTCATACAGGTGCGCGACTTCCCCCAGGACGACCCCTCCTTCGACCCCGACAACCTCAAATACTCCTGCATCCGCTACGTCCCGGCCCAGATAGCAAACGCGATGGGCCCCTCGTGGTGCGACCCCATATCTGGAGAAATCTACAACGCCTCGGTCATAGTCTACAACGACATCCTCAAGGTCATCAACGACTGGCGCTTCGTCCAGACCGCCCAGGTGGATCCGAGGGTCCGCAGCCGCCGCCTCCCACAGGACGTTTTTGAGGAATCACTAGAATATGTCATAGCCCACGAAGTCGGTCACACCCTTGGCTTTATGCACAATATGGCCGCCTCGAGCGCCTATCCCACCGAGAAGCTCCGCAACGCGGAATTCTCGAAAGCCAATGGCACCACCCCGTCCATAATGGACTATGCCCGCTTCAACTACATCGCCAAGCCCGGCGACACCGCCGCAGGCCTCACCCCTCCCTTCCTCGGCCCCTACGACTACTGGCTGGTGGAATTCGCCTATCGCCCTGTGATAGAGGCTACTAACGCCAGGGAAGATTCCAAGGTCGTAACGAAATGGGTGGACGAAAAGGCCGGCGATCCCCTCTATCGCTATGGCCGCCAGCAGGTCCAGGTCCGCTATGACCCCACCGCCATAGAGGAAGACCTCGGCGACGACCCGGTGAAGAGCGCGACCTACGGCGTGGAAAACCTCAAGTATATCCTCCGGCACTTCGACGAGTGGATGGACAACGATATGGATCCCGACGCGACGCTTCGCGAATATCGCTACGAAGCCCTCGCCAAGCAGTACAACCGCTACCTCTCCCACGTGATGGCGAACATAGGCGGCGTGCGCCTGGATGCCGTCAAGCCCGGCACCCAGGGCCGCACAGCCAAGGCCATAGACAAAAAGCGACAGAAAGAATCCCTGGAATGGGTGGTGAACCAGCTCAAGACCTGCGACTGGATAGAGAACCGCGAACTCACCGACAAGTTCTCCCTCCGCCTTGAGCTCCACACCATCTTCCAGTACTACACAGCCCTCGAGCTCTTCGAGACCTCCCAGAAGGTCCTCCTCAGCTCCCGCATAGCCGACTCCCCGCAGGAGGCCTACACCCTCCAGGACTGGTGCGACGACCTGTATAAACTCATATGGGACAGCGCTATAAGCCATCGCAAGATGACAGACGCCGACCGCATCCTCCAAAGCCTCCACGTGACCTATCTCACCGGCATCGTGACCAAGAAATCCCAGCTGGTGAAAGTGAGTTCCTCCAGCGCCTGGATGCCCTCCGTGGACGAGATGATATCCTTCGGCCTTGACCGCACCGGCCTCGTGGAGAAATATGCCGACCTTCTTCGCGACCTCGATGAACAGAACGGCCGCGGCTATGTAGCCTCGAAGATGCTGGAAGAATTCGGCCCTGCGGGATACAATATGCAGTACCGCCTCAATCTCCGCACCGTGGACAACTCCAAGGAACTCTTCCACGGTGAACTGCTCCGCCTGCAGAAGCTCCTGAAGGGAGCTGCGGCTAGCGGTTCGAAGGAGGAAAAAGCTCACTATCAAGCACTTCTGTTCAATATTGATACAGCCCTCAATGAAAAGTAAGTTAGTCATAGCGTTAGTCCTCCTGCTGGCAGGGACGGTCCTCCGGGCCCAGCCGCCGGGCAGGATCACCGTGACCGGCACCATCACGGACGAGCTGGGCGAACCCCTTCCCGGCGCCAGCGNNNNAAGGAAGGCGAAAAGCAGAGGGTCCTGGTGTATAACTTCGTCTCGATGGAAGTCAAGGAGATAACCATCCACGGCTCCGGCCCCCTGAACGTCTCCCTCAAATATGACCAGACCCTTGACGAAGTCATAGTGAACGGCTTCTATGCCCAGCCCAAGGAGTCCTTCACCGGCGTGGCGACCGTCATCCGTGGTGAAGAACTGATCGCCGCCTCTCCGACGAACCTCATCGCCGGCATCGCGGCCGCCACCCCCGGTATGGTGATAGTCCAGAACAACGCCCAGGGCTCCAACCCCAACGCCATCCCCTCCATCCTCATCCGAGGCGCCAACTCGCTGGTTACCAACGAGAGCGAAGAAGGAGTGAACAATCCCCTGATAGTCCTCGACGGCGTGGAAATATCGATGGAGGAACTCTACGACCTGGACATATTCGACATCGAACGCATCGACGTCCTTAAGGACGCCTCCGCCACCATCCTCTACGGCGAAAAAGGCGCCAACGGCGTCATAGTCGTCGAGCGCAAGGCCGTCGAAGACGCCAAGGTCCGTCTGAGCTACAACTTCGTCCCCAACTTCAGCATCCCGGACCTGAGCTCATATAACCTCGCCAACGCCGCGCAAAAGCTTGAGTTCGAGCGCCTTGCGGGCCTGTATGAGACCTCCGACGGCTCGATGGACCAGGCCTATGACTACAAGCTCAGGAACGTGCGCCGCGGAGTGGACACCGACTGGATCCACGCCCCGCTTCGCATCCCCTTCAGCCACACCCACTCCCTGTCCTTCAGCGCCCGCGGCTCCAACACGGACTACCGCGCCACGATGAGCCTCTCGGACAACTACGGCGTAATGAAAGGCGACAACCGCCGCAAGTTCGGAATAGGCTTCCAGGTGGGCTATCATCTGCGCGACAAACTCACCGTCACCTACAAGACGAATATCAGCATAAACTCCTCGAAATCATCCCCTTACGGCGATTTCTCGGACTATGTCGCCCTGAACCCCTACGAGACGGTATATGACGAAAACGGGGAGTATATCCGCAACTACTATTTCAACCCCTACGACACCTCCTCCGACAAGATGGCCAACCCCCTGTATGACGCCACCCTGTCGAGTTTCTCCAGCAACGGCAACCAGACTATGGTGAACTCCCTGCAGGGCCGCTGGAACATAACAAAGGAGCTGTATATGACGGCCCAGGGCAATATGAACTTCAGCTGGGGCTCCTCCGACGACTACATCTCCCCGGACGCCGCCCAGTATGAAGGCAACACCGACGTCACCCGCAAGGGCCAGTACACCTTCACCTCCCGCCAGGGCCGCTCCTACGACGGCAAGGTGGTCCTCAACTACGGCAAGTCCCTCGGCCGCAAAGGCTCGATGATGCGTATCAGTGCCGGAAGCAACATAAAATATACCCACAGCCAGAGCGCCAGGGGCATAGGCCAGGGCTTCCTGAAGGACAACCTCAGCGACATATCCTTCGCGATGGGATATCCGCCCAGCGGCCGTCCCACCGGCACCGACAGGATAGCCACGGAAATTGGCTTCTTCGTCAACACCAACCTCAGCTTCCGCAACCGCTACTTCGCCGACGGCTCCTTCCGCACCTCCGGCTCCTCCCGCTTCGGCGCGGCCAACCGTTTTGCGCCCCTGTGGTCCGCGGGTATAGGCTGGCACCTCCACAACGAGTCCTGGCTCAAGGACGTGGAATGGCTGAACACCCTGACGGTGCGCTATTCCACGGGCTACACCGGCAGCGTCTCCTTCGACTACTACCAGGCCCAGACGACATATGCCTACAAGTCTGATTATCAATATCATACCGGCATCGGTGCCGTCCCGGTCAGCATGGGCAACCCGGACCTCAAGTGGCAGAAGAAATGGGGCAACAACGTGGGCATAACGGCCGCCTTCATGGACAGCCGCTTCAACCTCTCGTTCGACTACTACAACAACACCACCTTCGACCTGCTGATGCCCATCAACCTGCCCCCTTCGGTGGGTGTGTCGAGTATGTATGTGAACTTCGGCCAGATCAACAACCGCGGTTTCGACTTCTCCGCCTCCGGCCAGATCATCCGCAAGAAGGACTTCTTCTGGAACATAACCGTCACCGGCGGCCACGTGATGGACAGGATCAACAACATCTCCTCCGTGCTGAAAGGCACCTCCGCCACGGCCGTGGGCATATCCGAAAGCGACACCATCACCCCGAAGCTCCTCTTTACCGAAGGCGGCTCGCAGTTTGACATATATGCCGTCCGCTCGGCCGGAATCGACCCCGCCACCGGCAAGGAGATATTCATCAAGAAGAGCGGCGAATACACCTTCACCTACGACCCCGACGACCGCGTGGCGGTGGGCAACTCCAACCCCATCCTCACCGGCTCCATAATCAACACGGTGAGAATCAAGGGCCTGACCATAACCCTCACCACGTCCTACACCTTCGGTTCCGACTTCTACAACTCCACCCTCCAGGGCAAGGTCGAAGACGTCAACCCCAGGAAGAACATCGACGCCAGGGCATATACCGACCGCTGGAAAGCCCCCGGCGACCTGGTGCGCTACCTCGCGATCTCGGCCCGCTCCGAGACGGTCAACTCCCAGCGCTTCATCGAAAAGCGCAACGAGCTCTACTTCTCCAATCTCCAGGTTACTTATGACTTCACGGGTGAATGGCTCAAAAAGCTGGGCCTCAAGAAGTTATGCCTCGGTGTGGGCACCTCCGACCTGGGTT
>CACZBP010000168.1 GCA_902779495.1 uncultured Bacteroidia bacterium
GGGCACGGTCCTGCGTCAGCAGGATGACCGACAGCCGGACTCGAGTTTACGGGCGCAGCCCGTCGAGTTTTGAGGTCAAGTGCCCGGTGCCGCCCATTCTCGGAAGCTGTCCTTCCGTCCTCCTCCTCACCGCAGCCACCTCCGGTGCCCAAAAATGGCTGATTCTGCGCAGTCAAGCCGAAAAAATCGCTTCCTCTGCCCGAAACGTGGCATTTCTGCGAAGTCGAGCCGAAAAAATCGCTTCCTCTGCCCAAAACGTGGCATTTCTGCGCAGTCGAGCCGAAAAAATCGCATCCCCTGCCCAAAACGTGACATTTCTGCGCAGTCGAGCCGAAAAAATCGCTTCCCCTGCCCAAAACGTGACATTTCTGCGCAGTCGCATTGCGCCTTTCGGGACGGATGATACCGTTCACCCACGGTTCTTCGCCAGAATAGGTCACTGAATAGGATTTGCACCACCTGCAAAAAATACTTATCTTTGTAGATTGATGAAGACTGCACGCATCATATTGGTCCTGTTACTGGCACTGGCCGTCCGGCCGGCGGCGGCGCAGCCCGTGGTTTCGGCATATTTCGTCAACTCTTCGCTGTATGACACCAAGAGCGCGGCGCAGGGCGGCTTCAGCGGTTTCCAGGGCGACCTTATGTGGCACTTTGCCTTCAACAAGTTCCTCGGCGTGAACCTCGGAGGAGGCTATCTGTGGCTGAACCGTTCCGAAGAGCCCTTCGTCCTGAACGACCGCGCAGCCGAGCGCTACACCCGCGAGCAGCACATCCGCATCCCGATGCACTTCATCATTGACATCCCCATCTCTCAGGGCTTCGGCTTCCAGCTATGGTTTGGAGGCGTCGGCTCCGCTGCCATATCAGGAGTCAACGTGCTGAGTTTCAGGACGACAAGCGGCACCGGACTCGTCCAGCACGACTACTACTCCGGGATAGACGGCCGCAAAGGCGTGACGGATGAGGAACACGCGATGGCCGTACCATCCCTTTCCACGAGCCCGGATATGAAGCGCTTCGACCTGGCCGCAGAGGCCGGAGTCGGCATCAGGATAAGTTCGTTCGTAATGGTGCGGGGAGGATACACCTACGGCGTATTCAACCGCTACAAGAAAGCCCAGGACGGCTTCGTAAGGAGGAACCAGATCAATGCAGGCATTACTCTCCTCTTTTAGGGCCTGCCGGGTGGTGGCCTTCGACGCCGACGACACCCTGTGGGACAACCAGATGCATTATCGCAAGGCTGAGAGCGACTGGGCTTCGGTCCTCGCCCCTTTCGGCTCGCGCGAAGAACTCTCCGCCGCCCTCTATGAGATAGAGACGGCCAATATGGCCGAGCTCGGCTATGGCACCAAGGCCTTCTTTATGTCCCTGATTCAGACGGCCTTGAAGGTCGGGGGCGACCGCCTCACCGCCGCGCATACCGGCCGTATCCTGGACATAGCCCGCGAGCTCCTGCGCAACCCGGCAACTCCCCTTCCCGGCGTAGAGGAAACGCTTTCAAAGATCAGCCGCTCTGCCCGTTACAAGACCGTCCTGCTGACCAAGGGCGACCCACTCGAGCAGGAGCTCAAGATAGAACGCTCGGGTCTGGGGAAATACTTCGATTTCATCGACATAGTCTCTGCCAAGACCGTCCGCGAATATAACGCCATATTCTCAAAATACGGCATATCCCCGTCAGAGTTCCTGATGGTGGGCAACTCCTTCAAGTCCGACATCGCCCCGGTGCTGGAGCTTGGCGGATACGCCGTCCACATCCCCTACCACCTTCTGTGGGAGCACGAGGTGATGGAGGAATATGAGCATCCCAACCTTTTGAAAATAACCACATTCAGTCTCCTTCAAGATATATTGCCATGAACCCTGAAGCATCAAGATGCCTCCTGTGCAAGAACGCCCGCTGCAGCGCAGCCTGCCCCGTGCACACCGATGTCCCCGCCGCTATGAAACTCTACCGCGAGGGCCGCTTGGAAGAAGCCGCCACGCTGCTTTTCGAGAACAATCCCCTTTCCGGAATCACCTGCCAGGTGTGCGACTGGGACCGTCTCTGCTACGGCCACTGCGTGCTGAACGCCAAGAAGATTCCCGTGCGCTGGTATGAGATAGAAAACGAGATCTCCGTGCCGTATCTGTCCACCGTGCGCGTCATCCCCGGCGAGCCCACAGGAAAGACCGTGGCAATAATAGGAGCAGGTCCCGCCGGCATCGCCGCCGCCGTTTTCCTGCGCAAGGCCGGAGTGGCCGTGAGAATGTATGACGAACACGAGAGGATAGGCGGAGTGCTGCGCTACGGCATTCCCGAATTCCGTCTTGACAGGGTGCATATCGACCATCTCGAGCGCATCCTGCTGGATTGCGGCGTGGAGTTCATCCCCTCCTGCAAGGTGACGCTCGAAGACGTGCGCGGCACGGCCGATGCGGTGCTCATCGCCACCGGAGCCGGCCTCGCCCGCAAGATGCGCATCCCCGGAGAGGACTCCCCTTCCGTGATTTCAGCCCTTGCATATCTCGAACACCCCGAGCGTTTCAGACTGTCCGGGAAGGTCATCGTAGTGGGCGGCGGAAACGTCGCGATGGATGCCAGCCGCACCGCCGTAAGGCAGGGCTGCGACACGACGGTCTTCTACCGCAAGACCTTCGCCAATATGCCTGCCAACACCCGCGAAGTGGAGGAGGCCAAGGAGGACGGAGTCGCTTTCCAGACCCTGCAAGTGCCTGTGGAAGTGAAGGTTAAGGGCGGCCGCAGCATTGCCATTGTGCGTAACTGCGAGAATGTCACGACCCCGGACGGCACCCTTGTGACCCGCATCCTTGACGGGACCGACCACGAGGTGGAGTTCGACAATATGATAGTGGCCGTGAGCGAGAAGGTTGACTATTCGCTGTTCGGCGGCCTCGAGCCCGAGCTCGACGAAGGCGGCTGGGTGAAGGTCAACGGCGTGGGCCAGACCTCGTTCCCGGATGTCTTCCTCGCCGGGGACTTCCTTCTCGGCCCCAAGACGGTCGTCCAGGCGGTCCAGTCTGCAAAGACCGCCGTCCAGGGAATAACGGAGTTCCTTAAATAGGCTTATTTACCTGATTCCCAGCAGCTTGTGAATCTGCAAGCTGAGCCTCCACTTCGGATGGCCCGAGACGTAGGAGGCCGTCTCGACCATATTCTCACCCGAACAGGGCTGAAGGAAAAAGTGGTCCGCCGGGAAAGAGGCCCAGCGGGCAGGATTATTCTCATTATAGACCAGTTTCAGCTCATCTGCGTGCTGAAGGACCGGGGTGGCGCCGCTCACGAAATCGCTTTTAGGACTGAAGGTTATCCAATCCACGCCGGGGGCCACGGGGCGTGTCCCATTGGTCTCGATATGCACCTTGAAGCCGGCTTTGTGGAAAGCATCGACAAGGGTTTCATCCAGCTGGAGGGTCGGTTCGCCTCCTGTGACGCACACTGTGTCGCAGCCGCCGGAGAGCGATGTGACCTGCTCCAATATAGCCTCGGCGCTCATCCTGGTGAAATCCGCAAAGTCAGTGTCGCAGAACGGGCAGTCGAGGTTGCAGCCGGAGAAGCGGACGAAGACCATAGGAGTGCCGCTCCAGAAGCCTTCGCCCTGGATGGAACGGAATATTTCGTTTATTGCGTAGGTCTTAGTCACGTTCGTAGACGGCCTTGTTGTTTTCCGACTCCCA
>CACZBP010000169.1 GCA_902779495.1 uncultured Bacteroidia bacterium
CCGCTTCCCGGAGATTTCATCCCCCGGGGCGAGCTTCCTCTCATTCAACCTTAAACTCCTGTTCTATAATCTCATAGGTGCCGTCGGAGAAGGTCACTTTAGCCATAACCGTGTGGGAGCCTGTCTTCAGCACGGCCACTTTCCTTGCGTCGACCTGGTCAAAGGCTTTGCCGTCGGCAAACCATTCGATGCTGCTTGCCGCCGTCCTGCCGGTCAGCCGGACCCTCAGGAAGAAGCTCTGTTCATTCTGGGTCAGAACGAGCACATCCCCGGCGAACTCTTCGTCGTCTACCACTATATAATTATAGCCGATGTCGGGATCTTTAGGCCCTGGCTCCACGCTGGGGTCTTCGGACGGCTCATCGGAAGGGTCTTCGGATATATCCCCTTCAATGCTGACGTCGAAGGAGACCTTCCCCCCGGAAAATGCTATATTCTTCAGGGTCACGGCAGAGAGTGCACCGTTCCAATCCTTGGCGTTGTATGTCGCCACTTTTGAGCTTCCCGGGAAAACTACTTTTTGAAGGTCACTCCAGGAACTTATTGAAAAAGTAAGACTGGTCTGCTTTGCCGCAGGAACCACATAGAAACAGGGATGGGAGCTGTTTTCATTGATTGCATTGGTCTCATCCCAATTGCTCCATAGCTCGGAGGCGGCAAGAGTCTTTGAAACATACGATCCGGATTCATTCTGGATATATATCTTTACCTTCCTTGAGGATTTGTCGGCGTGATAGACCAGCATACCGCCGGGGAGATTCGAGTCCCAGCCGGTCTCGTCACGGCATTCATATATGAAATATTCTCCGTCCATTGAGGTGGTTGTGTAGTAGGCAACGTCGTTGTAGACGGGGTCTATCGTCATTGGGCCGGGGGTTGAAATAGGCCTCAAGGCATCTTTTGCATCAAGCCAGCCCAGCATTATCCTTTCCTCAATGTTGAAGTAGGGCGGGGTGTGGCCGTCATCAAGGTATCCTCCCGAATCCATAATGGAGAAATAGGACAAGGCGGTGCTTTCACCGTTCTTTTCATAATCCGTGTCATAGAAATCCGGCAGGCCGAGCGAGTGCGCGAATTCGTGGCAGGTGGTTCCGATCGAACACATCGTGGTTCCCGAGGTGCCGTTGAGCTCGGACGTGCAGAAATAGTTGCCAAGCTTTACTCCGTCGAATTCCTTGTCGGAGTAGTCCGTGTCCTGGACGGAATACTGATGGGACCATATGGTGCCGGACGCTCCCTGAGCCATGTCGTAGCCGGCGAAATAGTAGAGGATCATATCCACCACACCGTCCTTGTCATTGTCGTACTGGGAGAAATCTATGTCGGCATTGTTCTTGACGCAGACGTCATAGAGGCACTCTTCGGAGTGATCGGTACCGGAGGACCCTCCATAATAGGAAGATGACTGGGGGGCGTCATAGGGTCCGTAGACATCGAATACCGGCCTGAACTGCCCGTGGGAATTGTCCAGGTAGAAATCCCTCACGGAGCCGGTGCCGCCATTGACGGAATAGCCTTCCTGGTTGAGCAGGTTGTGGAAAGCCTGCTGTGCATTATTGGTCTTGAAGGACTTGTTGGAGAAGTTCACCAGGAGCACGAGGACCTTCTTTTCACCGAAATTGTTATTGGCTCTCTTCGCACGCAGGGATTTACGCCTGGACTCGGCCTTGGCGCGGCTCTTCCTGGCTTTGACGGAAGCAGAGGATGAACTGCGCACATAGAAGCCCCGCTCGTCGAGCGTCAGGGGGTTTCCCTGCATATCCACTGCACTGTGGGAGAATTCGTCTCCGCGAAGCATTATCGTAATCTTGCTGCCGTCGGGCTGGGTGTAGACTATCGGGCCGCGCTTGGCGGGGATGGCCATAGCCGACAGGCAGACCAGGAGGAATATGTATATTGCTGATAATCTTTTCATTGCCTGCTACATCTTGATTATGAAACCGGTGCCGTCGGCGGCCTTGAGCCAGACGGTGTCGCCCTTTATGGCAAGGACCGTCACGTCGTAGCTGAGCTCCGCGACGCCCCGCACCGACAGACGAAGCGAATCGCCTTCCCTGCTGTCCGTGCTGAATCCCGAGAAGGAAGTGACTGCCCCGGTGGAGGGGGTCATTATCCTGAAGGAGACATAGGTGTCGTTATACCTGCGGGCAATCTGGTCCGTGAAAGGATAATAGACCGCTTTCCTGCCATCGGGATAATAGATGCCATATTCGGTCTCGCCCATGAAACGGTCCACTTTCTGGCTGACGGGGATTGAAATCCTGTCGTGGCCGCTGACAAGGGCGGCAGTTCCCGTCCTGTCAATGATAAATCCGTTATTCTCAGTGACTTTGAAAGTGACCTTGGCCTCTCCCGCCTGGCCTTCGTTGGGCTCGATATCGAACCAGAGGCCCTCGATGGAGGCTATTTTCCAGGTGTCGACGGCAGTGAAGGAGAATTCCACAGCGTCCTTGTCGCCGAACACGACGGAGGTCTGGGGAAGGAAGGAGGACCTCTCCTTCTGGAGGATTTCCACCTGGAAAGTGCGGTCCATGCAGGTGAAGATGACAGTGTCCTTGCGGGCCTTTTCGTCGGGGTTGTAGTCTACGCGGACGGTTACGGTGCCGCTCACGTTGTCTTCGGCGAGGTCTTCACGCAGGACCCTGACCCAGCGGCCGCCGGCGAGGGAGGTGTTCCACATACGGTCACAGGACAGCTTGATGGCCACGTCCTGGGTCGCCGCCGAGACTTCCACAGCCGAAGGGGTGTTCAGGGTGAACACGACGTTGTTCTGCTCCAGAAGGCCGCAGCCGGCCAGGGCCAGTGCGAACAACGCAGTGCAGGCTTTCAGTTGGTAGTTCATTGATTGTTATTGGTTATCAGTGTCGTCCGGGAGGATTATCTGCTTGTACTGCTTCTGACGCCTCTGCCACCTTTCCCTTGCATACTGCTGCATATCGGTCACGGTGTCATTCTCGTCTATTATTTCCATTCCCAGGACGGTTTCTATAATATCCTCCAGGGTCACTATTCCCTGGAAGCATCCATATTCATCTATCACTATGGATATCTGGTCCTTGCTGCGGAGCAGCTCCTGCCAGATGTCGCCCACGGAGACGTCCTCGTTGAAGGCGATTATGTCCCTCTTGAGGTCGCCGAGGGTCATTCCGAACTTGTCTTCCGCAAGGTTCTCAAGCACCGTGGAGCGCAGGACATATCCTGTTATGTTCTCGGGGGACTCTGCATAGATGGGAATCCTGGAGTTGTGGGACAGGGAGCGGTTCTTGTAGAAGGACTTGAGGGTCATCGACTCCGGGGCTATGGCCGCCACCACACGGGGGGTCATAATGTCATAGGCCTTGATTTCGTCGAGCTTTATGATATTCTGGATGACCTTGTTCTCACTCTTGTCGAAGACGCCTTCCTCCTCCCCTATGTTGGCCATCGCGGAGACTTCCTCGCGGCTGACGGTCTGGTCGTCGTCATCGGGGCCAATCTTCTTGCTGAGCCATTCGATGAGGATGTCGATGGGGAAAAGGATATATATCAGGGCGTTCATCACCCTGGAGAGCCACAGCAGGTGCCTCCACTGGGAAGTGCCTATGCTCTTGGGGATTATCTCGGCGAAAATCAGGATGAGGATGGTGGTTATCGCGGAAATGAGGCCGAACCACTGGTC
>CACZBP010000170.1 GCA_902779495.1 uncultured Bacteroidia bacterium
CGGCCGCGACGTCTATGTCGAGGCCCCCGAGGAGGAGGACGGGGAAGACATCATCGGATGGACGGTTCTCGACGCGACCGGCGCCACCGTCGGCACGGTCCGCGACTATGAGGACATCCCCGGCAATCCCTGCATATGGCTCGACACCGAAGACGGCGAAGTGATGCTTCCCCTGCACGACGACCTCATCGTCAGCGCCGATCCCGATGCGCTTGAAATTATTATGGTCCTACCTGAAGGATTGTTGTAATTTTTTGCTATCTTTGGAAAAATTCTAAATTACTCTTTTTTATGGCAAAGAAATTCAGATGTCCCGTATGCGGATATGTCCACGAGGGCGACACCCCGCCCGAGCGCTGCCCCCAGTGCAAGGTTCCCGGTAGCAAGTTCGTCGAAATCGTCGAAGATGGCGGCAAGCCCCAGTGGGCCTGCGAGCATCATATAGGTGACGGCGTTGTCGAAGACCAGGAGATTATGCAGGGCCTCCGCGACCATTTCAACGGTGAATGCAGCGAGGTCGGAATGTATCTGGCAATGTCCCGCCAGGCCGAAAGGGAAGGCTATCCCGAGATAGCCGAAGCGTTCAAGAGGTATGCATTCGAGGAGGCCGAGCACGCCTCCAAGTTCGCAGAACTCCTGGGCGAATGCGTCTGGGACACCAAGACCAACCTTGAGAAGCGCTACCAGGCTGAGGCCGGTGCCTGCGAAGGCAAGCTTGCCATCGCCACCAAAGCCAAGAAGCTCGGCTATGACGCCATTCACGACACCGTCCACGAGATGGCCAAGGACGAAGCCCGCCACGGCGCCGGCTTCTATGGCCTCCTCCAGCGCTACTTCGGAAAGTAATCCGCACGGTATCAACTAATTAAGCCGGCCCTGTAAAGGACCGGCTTAACTTGTGCTGCGGGGCCTGTCAGCGGACTTCCTTGCGGATGTAGCGGTCGCCGGTGGTGGCCTTTACGGCGTCGATGAAGGCGGGGGAATAGGCAGGGGAAGTGTGCCTGCCGGGGATTATCTCCCCGTCCTTGGAGGGACGCATAATCTGGTCGTTGTGCTTGACTATCAGCAGGCGGGCCAGCTTGTCCCAGCGTCTCATCATACGGTCGGTGTAGGAGATGGACTTGACGGTGAGGAAGTCGGACAGCTCGCCTGCGGTGAGGGTGGCGGCGTGCTTCTCGACCTCCGCCTGGTCGGCCTCATAGTAGTCCTCGAGCTCGGTCTGGGCCTCGCGCAGGTCGCCTATCATAGCGCTGTATCGCGGGTAGACCATATTGGCCACGAAGTTGCACATCCAGAACGCACTGCGGGTGCTGAAGACGGAAATGTCGTTGTTCTCGCGGCGGAAAGGCTCCGGGATGCGGTTGATGCCGCAGTAGACGGGGACATATGCCACCATCGAGGCGTCGTCCAGGTTGAAATAGCTGATGCCGCCAAGGGCGTCCGGCAGCCAGGAACGCATCCTGCAGACCATGGTCATACCGCTCTGCTGGCAGCCAATGGGCCTTTCGCGGAACATCTTCGTGCCGTCGGAGGCCTCGAAGTTCACAGGCTGGTTGCGGTAGGGCGATGCCCAGGGACCGGCACTTGCGTCAGTCGTCATATCGAGGGCGGTCCCCTCATAATGGTCGCGCATATCGTTCTGGATGTCGCGGTAGCTCACAGGGGCGTTGGGCTTGATCCACAGGGGCAGGGCGTCGTGCTCGGAGAGGTCTCCGTTGAGGAAAGGAAGGTAGGAGTCCATCACGGCAGTGTCGTAGTGATGGCGGAAGAAGCTCCAGACCCTGGCCTCGCAGTAGCGGATTGCACCCCAGTCCAGGGGACCATATGCCTCCCTGAAGCTGAAGTCCTTGTCCGGACCGTCGTAATAGCCCATCTCGCGGGCGAAGGATATGACGTCGGAGGAGTACATACACACTCCCGGGACCACGCAGAAGCCAAGCTTCTTGTCGGCCTTGCGGGCCTTGGGGAACTGGCGGATGCGGCTGGCGTTGGCATATGCGCAGACGCAGTCGTCCGGGACGCGAAGAGCCACCCAGACCGCGCCCTTGCGGCCTTCACCCTTGCCGATTATCTCCATAATCCAGGCTTCATCCTTGTCGCAGACGGCGAAGGATTCCCCAGTGTCGGAGTAGCCATATTCCTGCAGCAGTTGGTGCATAACAGCTATGGCCTCGCGGGCGGAAGCGGACCTCTGCAGGGCAAGCTGCATAAGGGTAAAGTAGCCGAGCCATCCCTCGGGGTTGTGCAGCTCCTTCCGGCCGTCCCAGGTCGTTTCCACTATGGACACCTGCTTCTCGTTCATAAGGCCTGCCACCGAATAGGTGTATGGAGCCTGCGGGATATAGTGCACCTGCGCATCCGGCCCCCATCCGCGGAGGGCGATCATCTCGCCGGGAGCGTGGCTTCCCGGAGGCGAATATGACAGGGATGCGGCAAAGCCGAATCCGTCGCAGTTGTAGGTGCAGATGACGCTTCCGTCAGTGGATGCGTTCTTTCCGACGATAAGGTTGGTGCAGGCCCCGGCCTTAAGCATGGGCAGGGCGACAAGAGCCAGGATTACGATGATTTTCTTCATAGCGCGTTAGATAAACTAAAACTGGCCGCCTCTTCAGAAGCAGCCAGTCTTTCGTGCGGTTGGGGAGACTCGAACTCCCATGGGCCATCGCCCACTACCCCCTCAAAGTAGCGTGTCTACCATTTCACCACAACCGCATTTCCTACTTTGGGACTGCAAAGATACGCATAAAAAGGGAATCTGCAAATTTTTTTTGAAAAATATTGCTATTGCATATATTCTTAAAAAGTTTTATTTTTGTAGATTGTAAGGTGAGCAAAGCACCTGCTGATAACCAATACTATTTATGAAATCTTTAAGACTGACAGGCCTGTCCGTTGCGTTTGCCGTATTGTGTGCGGCTTCCGCAGCAGGAGAGGCCGATGCTTATGCTTCCCCCTCGCAGGCGGAGCAGGCCGTCGTGAAGGTGAAAGGAACTGTGGTCGACGCCAAGGGCGAAACGGTGCCCGGCGC
Organism: uncultured Bacteroidia bacterium; assembly: GCA_902779495.1. Classification (GTDB taxonomy): domain Bacteria; phylum Bacteroidota; class Bacteroidia; order Bacteroidales; family UBA932; genus Cryptobacteroides. Next base: position 3,029 of record CACZBP010000170.1, read on the forward strand.
GGCCATCCTCCAGAAAGGCACCTCCAACGGCGTCAACACCGGCATTGACGGTTCCTTCGTCATAACGGTCCCCGAAGGCGCGACCCTGGTGGTGTCCTGCATAGGATATGCCGACCAGGAAATCTCAGCTAAGGACGGAATGACGGTAGTCCTCAAGGAGGACAACCTTTTCCTCGACGAAGTGGTGGTCGTGGGATACGGCACCCAGAAGAAGGAATTCGTCATCGGTTCCGTAACCCAGGTGACTTCCAGGGACATAGTGAAGGCCCCTACCACCGATGTGACCAATATGCTGGCAGGAAAACTGGCCGGTGTCACCGCCATACAGAGCAACGGCACCCCCGGTGAGGACCAGGCCGCCCTCACCGTCCGCGGCCTTGCCACCTATGGCTCCAACAGGGGTCCCCTCTACATCATCGACGGTATGGAAAGCGGCCAGATAGCCAACCTGAACCCCAATGACATCGCGTCGATTTCCGTCCTGAAGGATGCGGCAACGGCAGCCATCTACGGAGTCAAGGGCGGCAAC
>CACZBP010000171.1 GCA_902779495.1 uncultured Bacteroidia bacterium
CAGAAGCCCGCAAAAACGGCCTACAGGGCGTCTGATTACACAATTCGGATTATGTTAAGTGTCTCCGTCAGTGCGGTGCGAAGGTCCTTCCTTCGAATCCCCTGTGCGAGGCGGCGGACATGTCAACTTTATCATTTTCGTTTAAACAAAGCCCCCAAAATCTGCGCTAAATAGGTAAAACTGATAAATAAATTTTGCGCAAGCCGAAAAACAATAAGAGCGTGCGTGATATGCTTGGGCAACGTGGTATCCGTCCGGAGGAACTACCTCCCGCAGAAGACATAAAGAAGCTGGAACGAAGAGTAGCATCTGAGCAAAAGAAGATAGAAAAGTCTTCACCAAAGTTACCCAAAATGAAATAAATCTACAATCCAGACCATTTTCGTGAGGTCACGAAAATGGTCTGTCGGAGAGGCGCGACTCTAAAAAAACGCACAACTTCTTGCCCATTATGCGTAAAAGTTGTGCGTAAATTTATAACTAACTGATTATCAGCGTAGTTGGTGGTGCTGGGAAGAATCGAACTGCCGACACATGGATTTTCAGTCCATTGCTCTACCATCTGAGCTACAGCACCGTGGTGGATTGGGAATGCAAAGGTAAGGATAATTTCGGACTTTGCAAATATTTCTCCGATTTTTTTCACCAGGGGATGGAAATTGGGGATTATTGATTAAATTTGGGAAAATTTGATTGGTATGAAACGTTATCTTATCATTGTGATTGCAGCCTTGGCTCTGGCGGGCTGCTGCGGCAAAGGGGCCGGAAGGAAGGTCGCAAAGCCGGCAAACGATTATATAGCAGCCAGTTATATATATGGCGACGGGGACACCCTGAGGTATCAGTTCCTCGAGCCTGTGAAGGTCAGGGCCAAGGCGAAATATCCCCTCGTGCTGTTCCTTCACGGGGCCGGCGAAAGGGGCGAGGACAACCTGCGGCAGATGATCCATTGCAGCCGCGTGTTCACCAACCCCGCCAACAGGATTGAATATCCTGCATATGTCCTCTTCCCCCAGTGTCCCTCCGACGCCTTCTGGGCCTACAGCAACCGCGGGGGCTTCACCCTGGACAATATGCCGGCCGAGAACCCCGAGACCCCGGTTATGGCGGCAGTCAAGGGCCTCCTGGACACCTTCCTCGCAACACACGATGACATAGACACCAACCGCCTCTATATCATGGGCTTATCTATGGGCGCAATGGCCACCTTCGATATGGTTACCCGGTATCCGGACCTCTTCGCAGCGGCCGTACCGATGTGTGGAGCAATCAATCCTTCAAGGCTCACCGGAGCCATCAAGACCCCCTTCCGCATATTCCACGGCGACGCGGACCCGGTGGTCCCGCTGAAGTGCTCCAGGGACGCTTTCTGGGCGCTGTATGAAGCCGGAGTTCCCGTGGAGATCGTGGAATTCCCCGGCGTCGGCCACAATGTCTGGGACCCTGCCATCACAAGGGATGACTTCCTTCCCTGGGTGTTCTCGCACAAGAAGTGACGCCCAGCCAGTACATACAGGTCATTCTCCCGCTCCGCCTGGGGTGGGAGCCTTTCTATGCGCTCCCGCAGGGGACGCAGGTAGCCCTGGGAAGCAGGGTTAAAGTCCGCTTTGCAGGCAAGGCATATGGCGCCGTAGTCAGCCGCACCGACGTAACACCGCAGATGGACACGTCAAAGATCCAGAGCATAATCAGTGTCGAAGAAGACCTTGAAGCGGTTACGCCCAAGGAAATAGAATTCTGGAGGTTCCTCAGCTCATACTATATGTGCACCCTGGGGGAAGTCTTCGCAGCGGCCTATCCCGAAGGCAGGCTCTCCGACGAAAAGACGGCAAACGCCATCAGGGAGCGCCGGGAAGAAGCACAGAGGAAAGCCCTCGAGAAGGAACTCAAGCGGAAAGAAACCCTCCAAAGCCGCATAGCCTCACGTGAGGAAAAACTCGCCAAAGCCCGCAAGAACAGCGTCCGGCAGCGGCTCCAGGAAGAGATCACGGAGCTGAAGGCCCAGCTCGAAAAGCCCGAGGCACCCCAAGTGGAAATGCAGGATATCACCCCTGCCCAAATAACCCTTACCAAAGCCCAGCAAAATGCCCTGGAAGCCGCCAGGAAGGCGTTTTCGCAAGGTCGCAACGTGCTTTTGCAAGGCATCACCGGAGCCGGCAAGACAGAGGTCTATCTCGCCCTTGCCCGCGAAGTCATATCCTCCGGCAGGAACGTCCTCTACCTCGCCCCGGAAATTGCGATGAGCGTGCAGCTCTCCTCCAGGATCGAAGCCATATTCCCCGGCCGCTTCTTCCTCTACAACTCCGCCGAATCCTTCGCCAGCCGCCGCAGGGTCACCGAAGGCATATCCCAGGGAGGCTATATCGTGCTCGGCACCCGCTCCGCCCTGCTGCTCCCCCACCGGGACCTCGGGCTCATCATAGTGGACGAAGAGCACGAAAGCTCCTACAAACAGGAATCCCCCGCCCCCCGCTACAACGGCCGCGACAGCGCCCTTATGCTCGCCAAAATCCACGGCTGCCCCGTCATCCTCGGCTCTGCAACTCCCTCACTGGAAAGCCTTTACAACTGCCGCACCGGCAAGTTCGAACTGGTCACCCTGTCGCAGCGCTACTTCGGCGGAGCGGACAGTGAAGTCGAGCTTATAGACTGCCGCGCCGAAGCCCGCAAGAACGGTATGGTGGGCAGTTTCTCCCGCAAGCTGATAAGCCATATCCACAAGACCCTCGAAGGCGGCGGCCAGGTGATCATCCTCCGCGCCCGAAGGGCCTACTCCCCTGCCGTCCAGTGCAGGGAATGCGGCGAAATCGTCCGCTGCCCCTCCTGCAACGTCGCCCTTAGCTACCACATCCACCGCCGCCTCCTCCAGTGCCACTATTGCGGTCACGCTGAGCCGTTTACTGGCACCTGCCCCAAGTGCGGCGGCGAGCTTGTCCCCCTTGGCGCAGGCACGCAGAAGATCGAGGAAGAAGCCCGCAGCCTCTTCCCCGACGCAGTCATCGAGCGCCTTGACAGCGACGTCCCCAAGACGCAGGCCCGGGCCATCATCCGCTCCTTCGAAAACGGCTCCACGCATATCCTCATCGGGACTCAGATCCTGGCCAAAGGCTTTGATTTCGGGAACGTTGCGCTGACGGTAATGCTCCAGGGCGACTCGCTGCTTACCCTGGAAGACTTCCGCGCGGACGAGAAGGCCTTGCAGCTGCTGATGCAGCTCCGCGGCAGGAGCGGCAGGCGCGGAGGCACCTCGCGCCTTGTCATCCAGACCTCCCAGCCGGACCACCCGGTCTATGCGATGCTGCGCGGCGGCGCCCAGGAAGCCGAAACCCAGTTCGCCGAAAGGAAGGAATTCGGTTACCCGCCCTTCACCAGGGTCATCCTCCTCACCGTGAAAGACACTGACCTCCAAAGACTTGAGAGCACTTCGTACAGTCTCGCCCGCGACCTTGCGGAGGCCGTCCCCGGCATTGACATATCGGGACCATATGCCCCCGCGGTCGACAAGATAGCGAATTCATACATCCGCCATATC
>CACZBP010000172.1 GCA_902779495.1 uncultured Bacteroidia bacterium
TTCGGCCGCTTCACCCGCCTGGTTGCCACGATAGTCGAATCCCAGGTCAAGCTCTACTGGGCCAGCAAGTTCTGGAACCCGGACAACGACATGGACCGCTGGGACGAAGCCGCGGACTACTGCCGAATAGCCTACAATATGGCCCTCGAGGAAGGACATAAGCTCTCCCTGAGCTATGCCGACCTGTTCAACAAGGTCACATCCGCCCAGGAGCCCGAAGTCATATGGGTCAAGAACTCCGAGCATATGGAATGCCACTGGTGGGACGTCTATGCGATGCCGCTGGGATATGGCGCCTTCAACGTGGACGGACCTCTCCAGGAATTCGTGGATAGCTTCGAGATGCAGGTCTCCGGAGAAATCCCCGTACTGGGATATACCGATGACAACAAGCAGATAATCAATCCAATGGCCACCGACTATGATCCCCTCCACCCCTGGGACGGCCGCGAGGAAAGGTTCTACTGCGTCATCCTCACCCAGGGTATGATGCTCCAGGGCCGCGCGATAGACGTGTCCGAGAACGGAGTCGACAACCTCAACTACGGCCCCGTCACCCGCACGAACTATTTCAACAAGAAATACGTCGAGCTCAACCACAACCTCTACACCGATGCAGGCGAGACCTACCGCCGTTTCGCCATAATGCGTACCGCCGAGCTGTATCTGAACTACGCCGAAGCCCTCAACGAGTGCGAAGGCCCCACCCCGCGCGTGTATGAACTCGTGAACAGCATCCGCCGCAGGGCCAAGGTCAAGGAACTCCCCGAAGGCCTCAACCAGGACCAGATGCGCGAAAGGATACGCCACGAGCGCAAGATAGAACTCTGCTTCGAGAACCACCGCTTCTGGGACGTGCGCCGCTGGAAGATAGCCGAGACCGTCGACGTGGGCAAGGTCCACAAGGTCAATATCGACGCGGCCGGCAATATCACATATCCCGTCTTCCAGAACCGCGTCTTCGATCCCGCCAAGAGCTACCTCTTCCCTATCCCGCAGGGCGAGATAGACAAGAACAGGCTGCTCGAGCAGAACCCCGGATGGAACAAGTAACAATAACCAATAACGTTTTCATATGAAAAAGTACCTTTCAATTGCTCTGACACTCGCCCTTGCGGCCCTTGCCTCCTGCGGCAAGACCGACGACCCGGCGGCGAAGCCTGACGGCAGCAAGGACCCCGGAAAGCCCTCCGGTCCCGTCCCCACCGTCACCCTGACGGCGGACGCCTCCTTCGACGTGGACTTCAAGGCCAAGGCGACCCTCACCCTGTCGGCGGCCTCCACCGCTGAAATCAAGGTCAAGCTGGGCAACGGCACCGTCCAGGACGGCAAGTCCAAGGTCCCTGCCGACTATGACAAGACCGTCACCATCCCCGCCGGCACGACCTCCGTCGAAGTTCCCCTGAAGGCCGACGTTATGGGCCTCAAGGAAGGCGAATACCAGTTCGCCCTTAAGATTGCCTCCGCTGAAGGCGCCGAAGTCGGCGACCCTTCCGTGGCATATGTCGCCCTCTCCTATATCTTCCTGCCGGAAGTCAGCCTCTATGCCGACCAGGTCTTCGCATCTTCCTGCGAAGCGACCCTTACCGCGGCCATAGCCAAGGCACACGACAAGGACATCATCATCAAGTTCGAAGTCGACGCCGAGTCCAAGGCCTCCGTCTCCTTCGACAAGACCCTGACGATTCCCGCGGGCGAGACCCAGGCAAGCGTCATCGTGAACGTGACTGTTCCTGAGGGCCTTGCAGCAGGTTCCTATCCTGTCATCATCAAGATAGCATCCATCGAGAACGGCCGCAAGGGCGCAAGTCCCTCAGCGACCATCACCCTGAACTATCCCTTCACTTCCGAGATTATGATTGACGGCGAGTTCGACGACTGGGAGAACGCTCTGGAGTGGGTCACCCCCGCCGAGGCCACCTTCACCGGAATCCGCACCCTCAAACTCGCCGCTACTCCCAAGAAACTTTATGTCTACTTCGAAATTGCCGAGCCTTCACCCGAGGACTTCAATATGTTCCCTATGCCTATAGACGTGTTCCTGGATGCCGACGGTAACACGGCCACAGGAGGAAAGCTCAGTTCCATCGACGATCCTCACCAGTCACCTCCTTTCAAGGATTCCGGCCTTGAATGGTACATCGAGAACGGCAATGTACACAACGGCCAGTTCTATATCGACTTCACCGCAGGAGCCTACAAATATGGTGGCAAGGATGGGGACGGCATTTTCTCCGGCCTTTCTGACCAGACTGGAAAATACGGCTCTGACGAGATATTCGGAACCGGCGACCTCGGAGACGACGGCGTTGGCCGCATTGAGATACAGATTGACAGGAAGTACTTCGAGATTACCGGCCTGAAGGCGGCTGTCGGAGTCAAGATAATGAACGGCAATGACCACTGGTCCTGCTACGGCCTCGCCCCTACCGGCAAGTTCACCGCCGACTTCACTGGCGGCAAAGTAGATATGGCACTGATTAATTTACCCGAATTCAATGAAAACTAGAATATTTGCAGCATTGGCGGCCCTGACGCTTCTTGCAGTTTCCTGCGACAACTCCAAGAAGGCCGGCGAGCCCTACTTCCAGCTTCGCGGAATCTGCGTCGCCTGGGATGACGTAACCGCCGACCCTTCCATCATCGACTGGCTCGCCATGATGAAGGAGACCGGGATGAACACCATCAGCATCTTCGGCAAGGACTACCAAAGCCCTGAATACTATGAGCTTAAGAAGAAGATCATAGATATGGGCATAGACTTCGAATACGAGGAGCACGGAATGACCTGGATGCTCCCGCGCGAGCTTTTCGCAGAGCACCCGGAATATTTCCGTATGGACGAAAACGGCAACCGCACGCCAGACTACAACGGCTGCCCCTCTTCACAGGGCGCCCTTCAGGTGGTGTATGAGAACGTCAAGAAGATGGAGGCCCTGTACCGCCCCAGCAACCACAAGTATTACTTCTGGCTCAACGACGGCGGCGACAAGTGCCACTGCCCCGACTGCGAGAAGATGAACCTCGCCGACCAGGGCCTGCTGTTCGAGAACGCCATGATAAAGGGCCTTCGCGAAGTCGACCCTCAGGCGATGCTGGCCCATCTGGCATATGACAAGACCTCCCCTGCACCGACCTGCGTCAAGCCTGCCGAAGGCATATTCCTCGAGTATGCCCCCATCGACCGCTGCCACGAAAGGCCGCTCACCGACAGCACCGCCCGCTGGGAGGACCGTCCCCGCTGGTGCAACGGTGAATACCTCCAGATGCTGAAGGACAACCTCGCCTGGTTCGGAGCCGAGAATGCCCAGATCCTCGAATACTGGCTCGACGACTCCCTGTTCAGTATGTGGACCAAGCCGCAGAAGCCCGTGCGCTGGAGCAAGGAAGTGTTCGACGCCGACCTGGAGCTCTATGCCTCGCTCGGCATACGCAACATAACCTGCTACGGTGCCTGGATCGACGACTACTACGTCAAGACCTACGGCGACATAT
>CACZBP010000173.1 GCA_902779495.1 uncultured Bacteroidia bacterium
GTCCTTGTAGAAGGCCTGGAACCAGATATGGACCTTCATTCCCCTGTCGTGGGCTTCCTTTACGAATGCCAGAGTGGAATCCACCCCGTGGCGTTCGAACGCCACCTCGTGAAGGATGATGTTCTTGATGTCCTTGGCAGCGAACTCGTCCAGATCCACTTCGTTCATGAACTTGGACCAAAGCCAGATACCGTTGAAATTGGGCTCAACCCTTTTGCAAGCAAGAAGAGAAAGGGCCAGCAAAGCTATGGCGAAATACTTTTTCATACCTTAAAATACTATTAGAAAGGAAGTTCTCTGTAGCGTCCGTTGAATTTGTTCATCCCCTTCCAGGAAGGGTTGCCCATAGTGGCCCCGTTGTTGGAAGGATCGCAGATCCACCAGCGGTGGCCGTCCCAGATCTCGGGAATCACATGGCCGATCACGCCGGAACTGAAGTAGCACTGTCCGTGCATATAGCGGGCGGGAATGCCGGCGGCGCGGCACATTGCAAGGGTGGCGTGGGTAAGGTCGCAGCAGTTGCCACCTTTTTGCTGTATCACCTTCACGGATCCTTTATGGGTGTTGGCATAATCCTCCCATTCCCACTCATCGCGTGCGTATTCGAAGATTGCCTTGACCTTCTGGTACTGGGTGGCATTCTCCGGGAGTTTGGAAAGGGCGGCGTCCCGTGCGGCGAGCACCTCGGGGGCGTCGATGTCGCAATTGTTGGTCTTGCGAAGGAAGTCGGAACCCCAGCAGCACACCTTCTCGGGAAGGACCGAATTATGCTTGTAATGATAGAAAACACGGCAGAGTGCGGCGGCGTAGTCACGGGAAATCAGGTTGCCGATGTACTTCACACCGTCCTTGAAAGGAGTATCGTAGGTGTAAGTGAAGGTGCTGTCGGCTCCGCGGCTGGGGACGGTGATGGTGCCGAAAGACACGTAGTTGGGCATACTACCGTTCTTGACCCCATAGGCATAGGCCTTGTCCGCGGCCCAGGTCAGAGCTTCTACGGAGATGGTATCCTGCTCGAAGGTGTTGTTCGCCTCGTTGCCGCCCCAAGTCATCCGCACCGGCACGTCCACTTCTTCATCTTCCCAGTTCTCGGGATCCTCCTGAATTTTTTTGAGAAGGAGGCAGGCCGCTGCGATATACTGGCCCTTGCCATAAAGAATGCCCTCCACATTCACGGAAGCGGGCAGCAGGTCTTTTTCCACAAAAGATTCGTAGGCATTGGCGAGTGCTTCCACCATATATCCGTTGAAATGCCTGGGCGTGAATTCCTTGACGACATCTTCAGGCTCGTCGGGCTTATTGTCGGGTTGGTTTTTGTTGCAGGAACAGGTGGCGAACACCAGAATCCCTGCCAGAATGAAAAACAGATACTTTTTCATAGCAGTGTCATTATAGATAGGAACCGCGGGGGCGGTCAGGCCCCCACGGTCAAAAAGAATCAGTTTACTTTACAATCTCGAAGACAGGGCTGGAAGTTGCTCCTTCCTTGAATTCGGAACCGGCAATGCGGGCAGTACCACCGTTAGGCTTGGTAAGGGCTGCACCGCCATTTGCCTGAATCATAGAAACGCAACGCTGACGGAACTGGAGGTTAGGCATTGCTGCGGTGGTCGTGAACTCGACATCGACCGTGACATTGGTGCTGCCATCCTTTTCCATAACCAGATTGTGCTCGACCTCATCGGCAGTCTTGAGTTCGGCTGCGGGCTTCCAGGTTTCGCCATCGAGGTACTCGATAACCCAGTACTTGGGACCAGTCTTGGAGGTACGGGTAATGTACTTGATGTGAGCCTTGGTGCCGGAAGGAACATCGGTGCCGGTGTTGAGAGTGAAGAGCCAGTAGTCGCCGGTCCAAGGGCCGGTGACATAAGGATGTCCGGTGTTACCCACGACACGCTTGAACTTGTTATCGGTATCGAGGGAAGTCTTGTCGACCGACACATATGCTATGGAACCGCCATCGGAGTAGTTGGACAGGATCACAAGCTTACCGTCGCCGGCCTTCTTGTCAGCCACGCCAGCCTCGCCGCCGAACATATATGCATATTCGGGCATATTGGCGGCGCAGAACTCCCACTGTGCCTTATTGGAGGCATTGTACAGACCGAAGTTGAAGTTCTTGTCCTTGATTGCGGTATATACGTTGGCATCGACGTTCTTGTCGAGGATGTACTTGTAGATTCTCATAAGCACGAGGAGTTCGCGCATAGGAGCAATATAACCTACATAGTTCTCGCCTGCGGCATTCTGGAGGTTGAGGGTACCGGAGCTGGTGCCGAATTCCTGGAAATTGCCGACCATTCCGAGAGGGCTGCTGTTTCCGCCGGTCTTGATGAAGGAACGGACAACGTGCCAGGCACCGACCTTCAGGATGAAGTTGACATCGACAGTCTGAACATCCTTGCCGCCGACCTTCACGAGGTTGCCGCCTTCATACCAGGGGTGCTTGCCCCACTTATTGTCAGCGGAAGTCTCGGGAACATCGAGTGCGGAGAGAGCCTTGCCATCAGCAAGGGTGTATGCCTTATTGCGGTCATCCATGCCATCGAGGAAAGCCTGTCCCTCGCTGGTGCACATCTCGAGCAGACCGCGGATAGCGATTTCCCAAGCCTGGGAAGCGGTATACTTGGTCTTGCCGACGACTACCTGCCAAGGCGTGTAGAGAGTGGCATCATACTGGTTGCCGCCGAACTTGTAGTAATCGCTGCTGGTGTTGCCGACGATAGGAAGGAGATGGACGTTCTTCCAAGGGCCTTCCTTGCTGTCGCGGTTGCGGACACCATCGGCATCGACGTTACCGACAGTCTTCTCCCAAACAGACAGACCCTTCACGAATTCCTTTGCAAAGAGCTGGAGGGTGGGTTTCGGAGCGGTGTCGATACCGAAGAGTTCGGTGCGGATGATTTCGGTGCCTGTGAGGGCATCAGCCTTGTCGAGGTTGTTGTCCAGCAGGTACTTGAAGAAGAATGCGAAGGTAAGGAGTGCACGGCCGGAGCTGAAGCAACCGCCATAGTTGGTAATGCCGTGGTCCTCACGAGGATAGCCGCAGAAGTTGGTGATATTCTGGCCGTGGCTGAAGTTCACGGAACGCTGTGCCCAGTTGTCGAGGATCTTCACCTCAACCTGTCCGTAGACCTTGTTGTCGCCGTCCTTCTTGTAGAAGTATCCGCCGTTGCTGGTCTCGATCAGAGGGCTGCCCCAAGAATACTGGTGGGTAGGAGGAACCTCGGTAGTGCTCATTGCCACAGGAGTGGCGGCAGGGATGTTGCCGAAGCCGTTCTTCTCGGTCTCAAGTCCGTCGAAACCACGGAGGAGCAGGAAGCTGCGGAGTGCAGTCTCGAGCATGTCAGCGGTGTTGTAAGACTTGTTGCCAAGCATGATGGTGGTTCCTGCAGGGATGTAGTTGGCATCCTCGACCACGTCAGAGTCCGTGGGCTTTGCAAGCTCCCGAAGTCGAGAATGGTGGGCTTTGCATCGGTAGCGGTTTCCAGACCGAAGAGTTCGGTGCGGAACACGGTGTTGTTTGCAAGGTCGTCAGCCCTCTCGAGGCCGTTCTCAAGCATATACTTGAAGAAGAATGCGTAGGTGAGGAGTGCACGGCCGGAGCTGAAGCATCCACCGTAAGTGGTGATGTTGTGGTCCTCACGAGGATATCCGCAGAAGTTGGTGATGTTCTTACCATGCTGGAAGTTGACGGAACGCTGTGCCCAGTTGTCCAGCACGAAGAGTTCGACCTGTCCGTAGACCTGCTTGTCGCCGTCCTTCTTGTAGAAGTAGCC
>CACZBP010000174.1 GCA_902779495.1 uncultured Bacteroidia bacterium
AGGAGGGAAGCATTTTTTGCGTATATTTACAATATGAAACGGATCGTTGCAACTGTGCTTCTTGCCGTCGTCACGACGGCTCAATCATTCGCGACATACACCGACCATCGCGGCCACAACGTCGATTCCCTTGAGAAAGTCGTCGCCCCCTGGACGGCCGACGCCATAGAGAAAGCCTCGACAGAAGATTTACTGATGCTCGTCAGGGCATATCGCAACCTGATGCTGGGCTACAACGCTATCAGCCCGCTGAAAAGCGAGTTCTATGCCCGTAAGGCCCTCGCGATCAGCATCAGGGAGGATTGGCCGGCTGCCTCGTCGGACGCCCTTCGCTACATAGGCCAGCACTTCTACACCCGCGAGCAGTATGACAGCGCTATGGTCTATTACCGCAGGTCCCTGGAGTGGGTGGACAAGATGGCGGCCGGGGCCACGAGCACGACCAATCCTGAGGGATATGACGAAACATACGTAGATGACTACTATTCAGCCCTTTACGGAGCCATCGGCAACCTTTACAATATGATGGACTCCATCCCTCAGGCGATGGAGTGGTACGAGAAGGCGGGAGCCATTTTCGACAAGCACGGCTGGAACGAGAGCAACTCAGTCCTCTGGTACAACATAGGTGAGACGTGGGGGGAGCAGCAGGAATTCAAGAAGGCGCTCCAGGCATATGACAAATCCCTGAAATACGCCCAGGCGGCGGGGGATACGCTGTTCATAATGGATGTATATAAAGGATACGGCGGCATATACCTCATGCAAGGCAAGACATGGAAGGCTTTGCCATATCTTAAGGAGGCGGCCGCATATTATGAAGCACATCCGGACTACGCCCCGTCCTTCCGGGTGGAGAACCTCGAGTTCATGAACCATGTGCTGGCCGCCCAGAAAAAGGAGATAGCGTGGATGGCGACGGCAGCAGTCCTCCTTGTCCTTCTGGCAATTGGTATATACTTCATTGCCAGGCGATTACGCCTCGCTCGCCGCGAGCAGGCCGAGACCGCCCTGGTGATGGATGAAACCCTGAGTGAACTGCGCGAAACCTCCCGCAACACCAAGCTGCCGCCCCTTTCCGAACGCGAAAAGGAAATTCTCGACCTGCTGGCCAAAGGCTACACCACCGCCCAGACTGCCGACGCCATATTCCTCAGCACGGAAACCGTCCGCTGGTATCGCAAGAAGCTACTTGCTAAGTACGGTGTGGCCAACACCCCGGAGCTGGTCTCCCTCCTGAAGGACTCCGGGTTGCTTTAGCTGGAGATCGGCCTGGGTTAGAAGCGCCAGCCGAGGCCGGCCTCGGCATCGAGGTAGCCGCCGCGGACCCAGCTGCAGCCAAGCAGCAGGGTGAGGCCGCTGGCAGGGCCGCGGGAAACGGGATGGACGAGGATGCCGGCATCGGCAGCGAAGCCGCTGAAGCATCTGTCCGTCACACGCGCCCAGGCTCCGTTCCAGTCCTTCCAGCACAGGGAGCGGCGTCCATACCCCGCTCCGGCATATAAGGACACAGGCTTGAACACCCTGTAAGCAACGTTGACGGTCATCTGCAGACGCCCGGATTCCTTCTCGTCACCACTCCAGAAATAGCCGCCTCCTTCAATGGTCCCGTCGGACAGGCAGTCATATTCAGCTTTGCAGCGGTTCACATCGCCGCGGCCTTTGGCGAAGAAGGCCCAGTCTCCCAGCGTTATGCCAAAAAGCACTCCGCCGGAGAAATCAGGATATACTCCTGCGGCAATGCCAGCGATGACCCCGGGACGGAGGCGGGGGCGCACACGAGTGTGAGTGCTAGTCAGATATTGCTTAAACCCCGGCAAGGGGGCTATCCCTATTTTATGGGCCTGGGGACCCGAAATATCCAAAACGGGCAGGGTGGGAAGATGGGCCCGGGGACCCTTATGCCAGCGGCCCGTTGCGAAGCGGTCGCGGATAACCTCGAAGCGCAGGCGCTGGCCGGGAGTCATCTCGCCCCACACACCCTGCAGGTTCTGTCTCACGGCCGTGAGTTCCCCGAGCATCAGTTGAAGGCTGTCTTTAGGCACGCTCTCGCCCCTTTCTATCCTGTCCATCCAGTCGGCACATTTGCCGCAAACGCTTTCATACCAGTCCAGCGCCGCGTTCCACACCCTCTCCTGGGCTGTCGCTGCGGCGGAGCTCCACGCAAGAAGGATGAGGATAAGATATGCTTTTGGCCTGAACATAGTCCAAAGGTAAGGAAAAAAACGTATATTTGCACGTAATGGAACAAGAATCGGGATTCATCGTTGAGCCTCAGCTGGACTGCCCTCTGGACGGTCCGCAGTTGCTGCACCGCTCGGAGAAGGGTTACTGCGAAATATGGCGGGTGATGAAGTTCTCCCAGTTCGTGGTGCTGAAGGCCTTGAAGGAAGAATACCGGGAAGACCCTGTCTATCAGGCGCTTCTGCGCAAAGAATTCGATATGGGCTACAGCCTCAGCCACCCTTCCATATGCCGCACGTGGCACTTCCGCCGCCATCCCCAGCTGGGGGACTGCATAGAGATGGAATGGATAGACGGCGAGAGCCTGGAGGAGCGTTTCCAGGGCGGCAAGCCGGAGGAGGAACTCTTCCGAAAAATAGCCGCCGAACTGTGCGATGCAGTTTCGTATATGCATTCCCGGCAGATAATTCACCGCGACCTCAAGCCTTCCAACGTCCTCATCACCCACAATGGCGACAATGTCAAGCTGATAGACTTTGGCCTTGCCGACTCGGACGATTCCGCCATACTGAAAATGCCGGCAGGCACCAAGCAGCATATCGCTCCGGAAGTCCTCTCAGGCAAACCGGCTGACGTGCAGACCGACATCTGGGGCGTCGGGCATATCCTTACCACGCTTAACGACGGCCACCGCCAGGTGCTGCGCAAAGCCACAGCCCTCCGTCCGGAGGACCGGTATCCCAATATGGGCGCTTTCAAGGAAGCCCTGCTGAATCCCCCTGCCCGCAGATGGCCTTACGCAGTCGCCGTCATTGCAGCCGCCCTCATCGGAGTGGGCATATGGCTTTTATGGCCGAAGGAAATGCCTCAGGCAGAGCCCCTTGAGACGAAGACAGAGGAAGTCCGGACCGAATTGCCTGACACGACGGCGCTGGTCCCCATCCAGCCCAGGAAGGCTGTCCCTGAACGGAAAGCACCGCAGAAGACCTCTCCTTCAAGCGAGCCCGCACAAGGGACCGCCTCGGGCGAAGATGTCTATGAACTTTTCAAGAAAGCGACGGAAGTCTTCGAGTAACTACCTGTCCCGGACGGGCCGGATGTAACGGCCGACATAGCGGGACAAATCACTTTCATCGTTGTCGCGGCCCCAGTAGTCGGATTCGAGGTAGCTCGCCACGATCTCTTCTGCGACCGCGGTGTCCTCTTTGGTGTGCTTGGCCCAGATCGCGGCGGCCTG
>CACZBP010000175.1 GCA_902779495.1 uncultured Bacteroidia bacterium
ATTGCTATCCGCGCTGCCCCTCGACTTGCATGTGTTAAGCCTGCCGCTAGCGTTCATCCTGAGCCAGGATCAAACTCTTCTTTGTATATACACTATAAAAATCTTAGCTTGTTCCTAACGCTCTTCTCTGATTCTTCAAAAGAATCGACGCTCTCGATCTATCTTTTTCTCGGTACTTGCTTGTACTTTCCTTCCAATATTATCAAAAAACTCGTAATAAAACCCGCCTTTCTTTCAAGCGGGACTACAAAGGTACGCATTTTTTTCTTCCCCGCAAACTTTTTTGACACTTTTTTACATAAAAATCGTTTAATATGTCTATATTTGTCTTCCGTATGGTGCCACTAGTACAAATATTCGCCGTTTTCGCCAAAATAGGCGCCTTCACCATAGGAGGCGGCTACGCGATGATTCCCCTCATTCAGGCCGAGCTGACCCGCCGCGGCTGGCTGAGCGATGACGAACTTCCGGACATTGTAGCCCTGGCCCAGTCCGCCCCCGGCGTTCTCGCGGTGAATATGTCCATATTCGCCGGCTACAGGCTCCGCGGCCTCAAGGGAAGCATAGTCGCAACGGTCGGCTCTGTCCTCCCCTCCTTCGTGGCTATCCTGCTGATAGCGATGTTCCTGTCCAATTTCCAGGACAATCCCATAGTGGTGAGCATCTTCAAGGGCATCCGTCCGGTAGTGGTCTCGCTGATCGCCGTGCCGATGATCAATATGGCACGCAAGAGCAACAAGACCTGGTGGGCGTGGACAATCACGGCGGTGACGCTGGTGCTGGTTGCATTCCTGAAGGTTTCGCCAATATATATCCTTCTGGTAATCATCGTTTTGGCGACAGCGTTCGCGATATATAAGGAGAGAAAATGGAAACGCTGAGCCTGCTGGTGCAACTGTTCGGGACGTTCTTCGTCATCGGCATATTCACCTTCGGAGGCGGATATGCGATGCTGTCCCTTATCCAGACGCAGGTTGTCGTCGCCCACGGCTGGCTGAGCGAAAGCACCTTCACCAACATCATCGCTATCTCCCAGATGACACCCGGGCCCATAGGCGTCAACTGCGCGACATATGCCGGATATGAAGTCCTCCACAGCGCCGGGGCGCCCTGGCTCATCAGCGTCCTTGGCTCCTTCACGGCGACTTTCGCCCTGGTACTGCCCTCCTTCCTGATAGTCCTCGCCCTGGTGAAATTCTACCAGAAGTTCCTGGGTAACAGTGTGTTCCAGGGAGTAATGAGCTGGCTCCGACCGGCCGTCGTGGGCCTGATCGGAGCCGCTGCGCTCATTCTCATATTTACCGTGGACTGGACCGGCCTAACCCCTCATCTGACCCTTCTTCGCGACAACTTCATCGACTGGAAAAGCTGGGTGCTCTTCGCCGCCGCCATGGTCGCCTCGCTTGGCTTCAAGGTCAATCCAATCATCATCATCCTTGCCGGCGGCCTCGCCGGACTCCTGCTCTACTAACGCCCATATCGGCCTTGACTGTTCCCACATCCCTGTCCCAGAGTCCGGAACATTGAACGCACTACGTTTTTCGGGTCTTTGGGGTTCAAAAGCCAAAAAAAGGACGCATCCGCAGATGGCTTTTGAACCCCAAAGGCCCGAAAAACGTAAATCAAAAGTCTAAAAAACGAATATCAAAGACCTGAAAACCGATAATCAAGAGTCCGAAAAACGTAATAATGGCTATTCGTGCAGGCCGGGCTGGCCGAAGGCCGTGCGGCAGTAGGTGTATCCCAGAAGGTCGTAGATCGGGAACATCTTTCCCTGAAGCTTGCAGAGCAGCTTGCTGTAGTCCTTCTGCTCGGGGGCGCACCACTGGACCTCGCTGAGGGCATCGAGACGAGGCAGAAGCATATACTCAAGGTGGTCCGTCTCGCTGATATACTCTGTCCACATATTGGCCTGTGCGCCAAGGATATGGCTCTGTGCCTCTGCAGGAATGCCCTCCAGGGGGTCATAGCTGTAGACCTTGTCCAGAGGGAGGCAGCCACCGATTGCGAAAGGCTCGGTCTCGGGCTTGTCGCTCTGGTAGTAGTCGAAGTAGCAGTAGGTGTTCGGGGTCATAATGGCGTCGAAGCCGGCTCCGGCTGCTGCTATACCGCCTTCAGTGCCCCTCCAGGACATAACGGTGGCGCCGGGAGCGAGCTCGCCTTCGAGGATCTCATCCCAGCCGATGATCTTGCGGCCGCGGTCCGAAAGGAACTTCTGCACGCGGGCGGTCACATAATTCTGGAGCCTCTGCTCCTTGGTGGCCTTGTCGTCGCTCACCAGGCCGAGGGCCTTGATGCGCTTCTGGCAGGCAGGACACTTCTGCCACGCAGTCTTGGGGCATTCGTCGCCGCCGATGTGGATATACTCCGAAGGGAATATGTCAATAAGCTCGCTGAACACATCCTCGAGGAAGGTGAACATTGCGTCCTTGCCGGGGCAGAGGACATCCTCGGAGACTCCCCAGCGGGTCCAGACCTCGTAGGGGCCACCGGTGCAGCCAAGCTGGGGATATGCAGCCAGGGCGCCGAGCATATGGCCGGGAAGGTCAATTTCAGGTATGACGGTTATGCCGCGGTCCCAGGCATACTGCACGATTTCGCGGGCCTGCTCCTGGGTGTAGAAACCGCCGTAAGGGATGCCATCGGTCTCCATATAGCCGTGCTCCTTCTCGAATTCGAGGTTGGCATTCAGGCCGCCGACGATGGTGCCCTTACGCACTGAGCCGATTTCGGTCAGGAGGGGATATTTCTTTATCTCTATCCTCCAGCCCTGGTCTTCGGTAATGTGCCAGTGCAGGCGGTTGAGCTTGTGAAGGGCCATCACGTCGAGGTATTTCTTGGTCTCCTCAACCGACCAGAAGTGGCGGCAGGGGTCAAGGTGCATTCCGCGGTAGGCAAAGCGGGGGGCGTCCTTGATGGTCACCGCCGGGATGACCCACTTGGCGCCGGGAGCTCTCTTGTCGCCGAAGAACTCGACGGGAAGCAGCTGCTTAAGTGTCTGGATAGCATAGAAAAAGCCGTTGAAGTCAGAGGCTTTCACCGTTACGCCCTTCTTGTCGCTGACAAGTTCGTAGGACTCGGGAGCGAGGCTCTTCTCCAGAATGAAGCTGAAACCTTCGCCGTCAGGTTCGTCGCCAATCTCGAAATCCTTCTCGGAAACCTTCTCGAGCTGGGCGGCGAACTCCTTAACGGCCTTGGTGAGGCGGCCGTCGGGGTCTATCCCCGGCTGGATATAGATTTCGTCGTCGTCAAGACAGTAAACACCGACGCCCGCCTCGATGGATGCGGGCTGGGGAATGATGCTGATTTCAACCTTCTTGGCGCAGGAAACAAGCGCCGCGGCAAGTGTCAGGAGAATTAAAAATCGTTTCATAAATTATTGATTATTAGATATTGCAAGGGTATAGCGG
>CACZBP010000176.1 GCA_902779495.1 uncultured Bacteroidia bacterium
GAAGATATGGCGTTGTTGGCCCTGGCTATGGTCTCGTAGGTGTCCTTCCAGAAGGACCCGACCGAACCGTTGTCGGCGTTCGCCGTCAGAAGGTCGATCTCGTTGATCTGAGGCTGGTCGCCGTCTGCTCCGCCCTTGACAGAGTCGTCAGAGGCAACGTCTCCGAACATCCAGAGGATATTATTGTACAGGGAGTTGTAGATAGCGTTCACGGCCATCTCGGCTTTGCCCTGGGTCGTGAAATAGTTTTCGGAGGAATAACCACCTTTGAGGTTTTCGTCCAGGAAGTTGCAGGAAACTGCGGTCACTGCGACAATGAATATTGCGATGTATCTTCTCATGGCCTTAGAATGTTAAGTTGATACCCATTGTTACACTCTTTGCGACAGGGTATGTACCCCAGTCTATGCCGTTGGCGCGGTCGCCTTCGGAAGTCGAGTTGGCATTGACGGTCATTTCGGGGTCAAGGCCGGTGAAGCGCGTGAAAGTCAGCAGGTTGGTTGCAGCCAGATATAATCTGAAGTTGCTTACCTTCCAGCTTTCCGGAAGTCTGAAGGTGTAGCCGAGCTGCATATTCTTCAGACGCAGGTAGCTGCCGTCCTCGAGGAAACGTGTTGAAACCTTGCGGTTGTTGGTTCCGTTCCAGGTAGCCCTTGGATATTCGTTCGTGCTGCCTTCGCCAGTCCAATGGTTGTCGTAGAAACGCTTGGTGGCGGGGAAACCGCGATAGAAGCCTTCGGAATCATTGTAGAACTGGATATATACTTTCTGTCCGAAAGCGCCCTGGAAGAACATGGAGAAGTCCCATCCGCGCCAGTTGACGCCGAGGTTGAGACCCGTAGTGAACTTGGGAATGGAGGAGCCCACGAAAGTGCGGTCATTGCCGTCTATGACGTTGTCGCCATTGATGTTGCTGTATTTGACGTCGCCGGGCTTGATTCCGCTTCCCTGCATGGGGCTGGTCATAATTTCAACGTCGTTCTGGAATATGCCTTCCATCTTATACATATAGAATGCTCCGATGGGATGTCCGACCTCGGTACGGGTTATCTGGACTCCGTCGTTGACAAGACCGCCGAGGATGGGGGAGTTGAGCTTGATGACCTCATTGTGGAGGTAGCCTCCATTGAGGGTAACGTCGAATCCCCAATCCTTGAACTGCTTGCGATAGAAGACCTCGAGATCTACGCCGGTGTTGAGGACGCTGCCGTTGTTGACCCAGGGGGTCGCCGTGTTGCCGACGGAAGTGGGCAGGGACTCCTGGACAAGCATGTCATCTGTAATCTTGTAGTACCAGTCCACGGATGCTCCGACCGAGCCCTGGAGGAATTCCACGTCAAGACCGGCATTTATCTGGCGGGAAGTCTCCCACTTCAGTTCAGAGTTGCCGAGGGTGGTCTGGGCATATCCGTCGGCGATACCGCTGCCGAATGCATAGTACTGTTTGCCGGAGTAGCGGTCTGAATATGCGTACAGGCCGATATTCTGGTTGCCTATGGCGCCATAGCCGACACGTAGTTTGAGCTTGCTGAGCCAATCCACATCTTCCATAAAAGCTTCCTGGTCTATGTTCCAGCCGGCGGAAGCCGAGTAGAAAGTGCCCCAGCGGTTGCCTGCACGGAACCTTGATGAACCGTCACGGCGGATGATTCCGGAAACATAGTAGCGGCTGCCGTAGTTATAGTTTACATTGGCGAAGAAGGAAAGCAGGGAAGATGCGCTTTCTCCCTGGCTTGAGGTCAGAGTGCCCTGGCCCAGGCCGATATAGAGAAGATCGGCGTCGTCGGAAGCGAAATCCTCATTAGCGGAAGAGATGACATATTCGCGGTTGCGTATCGCCTCGCCTCCGATCATATAATTGATATGGTGGTCACCGAAGGCGAGTGTGTGGTTGAATGTCGAGTTGACAGTCCACCCCAGGTTCTCATTGTAACGCATAGTGAGGCCGTTGGTCTCGTTGATGCGGTTCTTGGTGCCCCAGGTCTTGTTGTACAGACGGAAAGTATTGTGCCTGTAGTCGAGACCCATAGTGGTCTTCCAGAATATGTTTTTCGTGAAGTTTATGATTACGTTTCCGGTTGCCAGCAGGGTCTTGGTCCTGTTGGTGCGGTCGGTATTCTGGGCTAGTCCTTCAGGACTGTATCCGTCTCCGAAGAAACCGTTATATGCGCTGTCCCCGTAGTATTCGCCGGGCATATCGACATAATTGCCGTTGCCGTCGAATACCGGGATTGCCGGGTTGCGGAAGAGGGCGTAACGTACGACGGAACCGCCCATATCGTTCTTGTAGCCGTCTCCGGAGGAGGACAGCATCCTGTTGTTGGAATATGAACCGCTGAGGTTGAGGTCTATCTTCAACCACTCCTTCACCTGCGAATTCACGCTTGCCCGCAGGGATGCGCGGTCATATCCGGAGTTCCTGATTATACCCTGTTGGTTGAAATATGAACCGGACAGCAGATAGCGCATCTTGGCATTTCCTCCGCTGAGCGACAGCTCATGCTGGTTGATGGGGGCAACGCGGAATATCTCCTCGAGGTGGTTGACGTTGGGGAAATCCTTCAGGTATTCACCCTCGATAAGCTTGCGCTTGATGCTGAGCACCTGATTGTCGCCCGCGGCTGCCTCGTTGTAGAGTTTGATATACTCTTCGGTATTGGTCAGCTGGGGGAGATGGCCGTGGAACTGTATGCCGGACTGCATATTATAGGATATCTTAGCATCTCCTTCCTTGCCGCTCTTGGTCGTGATGAGAACTACGCCGTTGGTGGCTCGGGAACCGTAAATAGCTGCGGATGAAGCGTCTTTAAGGATGGTGATCTCCTCGATATCACCGGAGGACAGCGTGTTCAGCGCGCCTTCGACGGGGATACCGTCCACAATGTAGAGAGGCTCGTTGCTGGAGGATATGGAACCGGTTCCGCGGACACGCACGGATATACCGGCGCCGGGGGCTCCCGTCTCGGATGTGACGTTCACACCGGCTATTCGGCCCTGGAGTGACTGCTGGACGCTGGAAACGGGCACCTTGCCGAGCTGCTCGCCGTCCACCTTGCTGACAGCTCCCAGGACGTCGCGCTTCTTCATCACGGAGTAACCTACCACGACGACTTCGTCCAGGAAGGTGGTGTCCTCCTCAAGGGCGACATCAATGACGCTGCGGCCGGCAACAGGCTGTGTCACAGACTTGTAGCCAACATAATCGAATACGATGTTCTTTCCTTCCGGGACGCTGATTTCATAGCGGCCGTCAAGGTCGGTAGCGGTACCTATGGTGGTGTTCTCCACATAGACACTGACCCCGATCAGGGTTTCGCCCGAGGCGGCGTCGGTCACGGTTCCGCTTACGCGGTTCTGCGCCAGGGCGCTGAATCCGAGGACGATGAGGATTATAAGGAC
>CACZBP010000177.1 GCA_902779495.1 uncultured Bacteroidia bacterium
CACCAAATTTGACCACATTTTGACCACATTTTTAGAACGCTTTTCCAGCGACCTCACTCCGTACGTGTATCATCAAAAAAATGTGGACCTGATATTTACTCAGATCCACATTCAACTGGCACAAAGATACTGCTTTTTTGCGATAATTCTCCGTGGGGTTATTCCCCACGGCCGGAGAGGAGTTGGCGGTAGCGTTTTACGGCGAGGCGGGCGTAGCAGTAGCGACGAGTGTGGCGGGTGGGGACAAGGGCGTAGTGGAAATGCTTTTCGCGAGAGGCTTTGCGGAGAGCGCCGAGGTCGCCATAGCCGGGTGCGGTCCAGACGCAGCCGCGGTTGTAGGCCGCCGCAGCGAGGCGGACTTGCTCTTCGGGCGGCAGCGCATCCAGCCCCTCCTGCACCCGCTGTCCGTCACGGTCAAAAGAGCCGTAACTGTGGTACAGCATCCTCAGAAACACCCCGAGATATACCGCCTGCCACTCCTCCTTTTTCAGACGAGTGATGCGTACGCGCCGCGCCGTGGCGTTGTCCGCCGTGTCAAACCAGAGCCCATACTGCCTCGCAAGCCCGCTCCGCATCCATGCCTTTTCCAGCTCTTCCACAAATGACGGTTTCATCTGGTAGCGGCCGATGGAATAGTCCGGACCGCCGCCAGTGGTGATGTAAGCCCCATAATTGGCCGTCGCCTCAACAAAATCCCGCAGCCTGTCGTAACGCTCCGTTTCCGGCCATACCACGGCCTCCGCAATCAGCGGGTCCACGTCGAAAGAGCGCCAGCACTCGTGCCTCGAGGCCTCGTCCGTGCCCGGCATGACGAAAGCAGCGCCCCCGGAGGAGGGCGCCGCCGCCAGAGTCAAAGCCAGTGCTAGAGCTTGTAGGTGCACTTGACAATCAGGAGATTGAAATTGCCGTCGCCAGTGTCCTCCGTGGCCATATGGACCCAGTTAAACTCATTGCCGTTCCGCTGGAAGGCATCCGGGAAGACCTGGTCGCCCTCCGGCATCTGCAGGAAGCCGCCCTCCGCGTTGTAATAGACCGTACGCTTGCCGTCGGAGGAAGTCCAGCTCTGGGCAGGAACAGGAGCGGTCTTTTTCTGGTCGTTGAGAGCCTTGATCTTCTCGTCGCTGAGCTTGTCCCAGCTGGCTCCGTTCCACTGGAAAATCCATCCGCCACCGGCGGCATAGGCGCATCTTCCGGAAACGACAGATTCATAGTCCTTTGAGACCACGAATTCCGGCCACCATACGTCGACCTCATGGTCATAAGCTCCCTTTCCGCCGGGCTTGTAGCCAGGGACGGAGCTAAGAGGAATGGTCCTCACCACCTCTTCCTTGTACATCTTCGGATAGTCGGACGGGAACTCGCTGTAGGCGTCGGCAAGAACATCGCCCGCGCTTATGACCATATTGAGCGGAGCCCTCCAGAGGGCGCATTCAGGGATAAGCCCATCAGCAATAGCCTGGCGGTTGATCTTGATGAGCTTGGACAGGTTCCCCTTGAGCGCATCGAAGCGCTTCTGGACATCCGCGGCCCAGGCCTTGGCGGCCCTTTCGCGGTAGCTCATTATAAGATTGAGGGCCTCCAGATAGAGGGGATTGTAGACGGAAGCATCCTTGGTCTCGTAGATTTTCTTCTTGATGGCAAGCACCTTCTTGCGCTCAGCCGCGGAGAAGGCCGCGTCAGCATCCTGTTGCATAGCAATCTTGGTCGGATCGCCGCCGAGAAGACACTCCTGCACATCCTGAGTGTATTTGTAGAGCTTCTGCTCCATTTCCATGAAGGGAGCCATCTTGGCCTGGGTGTTCTGCATGATGTCCATCATGTTCCCCATCCCGCCCATCATCTCGCGGGACTGCTTCATGGCCGCATCCCTCATTTCACCCTGCATCTTCTTTTCGAATGCGTCGGCCTCTTTCTTGAACTTGGGATCCTTGGCGGCCTCGGCCTTCTGGAAAGCCTTCACCTTATTCTGAAGGGCAACATTCTTGGGGCTTGCCTTGCTCGTCTCTCCGGAAGCAATCTGCTCGCGGGCGGCATCCTTCAGTTCCTGAGTGCTTACTCCCATGTATTTCTTGATTTCAGCGGCATGACGGTCGTAGATTGCGAAGTTTGTCTTCAGAGTCTTCTCCGTCATCATCTTTTCGATGTCCTTTTCGCTCATGTTCTCATACTTCGCCGCATCCTTTTCAAGAGCAGAAGGGTCCATATCGCCGAGGACGGCTTTGGAAATCTTGTCCTCAAGCCTCTTCTGATCGGCCTCGGAGAGGTCGTCGCGGTTAAGCATGGCAATCTCTTCGTCGGTAAGGCCGAAAGCGTCCTTAATGCCCTGATTGGCCTTTTCGCGCCACATTTTGGTCTCGGTGTCCTCGCAGGTCGTGTCAGCATTGAGCTCCTCCGCCCTCAGGGTCACGGCCTTGATCGCCTTGTAGTAGGCAATCTGCTCGGATTCGACAGGGTTCACCAGAGAGGCCGCGGACGGCACTTTCGGGAACTCGTTCATAAGGGGAATGGGGAACTTGGCCTCCGAAGGGGTGACGGGCCCGTCCCAGCCGAAAGTGCTGGCGCGGCGGGCCGGAAGAGCCCTTTCGCCGGAAACGGCCTGGACGCTGTTGGGGTCATCATTGGGGACCATGGACTCGGCAGCCGACTCATCGCCGCCGATTCCACCGATTCCACCGATTCCACCGATTCCACCGAAACCGGCCACATTGCCTATGGCCTCACTTGCCTTTTCCTTTAGTTTTGAAAGGAAGTTCTGTGCCTGCGCCTGGCCGCACATCAATGCCAGTGCAGCCAGCATTATGAATAGTTTTTTCATAGGTTTACTTCTTTACGAATTCCACACGGCGGTTCTTTGCCCTGCCTTCGTCGGTCTTGTTATCTGCGATGGGCACATGCGAACCCTTGCCGACAGCGCTGAGGCGGGTCTTGGCGATACCCTGATCGACAAGCGCAGCGACAATGGCCTCTGCGCGTTTCTGGCTGAGCGGGTCGTTGACCTTGTCGGAGCCAGTCGCGTCGCAATGGCCCTGGACCTCGAATTCGATGGCGGGATTGTCCTTCATCAGCTTGGCGATACGGTTGATTTCGACCATGGACTCAGGCTTCAGGTCGGCCTTGCCGGTCTCGAAGGTAATGGCGTAGGTAATAATCTTGCCGTCGGAGGCCAGGCGGTCGTAGAGGGGAACTGCGCCCTTGGCCATGCGCACGTTGGAGATGCAGGCATATTTGTATTGACCGCCATGATTGAACCAGAAATGCGAAGGCACTTTGGCGGTGGGAACGCTCATTACCCGTATGCCGTTCACATAGCCCTTGAAAGCGCGCTTGTTGAACGAGAAGGCGAAGTGATTCCATTCGCCGTCCTTCAGAGGGGAGCTGCTGTCGTCGAGG
>CACZBP010000178.1 GCA_902779495.1 uncultured Bacteroidia bacterium
GACGATGACCTTCTTCTTGCTGGAGGAAGCGTGAATAAACTTGTACTTTCCCAGGTAAAGGCCGGAGTGGTCGCTCAGGTCGCCGTCGGATTCGGTGTTGACCTGGATGCTGGGGAGAAGCCTTGCGAAACGGATGGGGTCTGAATTGCCCAGGAAGGAGGGGACGGCACGGATTTTCTCAACGTTGACGCTGCCGCTGATGCCTTCAAGGTTCTCTATCATAGGGCGGTTCAGCTTCTCGGTGATGACGCTCTTCTCCAGATCGAGATGGGCAACGGTGTCTATCCCCTGCGCATATGCACAGAGGGACGCCATCGTAAGGGCAAGGGCTATGCTAAGTGCGCGAACCTTCATTCTTCAGGAACAGTGCTAAGAACTCCTCGATCAGGACAACGGACGAAACGGCATATGAGGTGCCGTCGCTGAAACGGAAGACGGGCAGGATGCTCCAGGAGTCGGCGCCGGCCTCGTTTTCGTGACGGGCTTCCAGGCCCAGGACAGCAGTCGCTTCGCCGTGATAGTAGAGGGTAAGGTCAAGACAAGAGTCAAGTGCATCTATGGCAGGGGTCTGAGCGGTACGGTCGTAATTGTGGATGAACTCGCCGAGGTCCACATAGCCGCCGATGTACATATCGTCCGGGAGGCTTATCTCCACCGCCGTCCTGCCCTTTTCCCTGACGAACTCGGCCCTCAGCAAGGAGCCGTCATCCCCGTCCAGGGTTATCGTGACCGTGCCGAGCGGCACCACTGACACTTTTCCGTGGCTAAGAAGATAATCGGACAGTTTTTCATCGCCCACGGACTCCATCACCTTTGCAATTTCAGCTCCTATCTTGTCGAGGTTCTGCTTGCTCTGTTCGATGGGGGTCAGTTCGTGCACGGGGGCTTCTGGCGCTTGCTTTTTACAGGAAAAAAGAAGCAGCGCAGCGGCCAGTATGAAGATGATTTTTTTCATATAAAGCTACCTAATACCATCAATTAAGATGCAAAATTAATACTTTTTGTGACAACGACTGCCCAAATAAGTTAAAAAATGTGGTTATATTTGCATTTGTATTATGAAAGGATACCATTTTATTTCATTAATATACGCACTTTTCCTCTGCGTAGCGGCCTATGCCGGGGAACCTGTCCGGTCCTGGGGAATAGTTACCGATCCCGACGGCATCCCTCTTGCCGGCGCGGGAGTGCAGGTCAAGGGCACTGGTAAGGGAGTAGTCAGCGATGCCGACGGAAGATGGTCCATTGAGCTGGAATCTCCCGATGAGGTCCTGGTGTTCAACTACATAGGGATGGAACCAAAGGAAGTCATTCCCGCCCCCGGGAAGGATATGGTGGTAGTTCTCCAGGTCAGTTATGAATATCTCAACCAGGTCGTAGTCACCGGCTATCAGACCCTTTCCCGCGAGCGCTCCTCCGGTTCCTTCGCTATGGTCAAAGGAGCCGAGGTCCAGGCGCGCTCCAACACCTCCGGCAGTGCCCTGAGGGGCCTGGAAGGCGCAGTGGCGGGCCTCAACGTGAATGAATCCTCCGAAGGGACCTCCTACCTCATCAGGGGAATGACCTCCATAAAGGCCAAGACGGAACCCCTCTACATCGTGGACGGGGTCCCTATGGACAGGGCCCTGCTGGAGAAGATGGTCAACCCTTCGGACATCGAGTCCGTCACATTCCTCAAGGATGCGACGGCGGCCTCCATATGGGGCGCCCAGGCTGCCAACGGCGTGGTGGTCTTCACCACCAGGACAGGCCGTCCCTCCAAAAGCGTCTCCATAACCTACAACGGCACATTCACTTATCGCGGCCTTCCGGACTATGGCTATATGGACCTTATGGACTCCGCCCAGTTCATAGCCACGGCCAAGGAAGTGTTCGACCCCGTGACCTACAAGTGGGAAGACATAACGACCACGACCTATGGCAGCACGGCAAATTATCCCATAGTCTTCCCCCACGAACTGCCTCTGTATCAGTTCTATCGCGGAGAGATAACCCTTGCCGGGAGGGATGAGGCCCTCTCAGCCCTCGCCGCTTCCTCCTGGCGTGACAGCTACGAGAAGTATTTTATGTCCCGCGCATTCCTGACGAACCACTCCCTGTCATTCTCCGGCGGTTCGGACTTCAACACCTACTATATGTCCTTCGAATATCAGGGCGGCCAGGGCTCCTACCGGGACCGCACCAACGAGTTCAAGGCCTATATCCGTGACGGTATGATGATAGGGGACTGGCTGAAGCTGGATTTCTCGCTCAATGCGATGTACTCGCGCGAGTCTTCCCACCTGACCGCCTCCGACGAGTTCAGCACCTACTCCACGGACCTTCCCTACGCCGCCTTCACCGGGGCGGACGGCTCTTTCCTGGATATGTCCGGCTATTTCCTCAGCGCCGACGGAATAAAGGCAGTCCGCGACAAATCGGGCATAGACCTTGGCTATTATCCTGTCCGGGACTATGAGGAAAGCACCTCTGTCTCAGATATGTATGCCATCCGGGCCAATCTCGGGGCAACCATCGATATCACCTCCTGGCTCAGCTACGAAGGCCGGTTCCAGTACAGCGCCAGCAACACGGGAGCGGAGCGCTATTATCCCTATGACACCTTTATGGTGAGGCTGGAGAGGGCATATGCCCTGGACCAGGACGGGAAGCAGTATCTGCCTTCCTCCGGAGGCCATTTCACCGACTCCCACAGCCTCTCCACCTCCTGGACCGTCCGCAACCAGCTGTCTTTCGACAAGTCCTTCGGGACCGATCACGCCCTGAATGCCATTGCAGGATTCGAACTCAACTCCAACCGCACCGGCTCCAAATCGACGTTTATGCGCGGATATGATATGCAGACTATGCAGTATATCCAGTATGACGATTATTCCCTCGCGGTCAAGGGCGTTGTCAAGCCCGTCCTTCCTATGATAGCAGGCTCCACGGCCAATATCTTCGACCCCAACTCCTTCACGCAGAGCGATATAGAGTACCGTTTCGTGTCAGCATATGCCAACGCGGGATATACCTTCAAGCAGCGGTATTCGCTCAACGCAAGCGTCCGCGTGGACCAGTCCAACCTCTTCGGCAGCGACCCTTCAGTGCAGTTCAAGCCCATCTGGTCGCTCGGCGCCATATGGAATATGCGCAAGGAGTCATTCCTGGACGGAGCCTCCTGGCTGGTCGTGACCTGGACTCCCATCACGACGCCCGTCGTCCCCGGCGGAACCGTGAGCGAAGTGTCGCGGACGTCGGCCGCCTTCTCGCCGAAGATGGCCCTCAGGAGCCTTTCTTCGGGGCTGAGCTCCGTCTCGCCCTTCGGGGTCACCTTGCCGACGAGGATGTCGCCCGGCTTCACCTCCGCGCCGACGCGGATGATGCCGTCGGGGCCGAGGTTCTTGAG
>CACZBP010000179.1 GCA_902779495.1 uncultured Bacteroidia bacterium
TCCACCCGGAGCCTGACCACGTATTCCTATCCCATCAAGGACGCTGAAGGGCATGTCGTGGCGGTCTGCGGCCTGGACGTGGACCTTTCCTGGATGGGCGAAAGCTTCGCCAGCGTGGACCTCAGCTTCCTGAGCTTCATCATATTCATCGCCGTTATCGCGGCCATCGTGCAGATAGTGGAAATGGTGGTGGAGAAGTTCTCTCCTTCCCTGTATTCCGCACTGGGCATATTCCTCCCCCTGATTGCCGTGAACTGCGCAATCCTCGGAGGTTCCCTGTTCATGCAGCAGAGGGATTTCGTCAATGTAGGCGAATCTGCGGTCTATGCCCTGGGAAGCGGCCTTGGCTGGTTCCTGGCAATAGTCTCCCTCGCGGCTATCCGCGAAAAGATGGCCTACAGCAAGGTTCCCGCCGCGCTCAAGGGTCTTGGTATAACATTCATCACCGTAGGTCTTATGGCCCTGGCCTTTATGACCTTTATGGGTATGACAATATAAAGGAGGGAAGAATATGAGTTCAACGATTATTTCCGCAATTTGCGTCATAACGATTGTGACCCTCCTGCTGGTGGCCCTGCTGCTGGTCATCAAGGCAAAGCTCACCCCTTCAGGCACGGTCCAGATCAACATCAACGACGGCAAGAAGGTGCTTGACGTTCCCCAGGGAGGAGACCTCCTCCACACCCTGGCCGACGAGAAGATCTTCCTTCCCTCCGCGTGCGGCGGCAAGGCCAACTGCGGCCAGTGCAAGGTGCGCGTAGTCGAAGGCGGAGGCACCATCCTCCCCACCGAGGAAGGCTTCTTCTCCCGCAAGCAGATCAAGGAAGGCTGGAGGCTCGGCTGCCAGGTCAAGGTCAAGGACAACCTGCAGATAGCAGTCCCCGACAGCGCCCTGAGCGTCAAGAAACTCGAGTGCGAGGTCATATCCAACAAGAACGTGGCGACCTTCATCAAGGAATTCACCGTCCGTCTGCCCGAGGGCGAGAACATAGAGTTCA
Source organism: uncultured Bacteroidia bacterium (assembly GCA_902779495.1). GTDB lineage: Bacteria > Bacteroidota > Bacteroidia > Bacteroidales > UBA932 > Cryptobacteroides. The sequence goes on from CACZBP010000179.1 coordinate 999, forward strand.
AGTCCGGAGAATACATCCAGATAGACATCCCTGCCTACGACGTGTTCTTCAAGGACATAGACGTGGATCCCGAATACCGTGCCGACTGGGAGAAATATGGTTTCTTCGACCTTCACGCAGTCAACACCGAACCCACGATAAGGGCCTACTCGATGGCTTCCTATCCGGCCGAAAAGAACGTGATAAAGCTCAACGTGCGTATCGCGACTCCTCCTTTCGACCGCAGCCAGCCCCGCGGCGTCTTCAAGATGCTGCCCGTTCCTCCGGGAATCGCTTCATCCTACGTATTCACCCGCAAGCCGGGCGACAAGGTGGTCATCTCCGGTCCTTACGGCGAGTTCCTGCTGCCTGAGAACGATCCCGACACCCAGGAATACATCTTCGTGGGCGGCGGCGCCGGTATGGCACCTCTGCGCAGCCACATAATGCACCTGTTCAAGACCCTGCACACCAAGAAGCCCGTCCATTTCTTCTACGGTGCCCGCAGCCTTGTGGAGGCATTCTATCTCGAGGACTTCGCCGAGATCGAGGCCGAATACCCGAACTTCCACTTCCATCTGGCCCTGGACCGTCCCGATCCCGCAGCCGATGCAGCAGGCGTGAAGTACACCGCCGGCTTCGTCCACAACGTGATGAACGAGACCTACCTCAAGGACCACGAGGCCCCCGAGGACATCAAGTACTTTATGTGCGGTCCTCCTATGATGGTCGGAGCAGTCGTAAATCTGCTTGACAGCCTGGGCGTAGCTCCCGAAAGCATCCTCTACGACAACTTCGGAGCATAGCCGAAAAGCCCTTAAATTTTCAATCCCGGAACCTTCCAAGGCTCCGGGATTCGTTTTTGATACATCCAAAGATAAGAATTATGCTTTTTTTCGCTGTTTTTTTTAACCCCCATTAAAAACCACACCCGGACGGTTATCTTTGCGGAAAATTATTTGGAATGGTTCGTTTTCCATACAAAGCAGCAAAGGGCAGGAATTCTATCGATTCTTTAGGCAGATCGCCAGCTTTGCTTAACTCATTCTTCCGTTGCCGCCTGTTAGCAGCAATCACAGTCATTCCTGCCCTTCTGTGCTGCGACCCTCCGCGCACCGCGCCGTGGCTCGCACTGCGCTCCCCCGCAGCGTATGAAAGCCTAGATGTGTTCTTCTTCCGCTCTGATGCGCTCGGGCGCCTGGACTCCTACCAGCGGCTAAGCGGAAGCGATTCTCCCCTGGCCGTGTCCACGCGCGGCCGCCGAAGGATGCTGGTGCTGGCCAATTCCGAGCGCGACAGGTATGAATGGTCCGCCATTAATTCATATGAAGGAATGAAAGACATTACCGTGTCCCTTAGGGATGAATCCCCCCTCCATCCGGTGATGAGCGCCGAGACGGAACTTGACACGGGAGGCGAAGGCAGCTTCGCCTTAGAGCTGGAGCCGCTCCTGAGCGAGATAGTCCTGGAGAGCGTCAGCTGCGATTTCACCGGCAAGACCTACGAAGGACTCTCCATTGAAGCCCCGTGCGCCTATCTGACTAATGTCAGCGACCGGTGCTCCCCTTTCGCGGACAGCTTCCGCACGGTGTCATCCACCGTCAACACCGGCGCCCTGAACCCCGAAGACCTGGCAGGAATGCTCTCTCCCTCTATGCTGTATGCCGACCTGCCGGAGCCCATAACATCCTCTGTCTCAACCCCTTTCCTGAGGTTCTACTGCTACCCCAACCAGTGTCCGAGGGATGACTTCGGCTCCCCTTGGACGAGGCTGGTGCTGGAAGGCTTCCTCGACGGCGAGACCTGGTACTGGCCCCTGGACATAAACCGCCGCGATGGCGACGGCATCGCCCGGAACAGGACCTACCGGCTGAATGTCACCATAATGCGAAAAGGCGTGAAGGACCCGGACACGGCCGTTGGCGGCGAAATCGCCCGGGTGTCGATGGTCCCGCAGGAATGGCAGGAAATGGACAATGTAACCCTTGACCTATGAAAAGGTTGCTTCTACTGCTTCTGCTCGTCTCCTGCACGAGGCTTGAATACACCTCCCAGGTGGAAGTCCGCCTTGAGCTACCCGTCGGAATGTCCAAGGCCGCGGACCCTCCCGAGAACCGCATCGAAGACCTCAACATCCTGGTTTTCAACTGCGAAGGAGAGCTCGAGGAAAGCCGCTACATCCCGCCCAGGGAGTATGACGGCAAGACCGCATTCAATATGCCGCTCCCCACGGGGGCACCCTTGACCATCGCCGCCTGCGCCAATGTTGGCAGGCAGCTCAAGGCCGGCTCGCTGGACGAGCTGAAGACCCTCCGCCACAGCCTTGCCTATCCGGATGAATACTCGCGCGGCATCCCGCTGTCCGGCCTTGTGTTCGCCGCCGACGGTATCG
>CACZBP010000180.1 GCA_902779495.1 uncultured Bacteroidia bacterium
CCGCTGGCGGACCGGATCCTGCTGGTCGACGCCCCGCAGGAACTGCGACTGGAGCGAGTCTCAGGACGTGACGCGCTGCCGCCGGAACAGATCCGCCGGCGTATGGATGCCCAGCAGGTGGATCCGACGGAGGCGGATGCCGTCCTCATCAATGACGGCACTCCGGACGCTCTTGCCGCAAAGGTAGATGCTATATTAGAAACTATTTGGAACAATGATAAAAACGAAAAGAATATGAAAACCGATCTTTCAAAAATCCTCAGCGTAGCAGGCCAGCACGGTCTGTTCGAGTATGTGGCCCAGGCCCGCAACGGCATCATCGCCGAGTCCCTTGAGACCCGCAAGCGTACGGCCCTGGATGCGCACAGCCGCGTCAATACCCTGGCCGACATCTCCATCTATACTTCCGAGGGCGAGATGAAGCTCAAGGAAGTGTTCCTGGCCTTGAAAGAGGCACTGGGCGATAAACCCGCTCCGACTTCCAAGTCCTCTCCCGAGGAACTGAAGGCCCTCTTCGCAAAGGCCGTGCCCGATTATGACGGGGACCGTTTCTATGTCTCCCATATGAAGAAGGTCGTCGACTGGTACGGACAGCTCGTGCAGTTCGCATCCCTCGATTTCGTCGAGGAAGAGGAGGCCGCCGAAGAAGATTCCGCGAATGCCTAGACCGTCCCTCCAGGTCCTGACGCTCGGCTGCTCGAAGAACACGGTCGACACCGAGCATCTGCTTTCGCAGGTGCAGGGCAGCTATGACATTGTGCCTGAGGGATATGACGGTCCTGTGGACTGCCTGCTCATCAACACCTGCGGGTTCATCGGGGATGCCAAGGAGGAATCCGTCCAGACCATATTGGAGCAGGTCAAGGCAGCCCGCTATGGCAAGCTGTTCGTCTTCGGGTGCCTGTCGCAGCGCTATATGGCCGAACTCCCCGGACTTATTCCCGAGGTGGACGGCTGGTTCGGCGCCAGGGACCTCGCCCCGGTCGTGAAGGCCCTCGGCTGCGAGCCCAAGGGCGAAGGACGCTATCTGACAGCCCCCGGTCTTCCATATGCCTATCTGAAGATATCCGAAGGCTGCGACCGCCGCTGCTCCTACTGCGCCATCCCTTTCATCCGGGGGGCACACCGCTCGGTCCCGATGGAGGACCTCGTGAAGGAGGCCTCCGCCCTGGCGTCTGCCGGCGTTAAGGAGCTTGAGCTGATAGCCCAGGACACGACCTTCTATGGCCTGGACCTGTATCGCCGCCGCGCCCTCGCCGAACTGCTGAAGAGGCTCTCCGACGTGGAAGGCATAGAGCGCCTGAGGATCCATTATTCCTACCCGGCCGATTTCCCCGACGACGTGCTGGACGAGATGGCGACCAACCCCAAGGTCTGCAAGTATATGGATATCCCCCTGCAGCACGTCTCCGACAAGGTCCTTGCCAATATGCACCGCCACGTGGACGGCGCCTGGACAAGGGCGCTCATCTCGAAGATGCGCGAGCGTGTCCCCGGCATAGTGCTCCGCACGACGATGATAGTGGGGCATCCCGGAGAAGGCAAGCGTGAATTCCAGGAACTGCTTGACTTTGTGGAAGATGCGCGTTTCGAAAGGCTCGGCGCCTTCACCTATTCCGAGGAAGAAGGCACCTGGGGCGCGGCCAACCTCAGGGACACGGTTCCCCAAAAAACAAAGCGCGAAAGGCTTTCCGCCCTGATGGAACTTCAGCGCGGTATATCTTTTGCTTACAACACCTCCCGTGTGGGCACCACCACCCGTGTGCTCATCGACGACTGGAAAGACGGCGTCTATGTGTGCCGAAGCGAAGCTGAAAGCCCCGAAGTGGACGGAGAGATCCTGGTCAGGGGCGACGGCTCGCTGACAGGCTCCTTTGCCCAGGTGCGCATAACCCAGGCCGATGAATATGACTTAAAAGGAGTTATAATATGAAAAAGGACATCCTTGTGCCGCTGGCACTTCTGCTCGCATCCTGCTCTCCGCAGCTGTTCACGATGAACATAGATATGCGTCACCCGTCCTCATCCGGAATAGACTTCGCCGGCAAGACCATATCGGTGGTCTACCTGGACGACCTCTCCGGCCGTGACAGCGTCTTCTCGCCCTCAGTGGCCGAAGGCTTCGCACAGGCTATGGAAAAGGATTATTTCGGGGGCGCCAGGGCTGTGGAAATGTACCGTATGGAAAAGGATTTCGGCGGCAACTACGCCGCGAAGGACACCCTCGTGAACCTCATTATGGACTCAGGCGACGACGTAGTGTTCCTCTTCGACGCACCAGAATATGGCCAGACGGCCTGCGGCGACAGGAAAGTCATCTCAGGCGTTCCCAAGGACTCCAGCAACGTGATGACCGTGAAGGTCCCCTACACGATGAACCTCTATGTCTATGACTCGATGGGCAAGGACACCGTCCAGGTGTTCAAGTCCTCGGGCGAGATCGGCCACAAGATGGTCTGCTCTCCTGAAGAGAGCGACGAGGACGTGGCGTGGAAGGTGTGGCCGGAGCTCCGCAGCAGCGGCACGCGTATCGGAACGCGCTGCTCCAAGGATTTCGTATCCACCTGGAAGACAGAGCAATATGGCTTCTACTACTATGAGAATCCGACGGCCTGGATCACTGCCGCACAGGCGGCATATGACTACCGCTGGCACGAGGCCATAAAGACGTGGATGACCCTTCTTGACACGAAGAATATGGAAAAGCGCTCCTACGCCGAGTACAACATCGCCACGGCCTGCTACCTTATGGGCGACTATCCTCTGGCCGAGAAATGGCTCGACCGCAGCGCGAAGGATTACGACCACAGTCTCATCTCCGTACTGCGCAAGCGCATCAATTCAAGGAAGAAATAATCTCCCTAACCGGGATACTTTTCAAGGGCCTTTCTGAGAACCAGGAGGGCCCTTCCCAGATCTTCACGGCACAGGACATAGGCCAGGCGCACCTGGTCGCGGCCGAGGCCCGGAGTGGAGTAGAATCCGGCGGCGGGGGCCATCATTATGGTCTCGCCCGTGCATCCTTCGGGGGTCTTTTCGTCCTTGTAGCAGAAATCCGTGAGGCACCATCTGCAGAAATCCTCGGCATCCTCGACCGGGAGCTTGGCGACCGTGTAGAACGCGCCCTGGGGGACGGGGGAGAACACGCCGGGAATCTCGTTGAGGCCTTTCATAAAGAAGTCGCGGCGGGCCAGATATTCATCGAAAACCTCTTTGGAATATGTCTCGGTGCCTTCGATCGACGCCTCGGCGGCAATCTGTCCCAGAAGCGGCGGGCTCAGGCGGGCCTGGCAGAACTTCATTA
>CACZBP010000181.1 GCA_902779495.1 uncultured Bacteroidia bacterium
CTCATTATTGGTCGAATCGATGCTTTCCACCCAGTCTATTGTCACTTCCTCTTTCATTGGTACGAAAAATGTGTTATATTTGTAAGTTTTAATATGCAAATTTACACAATTATATGAGAATATCACCAGTCAAAGTCATTGCAGACGCAATGCTTGAGAAGAAAGCCCAGAGAGTCGTCTCCCTCGACCTGAGGGCAGTAGGCACTGCCATAACCGACCATTTCGTGGTCTGCAACGCCGATTCAACGACCGCCGTGGCCGCCATAACCGACAATGTCATAGTGAAGATGCAGGAGAAATGCGACCGCAAGGTGCTGCGTATGCAGGGCCTCGAGAACGATTTCTGGATCATCCTCGACTACGGCGACATCGTCGTCCACATATTCCTCACCGAATACAGGGATTTCTATCGTCTGGAAGACCTCTGGGCTGATGCCAAGAAGAAAGAATATACCGACGAACCCGCTCCCGCAAAGTCCGCCGACTCCGCAAAGAGGGTAAAGCCCAAGGCCGCAACCAAGGTCAGGGCCTCCGTCAAGAAAATCAAACCCTCTGAATAAATGGCAAGCAAGAAAGACAACGATAACAGGCAGAAGCCCAAGATCATAAGGATAAATCTCAGCTGGATTATCTATATCCTTATCTTCGGAGCCATCTTCTGGTATATGTTCAACACCGGCTCGGCCAACCCGCAGAAGGTTGAGTGGGCCGATGTCGAAACTATGCTCAAGGACGGCGACGTGAAGGAGATACGCTTCGTGCGCAACGACTTCAAGGGCGAAATAACCATAAAGCCCGACAAGATAGAGAAATATGCGGACCTGTTCGGCGGCAAAGTCCCTACGGCGTCCCCGCATTTCATATTCCTGGTTTCCTCCAAGTTCGACCCTGAAAAGACCTTCGGCGAACTGAACGCCCTCCTTCCCGCCGACGGGCAGTTCAAGGTGATCCTAGAGAATGACGAAAAGATATGGCCCCAGGTCCTCGAGTGGCTCATATTTCCCATCCTTCTGATCCTTATGTGGGTGTGGATGTTCCGCGGAATGAACCGCGGTATGGGCGGCGGCCCCGGCGCGAACCCCTTCAATGTGGGCAAAGCCACCGGCAAACTGGCCGACAAGGACAAGGTCAACGTCACCTTCAAGGACGTAGCCGGCCTGTATGGAGCCAAGGAAGAAGTGATGGAAATAGTTGATTTCCTGAAGAATCCGCAGAAATATACCGCCCTGGGAGCCAAGATTCCTAAGGGCGCCCTGCTCGTAGGCCCTCCCGGAACCGGAAAGACCCTTCTGGCAAAGGCCGTGGCAGGGGAGGCCAACGTCCCGTTCTTCTCCATATCCGGTTCGGACTTCGTGGAGATGTTCGTGGGAGTCGGCGCCTCGCGTGTTCGTGACCTGTTCCGCCAGGCCAAGGAGAAAGCCCCCTGCATAGTGTTCATCGACGAGATTGACGCAGTGGGCCGCGCCCGTGGCAAGAATGCCGGCTGGTCCTCCAACGACGAAAGGGAAAACACTCTGAACCAGCTCCTTACGGAGATGGACGGCTTTGCGACCAACAGCGGCGTCATAATCATCGCCGCCACCAACCGCGCCGACATCCTCGACAAAGCCCTGATGCGTGCCGGCCGCTTCGACCGCCAGATCCAGGTGGGCCTCCCCGAGCTCAAGGAGAGGGAAGAAATCTTCAAGGTGCACCTGAAGAACATCAAGGTGGCCGACAACTTCGACCTGTCCCTGATGGCAAAGCACACCCCCGGCTTCTCCGGCGCCGACATTGCCAATGTCTGCAACGAAGCCGCTCTGACCGCTGCCAGGAAGAACAAGACCCTGGTCGACACCGAAGACTTTATGGAAGCGGTCGACCGCGTCGTCGGCGGCATAGAGCGCAAGAGGGGCACCGTGATGACCCAGGAAGAAAAGCGCTCCGTCGCCTATCACGAGGCCGGTCACACCGTAACCGGATGGCTCCTGCCATATGCCGACCCTGTCCTCAAGGTCAGCATCATCCCCCGCGGAAGCGCCCTGGGCCTCACCTGGAACCTTCCCGAGGACAAGAAGCTCTGGTTCAAGTCCCAGATGATGGACGAAATGTGCGTCCTAATCGGAGGCCGCGTCGCCGAAGAGATAGTCAACAACGAGCCCAGCTCGGGCGCCCTCAATGACCTGGAGCGCCTGACCGGCCTTGCATATTCGATGGTCCAATACTATGGTATGAGCGAAAGCGTAGGCACCCTGTCGTTCTATGACTCCACCGGCGCCCGCGGATATGAGTTCACCAAGCCCTATTCCGAAAAGACCGCCCAGCTGATGGACGAAGAGGTGAAGAAACTCGTCTCTTCGGTCCACGAAAGGACTCGCAAGCTCCTGGAAGACAACCGCGAAGGCTTCAAGGCCGTGGCCGAACTCCTCCTCGAGAAAGAGGTCATAATGGCTGAAGACATAGAGAAGATACTCGGCCCCAAGGTCAAACCCGAGCAGGCATCCCAAACCCAAGAGTAATGAACAGCACAGTAACAAGAACCATCTCCGGTGTAGTCTTCCTCGTGATTGTGGTCGCGAGCATCCTCCTGAACAAGTTCCTGTTCGGGGCCCTGTTCCTCTTCATCCTCGTCTGCATGATGTATGAGTTCTACCACATCACGATGGCGGATAAGTATATGTGGCCCAGGATTATATCCATCGTCGCCGGAGCCACGGCCTTCATCCTGGTCTTCCTCCAGTGCGCCTATGACATCCCGTTCAGGTTCATCTCGATAGCCATAGTGCCCATACTGTTCCTGACCTGCTATGCCCTGTTCCTCAAGGACAAGACGGATTTCGGCCTGTATTCCCACCTGTTCACAGGACTTGTCTATATAGCAGCCCCTCTTTCCATCGCTAACTTCGTGGTATTCAAGGGAGGAGAATACAGCGGCCTGCTCCTTCTTGCCTTCTTCATCATCATATGGTGCTCTGACGTGGGAGCATATGTCTTCGGCATGGCCCTCGGCCAGAAATATGGCAAGAAGCTCTGCCCTGAGATTTCCCCCAAGAAATCCTGGATCGGAGCAATCGGCGGCTTCGTAATGGCCCTGGTCGGAGCCATAGTCCTGCAGCTCACCGGCATCCTGACCTTCCCCATCTACCACAGCCTCATCCTGGCCGCGGT
>CACZBP010000182.1 GCA_902779495.1 uncultured Bacteroidia bacterium
ATGGGTAAAGTCATAGCAATAGCAAACCAGAAAGGCGGCGTGGGAAAAACCACCACCGCCATCAACCTCGCAGCTTCCCTCGCGGTGCTCGAGAAAAAAGTCCTCGTAATCGACGCCGACCCCCAGGCCAACACAACCTCCGGCCTGAGCTTCTCGCCCGAAGACGACCGCGGCAGGACCCTCTACGAGGTCATAATCGGCAAGCTGAACATCCGGGATGCCCTCCTGCAGACCCAGATGGACCGCCTGCATATGATTCCTTCCCATATCAACCTGGTGGGAGCCGAATTCGAAATGCTCGACGCCCCCGACAGGGAGTCCCTCCTGAAAAAATGCCTCGCCCCGATAAGGGATGAATATGATTACATCATAATCGACTGCTCCCCTTCCCTGGGCCTCATAACCATCAACTCGCTGACCGCGGCCGACTCCGTGATTATTCCGGTCCAGCCCGAATTCTTCGCCCTTGAAGGCCTGGGCAAGCTGCTCCAGACCATCCGCCTCGTGCAGAAAGGCGTCAACCCGGACCTCTACATAGAAGGCTTCCTGGTGACGATGTTCGACGGCAGGACAAGGATGCACACCCAGGTGGTGGCCCAGCTCCGCGAGCGCTTCGACGATATGGTGTTCAAAACCATAATACAGAGGAACATACGCCTCAGTGAAGCCCCTTCGCACGGAGTGCCCATCATCCTTTACGACGTGATGAGCAACGGCACCACCAACTACCTTAACCTGGCGAAGGAAGTCCTAGAACGTAACCCTGACAAAGAATGAGCAAGAAGAACGAAAGGGGCCTGGGAATGGGCCTTGGCGCCATCCTCGGCGAGAAAAGCGACATCGGGCCTCTCCGCAAGCCGGTAGGCTACCTTAACAAGGACGTCCTCGGCAGCAAAGAGCCCCAGGACACCTCTGACATAATCCGCATCCCCGCCGGGATGATAGAGCCCAACCCCTTCCAGCCCAGGCAGTCCTTCGACCAGGAAGCCCTGGCGGAACTGGCTGAATCCATCCGCACCTTCGGCCTCATCCAGCCCATCACGGTGCGCAAGAAAGCCGAAGGCAAGTACCAGATAATCAGCGGAGAACGCCGTTTCAAGGCCTGCTCGATGGCCGGCCTGGAGATGATCCCCGCCTACATCCGCGACGCCAACGACCAGGGTATGCTGGAAATGGCCATAGTGGAGAACATCCAGAGGGAAAACCTCGACCCCATAGAAGTGGCGATGAGCTACCAGCGCCTCATCGAGGAATGCAACCTCACCCAGGAGAAGATGGCCGAAAGGGTCGGCAAGAAAAGGGCCTCCGTGACCAACTATCTCCGCCTGCTGAAGCTCCCCGCCAAGGTCCAGCACGACCTCAAGGTGGGCCTCCTGAGCGTTGGCCACGCCAAGGTGCTCCTGGGCGTCGATGACCAGGCCCTCCAGGAAGAGCTTTGCGACGTGGTCATAAAGAACGACCTAAGCGTCAGGCAGTTGGAAGAACGCCTCCATCGCCTCTCCAAGGGCGAAAAGCCCGTCAAGGAGCAGCAGCTCCCGGACGACTACTACAAGGTCCTCGAGCATATGGGCAAATTCTTCCGCAACAACATCAGCCTCAAGCGCAACCCCTCCGGCAAGGGTTCGATGACCATCCGCTTCGACTCCGACGAAGAGATGGGCAGGTTCCTCAAGGCCCTCGATGAAGTCAACCTATGAGGCGTCCGGCATATATCATTGTCTTCCTGCTGCTTATGCTGCTTCCGTCGCTGCGCTCAAGGGCGCAGTTCAAGGAGGAGGCCTTCACCCAGCAGTACAATGATGATGTCGACTCCCTGGGACGCGACACCACCGACGTCCTGTTCAGTTTCAAGGAATATTTCGGCGGCGTCTTCCACAAGCGCAATTCGCGCATCGGCGTGATGTTCGCCGGCTCCACGGTCTTCCTTGGCTTCGAGCAGATCCAGAACAAGCAATACTGGAAGCTCCCCATAGTGTATGGCGGTCTCGCCGCGACCACGGGAGCGGGCTTCTACTTCCGCAACCAATGGAAGCAAGGAGCTGGAGACCAATACCTTAAATACAGCCAATGGTGCTTCTGGGGCACGGGCCTAGTGTATTGGGGCACTCTTATGGACGGCGTCGTCAACTACAAGCGCAACGTCCCCAACCAGGCCGGCAAGGCCACGCTGTATTCCATCCTCCTTCCTGGCCTAGGCCAGGCATATAACGGCGAATACTGGAAGATCCCCATTTATTACGGCCTTATGGGAGGAGCCGCGCACTACTTCATAGTGAACAACCGTAACTACCAACGTTACAGAATGTTATATAACGAACTCTCGGCAGAGGGCTCGACCCTGACGATAATGAGTCCCGACGGAGCGAAGAGCTACAGGGACATATTCCGCCGCTACAGGGACTATTCCGCCGTAGCCTTCGTCGCCTTCTACCTGCTGCAGGTGATAGACGCCAACGTCTTCTCCTATATGCGGGACTTCGACCTTTCGGACGACATAGCGATGAACGTGGGCCCTGCCGTGATAACCGACACGCCGGCATTCGCATATGGCGGTCCCTCGAGCTATATGGGCAGCGGAACGACCGGAGTCGGACTAAGACTGGGATTGAGATTTTGATTATGCGTCCAAGACATATAGCACTTGCAGCCGCCATCCTTCTGGCGGCTTTCCCTTGTATGGGACAGAAACGTCCCACTAAGCGCCAGCTGCTCCAGCAGAACGAGGAGCTGACCCGCCAGCTGGACTCGATGAGGGCCCTGCTCCAGGACTATGAGGAGCGCCTCCGCGTGGACGACAGCCTCCACGGCGAGGTCCTCGAGCTCTTCTCCGAGAACGAGGACAAGGCCGGAGCGGCCCAAGAGGAATATACGGCTGCCACGACCGACAGCCTGCTGAACATCTGGTACCTCCACCGCAGCAACAACCTCGAGGACGTAGCCTCCTACAATATGGACTCCGTCCATTTCTCGTCCAACGTTCCGGACAGCGTCTATATCAAGAGGATAGAGAGGATGAATTCATATATCACCGTCCCCTACAACGAGAAGGTGCGCAACTATATGATCCTCTACAGCGAGAAGATGCCCACGAAGATGCAATATATGCTGGGCCTGTCGAACTACTACT
>CACZBP010000183.1 GCA_902779495.1 uncultured Bacteroidia bacterium
TGGATGCAACGTCTGGCCCAGGTGCTGAACTCCTTGGCCTGCAGGACCTTGTCGTTGCCGGCTGCTTCGATGATGAAATACCAGAGGCTGACCTCAACATCGTTCTTTAGCGACGGTTCGCTGACGATCTTGAGGTTCTTTGTCTCCTTCCCTGTCCCGTCGGTTTCGACCTGGAGGTTCCCGGCAAGGGCCCACTGCAGGAAGTAGGCTCCTATGATGTTCTTGGTCTCCCCATACTTAGCGAAGCGGGTGCCGTGATTAAGGACCCACAGGGCCGCAGGAAGGTCTCCCTCGAGAGGGATGTCCCTGTACCAGCCTTTAATCTTCTTTTCGCCCAGGACCTTCTTGTCATATTTGTAGCCAAGTTTCTCCAGGACCTTGCGCCTTATAAAATAGAACGCTATCAGAATCATCGTCAGGATGGTATACAGGGTCTCATCGTCATCCCCGCTACCCTGGTCATCGTCCCTGAAGGACGCACCTTCCATAGCCCTGTCGATCACCCTGTCGAAGGAGCCCTCGACGGTGCTTTCAGGGTTGAAGACACCCTTTTCGAAGCGGCACATCACTATCACCGACCAGCTTCTGCTCTCGAAAGGCCTGTCGGATTCAAACCATATGGTGCCGTCCTCCACGAAACTGTTCGTCCCGCTGAAACCGAAGGACCAGAACCTGACATCTTCCTCCTTGAGGGGAATCGCCTTCCCTTTCTCATCCACCTTCTCCACCAGCAGGTTTATGTGCTGGGGACGTGCGATAAGGTCGTCATTGACAAACTGGTAGATGAATCCGTCGGCATCGTCGTAGGACTTGACCATACGGTCGGCGTAGTAGTCGATGTACCACAGGTGGCGGCCATATTCGCCCTGGCCCCAGCAGAGTTCCACGCCAGCCGAGCCTTTGTCAACGATGCCGCTGCGGTATTTCTTCGCATCAGCGGAACGGTCTGAATTCCAGCTCCTTCCGTCGCTTTCGAAAGTGGCGATGACCTCCTTGTCATCCAGGTCTTTCTCCATAACGAAGAGGTCGTGGATGCGCATATCGCCAAGGTTCGAGATGGGGATATACCACTCCGTGCCGCTGACTACTTCTACGTCCCAGCGCTGGTAGATATGGGCGTTGCCCTGCTCGTCAAGGTCGACCAGGGTGTGGATGTCATATATCTGCTGCGCGCCAAGATACGCAAAAGGCAACATCGCTGCGAGCAATGTTGCCAGAAGTCTGCGGATTCCCATTATTTCTTTGCAGGGAAGATGTCCGGAATGTCGGCCTTGGACTTGTCTTCCTCGAGGTAGTCCTTCACGGGGAAGCTCAGGATGCTGGCCACTATGCTGCCCGGGAACTGGCGGACCTGCATATTGAACTTCGTGACGGTGTCGTTGAAGGTCATACGCGACAGGCGCACCTGGTCTTCGTTCTTGCGATAGTCGTTCTGGGCATTGGAGTAGAGGTCCATCGAGCGGAGCTGAGGGTACTGCTCCACGACCGCATTGAGGTTCATCATAGCCTGGCCGAGGATCTTCTCGTTCTCGTTGATCTCGGAAGGAGTGGGCCTTGCGCTGTGATTGAGGTTACGGGCCTCGATTGCCTCGATGATGGTCTTGGACTCAACGTCGGTGGCATATTCCCTCGCCATGTTGACCATAGTCTTCAAGGCGTCGAAACGGGTCATCTGCTGCACGTTGATCTGCTTGAGGGCGTTGTTGCAGAACTCATCGAGCTTGACGAGCTTGTTCTGCACGGCGATCACCCACAGCACCAGGATGACCACCACTGCAATAATAATAGCTGTTATCATATCTCCTAAAGGTTTTATTGTCTTACCGTCAACAAATATAATCAATTCTCCCGAAAAATCAACGCCTTATACATAATATTTACTATGAAAGACCGGCTTTCTCCACCCTAAACCATACGTCGCAGTTGCCGAGATTTTCTCGGTAACTGACTGTTTCTGGAGTTCACCGGATGCGTCTCGCCTTTCTCATACCCCCTGCCGAGCCAATCCTTTACGAATGCTCTTGCCGCTTGACGCTGTTTCGTATCTGTTGCCATGAAAAACAGTTTTTGTTCTATCCTTTATATTTAACAATAATTGCCCGGTCTGAGAATGACTACGCCAAGAAAAAGTTGAGAAGTTCCGCTTTTACCAGGGGACCTTGCAGTTTTCGGGGCATTTTTGAACGAGGTCCCCGGTCCGATGGGGGGACCTTGCAGTTTTCGGGGCATTTTTGAACGAGGTCCCCGGTCCGATGGGGGGACCTTGCACTTTTTGGCGGGTTTTTGAACGAGGTACCCCCCTGCTGTGGTGAGGATGAGGGCGGAAGGACATTGACGGGAATGGAGGAGGCCATGTGCAGGGGCGTGCGTGGGGCTTGTGCAGGGCACGGTCCTGCGTCAGCAGGATGACCGACAGCCGGACTCGAGTTTACGGGCAGAGCCCGTCGAGTTTTGAGGTCAAGTGCCCGGTGCCGCCCATTCCCGGAAGTTGGCCTTCCGCCCTCATCCTCACCGCAGCGGGAGGTTTAGGGTGGAGACAGCCGGTCTTTCCGGGAGAATCAGTATTCGCGGGGGCCGAAGATGGAGGAGCCGAGGCGGATGATGGTGGCGCCGTGGCGAAGGGCGATGGGCCAGTCGTCGGACATGCCGATGGAGAGCTGGTCGAAGGCGGCGTGCCGGGGGAAGTCGCGGCGAATGGAGGCGAAGAGGGCCTCGATGCGGGCGAAGTCGGCATCGACGACGGAGGCGTCGTCGGTGTTGGTGGCCATTCCCATAAGGCCCCGGAAACGCACGGAAGAGTAGCAGTCGCGGGAAAGGATATCCCGGATCTCCCCTTCGGTCAGGCCGTGCTTGGTCTGCTCGGCTCCGAGGTGGAGCTCCAGAAGGACGTCGAGGGTCTTGCAAGCGGCTGCGCACCAGGAATTTACGGCATCGAGCAGGTGGACCGAATCGACGGACTCGAGCATATGCACATATGGCAGGACCATCTTCAGCTTGTTGGTCTGGAGGTGGCCGATGAAATGCCACTGCACGTCGGAAGGCATCTGCGGGACCTTGGCGGCAAGTTCCTGC
>CACZBP010000184.1 GCA_902779495.1 uncultured Bacteroidia bacterium
ATTGTTTTAGCCATATCTTATTGTTATTTATATCTTTACACTAAGCCTTTGCCGTGGCAGTTCTTGTATTTCAGGCCGCTTCCGCAAGGGCATGGATCGTTGCGCCCGACCTTCTTCTCCACGTGGACGGGAGTGTTGCTGCGCTGCTCGCCGTTGGTGGTAAGGTCGCTGCGGCGGGTCTGCATCTGGCTCATATCGGTGGGCCTGGGCGCTGCGGCCCTTGCCGGCTGGGCATTGTCTTCGCGGATGTTGATGAAGCTGCGCAGCAGGAAGGAAAGGACGTCCTTGTAGAGGGTCTCGAGCATCTGGGCGAAGAGCATATAGCCTTCCTGCTTGTAGACCACCAGCGGGTCTTTCTGCTCGAGGGCGGCGTTCTGGACGCTCTGGCGCAGGTCATCCATATCGCGCAGATGCTGCTTCCAGTGCTCGTCTATCTGCCAGAGGATGATGGTCTTGCTCAGGGTCTTGGAAAGCTCCTTGCCTTCACTCTCATATGCCCTGCGCAGGTTCACCGGCAGGGTGAGGGCCTTGCGTCCGTCGGAGATGGGGACTGCTATGTTCTCATAGACGCTGCCGCTCTTCTCATAGACCTGCTTGATGACGGGGTATGTCTTCGTCACGAGGGCTTCCATACGGCGCTGGTAGACTTCCTGCATATGCTCGAAGAGCTTGGCGGACAGGTCCTTGGGCTTGGCGTGGTTGTAGAATTCCTCGTCAAAGCCGGGGTCTATCGACAGCTGGGACATAAGATAGGCCGAGAAGCCGGCGTAGTCCATCCCTTCGGTGTGGTCGACGACCATATTGGCACTGTCGATCATCATATTCATAACGTCTATCTGAATCCTTTCTCCGGAAAGGGCGTTGCGGCGGCGGGAATATATGGCTTCCCTCTGGTAGTTCATCACGTCGTCATACTCGAGGAGGCGCTTACGGATGCCGAAGTTGTTTTCCTCGACCTTGCGCTGGGCCTTCTCTATGCTGCTGGAGAGCATCGAGGACTCCAGGGCGTCGTTTTCTGTCATACCGAGGCTGTCCACCACCTTGGCTATCCTCTCGGAGCCGAAGATGCGCATCAGCTTGTCTTCCAGGGAGATGTAGAATGTCGATGAACCGGGGTCTCCCTGACGTCCGGCACGGCCTCGCAGCTGGCGGTCCACACGGCGGCTGTCGTGGCGTTCAGTGCCTATGATGGCAAGACCGCCCGCGGCCTTAACTTCGGGGGAGAGCTTGATATCGGTACCACGGCCTGCCATATTGGTGGCGATGGTCACGGTGCTGCTCTGACCGGCCTGGGCGACTATTTCAGCCTCACGGGCGTGCTGCTTGGCATTCAGCACGTTGTGGGGAATGTGGCGCAGCGTCAGCAGACGGCTCAGGAGCTCGGAAGTCTCGACGTCGGTCGTGCCCACGAGCACAGGCCTTCCGGCCTTGATGAGCTCTTCGATGCGGGCGATGACGGCGTTGTATTTGGCCTTCTTCGTCTTGTAGATGAGGTCGTTCTGGTCGTCGCGGATGACGGGGCGGTTCGTCGGGATGACGACCACGTCGAGCTTGTAGATGCTCCAGAACTCACCGGCTTCCGTCTCGGCCGTACCGGTCATACCGGCAAGCTTGTGATACATACGGAAGTAGTTCTGGAGGGTGATGGTGGCGAAGGTCTGGGTCGCGGCTTCGACCTTGACGTTTTCCTTTGCCTCCACGGCCTGGTGCAGTCCGTCGCTCCAGCGGCGGCCTTCCATCACACGGCCGGTCTGCTCGTCCACGATCTTGACCTTGTTGTCCACTATGATGTAGTCGACGTCCTTCTGGAACATCGCATAGGCCTTAAGCAGCTGGGTGACGGTGTGGATTCGTTCGCTCTTGAGGGAGAAGTCCTCCATAGTGGAGTCCTTGAGTGCCTGCTTCTCGGCAAGGTCTGCCTCCATCTTGTCGATTTCGGCGAAACGGGAGCCCACGTCGGGGATGACGAAGAAGTCGGGGTCGTTGACGCTCGAAGCAAGCAGGTCGTGGCCTTTGTCCGTCATATCCACCGAGTGCTGGATTTCATTGATGACGAAGTAGAGCTCGTCGGTCACCTGGGGCATCTCGCGCTCGTTGTCCTGCATATAGAAGTTTTCGCTCTTCTGGAGGATCTGCTTTATGCCGGGCTCGCTGAGATACTTGATGAGGGGAGGATATTTGGGAAGGCCCTTGTGGCAGCGCAGCAGGAGCTTGCCGCCGAGGTTCTCGTCGCCCGCGGCGAGAGCCTTCTTGGCTTCGTTAAGTGTCTGGGTGACAAGTGTTCTCTGCTTGAGGTAGAGGCTCTCGACATAGGGGCGGAACTCCATAAACTGGGCGTCGTCCTGGGCCTTGGCCACCGGACCGGATATGATGAGCGGGGTCCTGGCGTCGTCGATGAGGACGGAGTCGACCTCGTCGACTATGGCGAAGTGATGCTTGCGCTGGACAAGGTCGCCAAGGTTGACTGCCATATTGTCACGCAGGTAGTCGAAGCCGAACTCGTTGTTCGTTCCGAAGGTGATGTCGCAGTTATATGCGCGCTTGCGGGCTTCGCTGTTGGGCTCGTGCTTGTCGATGCAGTCCACGGAAAGGCCGTGGAACTGGTAGAGGGGGCCCATCCACTCGGAGTCTCGTTTGGAGAGGTAGTCGTTGACCGTCACAACGTGGACTCCCTTGCCTGCGAGGGCGTTGAGGAACACGGGGAGGGTTGCGACGAGGGTCTTTCCTTCACCGGTGGCCATCTCCGCGATCTTGCCCTGGTGGAGGATGATGCCGCCGATGAGCTGGACGTCGTAGTGGACCATATCCCAGGTCGTTTCGTTGCCGCCTGCGACCCAGTGGTTGTGCCAGATGGCTTTGTCGCCGTCAATCGTGACGAAGTCCTTGCCGGCGGCGCTGAGGTCGCGGTCGAACTGGGTGGCGGTGACCTCGATGCTCTCGCTCTGGGCGAAGCGGCGGGCGGTTGACTTCATAATTGCGAAGGCCTCCGGGAGGATTTCGTTAAGGATCTTCTCTATGGCCTCGTCCTCTTCCGTGACGAGCTTGTCGGACT
>CACZBP010000185.1 GCA_902779495.1 uncultured Bacteroidia bacterium
AGATCCTTGACATCGTCGGCGGGTCCATGCAATAGCACCCCGTCCAGTGCCGGTAAAGACACCCACCTTCGCGGAAAAAGAAATCCGGGATGCACCTCGCGGCGTGTCCCGGATTAAGTTTCACCTATTCAATATGATTAAAACTAAGCTTATGTGTTTGTCTGATTCCTTCTTATTTCCATTTCCGTGCCAAACTGGAAAAAATGTTGGAAAATTCGCACAGAATGGCTAATTTTGGGATATGGAGCAAATCAGGGATGAATACAGGAGCATCGCCGCGCCGGCTGAGGGCCTTTTCAAGGACCAGGGCAGCCGCTTCATCGCCAAGGCATATCCCGTCGGGAGCGAGGCCGAGGTGAAGGCCATAGTCGACGGCCTGAAGAAGGAATATCACGACGCCCGCCACCACTGCTATGCCTATCGCCTGGGCCATCTGGGCGACCGCTTCCGTGCCAACGACGACGGCGAGCCCTCCGGCAGCGCCGCCCGTCCCATCCTCGGCCAGATTGACAGCCGGTCCTTGAGCGACGTGCTGGTCGTGGTGGTGCGTTATTTCGGCGGCATCAAGCTCGGAATTCCCGGCCTTATAAGGGCCTACAAGACCTCCACGGCAGACGCACTGGACAATGCGCAGATCGTCGAAAAAGTGGCCTGCAGGCACTTCCGGGTGGAGTTCGGCTATATGTCGATGAATGCCGTGATGAAGCTTCTCAAGGATATGAAACTCCCCCAGGAAAGCCAGGATTTCGGGGAAAGGTGCAGCCTGCTCACAAAAGTCCGTCTCTCCGATGCGGAGGCTTTTGCCAAAGCAGTAGCGGATATCGACGATTGCGTCCTGCGTGAAGTTGTTTTATAGCCAAATAATCACTATATTTGAAAATTAAAAATACTATTACCGATAGCCGATATGAGCAAAGTTCATGTTTTCAATGCGGGGCCCTGCCTTTTGCCCCAGGTGGCCATAGACAATACCATCGAAGCGCTGAAGGATTTCAGCGGAACAGGCGTTTCCCTTATTTCCATTTCCCACAGGACCAAGGAGTGGGATGCAGTGATGGACGAGACCCGCGCCCTGTGGAAGGAGCTCCTGCACATTCCCGACACTCACGAAGTCGTTTTCCTCGGAGGCGGAGCCTCGCTCCAGTTCCTCTATGTGGCGATGAACTTCCTCGAGAAGAAGGCAGCCTACCTCGACACCGGAGTGTGGGCCCACAAAGCCCTTGTGGAGGCCCAGGGAATAGGCGAGGCATATGCAATAGCCTGCTCCAAGGACAAGAATTACACCTATGTCCCCAAGGGTTTCGAAATCCCCAAGGATATTGATTATCTGCACATTACGACCAACAACACCATCTACGGAACCGAGATCCACGAGGATCTGGACTGCCCCGTCCCGTTCATCGCCGATATGTCCTCCGACATTATGAGCCGTCCCGTGGACGTGAGCAAATATGACCTCATCTACGGCGGAGCCCAGAAGAACGTCGGTCCCGCCGGCGTCATCTTCGCCATCATCCGCAAGGATGCCCTCGGCCGCGTCAGCCGCCATATCCCCACGATGCTGGACTACCGCACCCACATCGACAAGTTGTCGATGTTCAACACCCCTCCCGTCTTCGCCATATTCGTTATGAAGGAGACCCTCAAGTGGCTCAAGGGCTTAGGCGGCGTAGAGGCTATGTATAAGATTAACAAGCAGAAAGCCGACCTGCTGTATGGCGAAATCGACCGCAACTCCCTTTTTGTCGGCACAGCCGCGAAGGAGGACCGTTCGCTGATGAACGTCTGCTTCGTGATGGCCCCCGGCAAGGAAGACCTGCAGGATGCCTTTATGGCCTTCGCCAAGGAGCGCGGTATGGTCGGCATCAAGGGCCACCGCAGCGTGGGCGGCTTCCGCGCCTCGCTCTACAACGCCTGCCCTCTGGAAGATGTCCAGGCCCTTGTCGACTGCATGCAGGAATTTGAAAAACTCAATAAATAACTATGAAAGTACTAGTTGCAACCCAGAAGCCTTTCTCGGCAGCGGCCGTGAAGGGGATAAAGGATATAATCGAGGGCGCCGGACACTCCTTCGCCCTGCTGGAAAAATATGAGGCCCAGGCGGACCTGGTCGCCGCAGTCGCTGACGCAGAGGCCATTATCATCCGCTCCGACAAGGTGACCGCCGAGGTCATCGCCGCCGCCCCGAAACTGAAGATAGTCGTGCGCGCCGGCGCCGGATTCGACAACGTGGACCTCGTGGCCGCCACTGACCGCGGCATAGTGGTGATGAACACCCCCGGCCAGAACTCCAACGCAGTGGCCGAGCTTGCGATAGCGATGATGATATATATGGCCCGCACCCAGTTCACTCCCGCAACCGGCAGTGAGATCCAGGGCAAGAAGGTGGGCATCCAGGCCTTTGGCAATGTGGGCCGCCTGGTCGGAAAGAAGGCCGAGGCCCTGGGAATGAGCGTGATGGCCATCGACCCGTTCATCCCCGCCGAGAAGATCCGCGAGGCCGGTGCGGTTCCGGCCGCCTCGGTCGAGGAGCTTTATAGCTCCTGCGACTATGTCTCCGTCCATATCCCCGCCCTTCCTTCTACCATCAAATCCATTAACTATGAGCTGATTACCAGCATGCCCAAGGGCGCTTGCCTGGTGAATACGGCCCGTAAGGAAGTGGTCGATGAGGAAGGCCTCGAGAAGGCTCTGGAGGACCGTCCGGACCTTAAGTATATCACCGACGTCGCCCCGGACAACTATGCCGCCCTGCGCGAGAAGTTCGGCCTTCGCGTCTTTGCCACCCCCAAGAAAATGGGTGCCCAGACGGCCGAAGCCAATATGAACGCCGGCCTTGCCGCCGCCCGCCAGATCGTCGACTATTTTGCAACAGGTAACACAAAGTTTCAAGTAAATAAATAAGTGAAAAGAGTTGTTATCTCCTTCCTAAACCCATGGCCACCCTCGGCCGCGAAACCCCAAAAATCACAGATTTTCGGGGACCCCAAATCCAACCCTTCGAGGGGCCCGCTGGCTACAAGTTATTTGCGGAGTGGGAGGGATGGAGCGAAGCGGAAGGTTTATGGAAGGAGATAACAACTCTTTTCAAAGTAATAAAAGAATTATGGTAAGAGTTAAACCGTTTGCGGCGATAAGGCCGCCGAAGGGGCTGGTGACCGAGGTTGCCGCTCCGCCGTATGACGTGCTGAACAGCGCCGAGGCGCTCCAGATGGCAGGGGAGAAGTCCCTGCTGCATATAACCAAGCCGGAGATTGATTTCGACCCCATCGCCGGCGAACATGAGCAGCGCACATATGACAAGGCCGTCGAGAATTTCAAGGCCTGGAAGCAGCGCGGCTGGCTGGTGCAGGACCCCAAACCCTGCTACTATGTCTATGCCCAGACCATGGACGGCCGCACCCAGTTCGGCCTCGTGCTCTGCGCCCACACCGACGATTATGCCACCGGCAAGATAAAGAAGCACGAACTCACCCGCAAGGACAAGGAAGACGACAGGATGATCCACGTCCGCATCCAGAATGCGAACATAGAGCCCGTCTTCTTCGCCTATAAGGACAATGCCGAGCTCAATGCCATCGTGGCAAAGGCCGCCGCCCAGGAGCCCGAATATAAGTTCACGGACGAGAACGGCTTCGGCCACACCTTCTGGCCCATAACCGACGATGCGGTGATCGCAAGGGTGACGGAGATATTCACTAATGACATCGATGCC
>CACZBP010000186.1 GCA_902779495.1 uncultured Bacteroidia bacterium
ATAGGCTGGATGTACCTTGAGCTGGGCAGTAAAGACCTGGCGGACAAATACATAGCACAGGCGGCCATATATGACCTCCAGACCTCGACCAAGGAAGCGACCGCCATCCGCGTGCTTGCCGAGATGCTCTCGGAAAAGGGAGAAATATCCCGTCCTGCGGTCTATGTGCGGCATTCCCTGGACGATGCCAATTTCTATGACTCGAAGCTGCGCAAGCTGCAGACCGGCTCCATCCTGCCGGTCATCGAGCAGAACCGATTCGACATCCTCAGCCGCAAGAAGAACCTCCTCATCGCCGGCATCCTGCTTGCCACGCTCATCCTTCTCGCCACCATTGCCGTGATGTGGTTCATCCGCCGCCAGAACAAGCGTCTGGCCGCAGCCCGCAACACCATCGAGGAGCGCAACCGCCAGCTGGAGGAGGCCAACGAGATAAAGGCCGAATATATAGGCAACTCCTTCTACATCAACTCGGAATATATCGAGAAACTCTCCCAGCTGTACAAGACGGTGGACCGGATGATAGTCGCCCGCCAGTTGGACGAACTTCGCCGCTCGATGAAAGAGTCGGCCCTTGGCGAGGAAAGGGACCGTATGTTCGACTCCTTCGACAGCACCTTCCTTAGGATATTCCCCTCCTTCATCGACGACTACAACGCCCTTTTCCCCGAAAGCGAGCGCCGCATCCCCGCCAAGGGCCTTACCACCGAAATGCGCATCTTCGCCCTTATACGCCTTGGCATCAGCGAGAGCGACAGGATAGCGAAATTCCTGGACCTCTCCGTCCACACGGTCAACACCTACAAGACCCGCGTCAAGAACAAATCCCTGGTTGAAAACGACCGTTTCGAGGCCGAAATAATGAAAACAGGCCGCCGTTAGGGGCGATATTTCCTTTATACATTCCTCTCCTCCGGGAAGAATTAAGCGCTTAATAATCAGCGCTTTAATTTTTCGTGCAAAGAAAAATCGTTATATTTTCCTTTATTATTTTGCGCTTACGCGCGGGAAGGATTAATTTTGCAACCGTACTTTGACACAAAACGATTCAAAAACCAATAACAACCCTCAGATGAAAAGGATTTTTTCCACCCTTACCATCGTGCTCTGCACGCTGAATCTGCTGTCCGCCCAGAGCGGATACCAGATCAAAGGTGTGGTCGCCGACGAGCTCGGACCTGTCATCGGAGCCACCGTTATGGAGTCGAACACCTCTAACGGCGTTTCGACCGGAGTAGACGGAGACTTCGCCCTGACAGTGTCTTCCGCTGACGCCCAAGTGTCAGTGAGCTGCATCGGCTATGCCACCCAGACATTCAAGGCCTCGGAGATTCCCTCCCTGGTCATTCTCCTGGAAGACAAGAACTTCCTCTCCGAGGCCGTGGTCATAGGCTACGGCACCCTTTCCAAGAAGGAACTCTCCAGCTCCATCGTCCAGGTGGACAAGGAGAACCTCTTCAAGGGAGGTATGAACAACCCTATGGAAATGCTCACCGGAAAGGTGGCCGGCCTTAACATCGTCTCCACCGAGGCGGCCAACCCCAACGCGGGTTCCTCCCTCCAGGTGCGCGGTGCCGGTTCCATATCCGCAGGCAACGAGCCGCTCATAGTCATTGACGGCGTGCCCGGAGGAAGCATCCGTAACGTCGCCCCCCAGGACATCGAGTCAATGACGGTCCTCAAGGACGCCGCATCGGCAGCCATCTACGGCACCCGCGGCGCCAACGGCGTCATCCTCATCACCACCAAGAAGGGCTCCGGCAACGTCTCGGGCGCGCAGGTTACATATGATTCATATTTCGCATACAACATCGCCAAGGACATCCCCGAAGTGCTCTCCGCAGACGAGTTCCGCCGCAGCCTCCGTGGCAACGACTTCGGCTACAGCACCGACTGGTATCACCTGCTCCTGAACAAGTTCTCATATGACCACAACCAGTATGTGGCCATAGACGGCGCCACCGACAATGGTTCCTACAACGCCTCTGTCTTCTACAAGGACTCCAAGGGTCTCGACCTGGTGGATGCCCGCACGGAATATGGCGTACGCGCAGCCGTCGAGCAGCGTTTCCTTAAAAACCGCGTCCAGCTCAACGCCAGCATCACAGCCCGCAGGGTGCGTGAAATATACGGCGACGACGGAATGTTCGACACGGCCCTGGGGATGAACCCCACGATGCCCGTCCGCAATCCCGACGGCAGCTGGTATCAGCCCAACTCCCCCACCGGCGCCCGCAACCCCTACGAGGCTATGACCAACAAGGACAACGACGCCCACAGGGTCTACCTGCTCGGAACCGCCGCCGCGAAGGTGAACATCCTCACCACCGACGTGCACCAGCTCTCCACGACCCTCACCTATACCTTTGATTATAACTCATACAAGTCGAATTACTGGTCTCCCCAGAATTCCGGCGAATCCTACTGGAACGGCTACAAGGGCCACGCAGGCATATCCTTCGCCCAGTACCAGACCAACCATCTGGAGTGGCTCGGCAACTATATCCTGGCCCTTGACGACCACAACCTGCAGGCCGTGGTGGGATATTCTTTCGAGGAATACAACACCGAGTCCTTCAACGCCGACAACTACGACTTCCAGTACGACTTCTCCTACAACAACCTCGGAGTTGGCAGCTACCTGACCGCCACCGACCACCACGCCGGAATGGGCTCCTACAAGGAGACTTCCCGCCTCATCGGTTTCTTCGGCCGTGTCAACTACAACTGGAAAGACCTCATCTACGCTTCCGTATCCTTCCGCCGTGAGGGTTCCACCAAGTTCGGTGCCTCCCACAAGTGGGGCAACTTCCCCGGCGCATCCATAGCCTGGGAAATCGCCAATATGGACTTTATGGACGGCGTGGACATCCAGAGCCTCAAGCCCAGGTTCTCCTTCGGTATCACCGGCCGCTCAGACTTCGGAGCCTACCAGTCGCTGGCCACATATGGCGCCCGCGGCAAGTATTACATTGACGGGCAGTGGATTCAGGGATATG
>CACZBP010000187.1 GCA_902779495.1 uncultured Bacteroidia bacterium
ATATATTAATATACGATCTTAAATTCAAATATTCATGTAAAAATTCGGATCGCATCATCGCAATAAGCGAAAATACCAAACGCGATATCATGAATTTCTACATCAGCGGTGATGTCGCCCCTGGCGGACGGTTCAGATTCCAGTACAAGTGGTGACGGTTGCTATCTGGTTTGGTTATCATTTTAAGCATATGTCATCTAATGGATAGGGAATGGTTTATGCGAATATCAATTGGATTGATGTTGACAATGGGGATGGTCGGAATGGGAAGCCAAGCGACGGATGTGATGATTTGGAAGGCCACGACGGCGCATTCCTCCGTGATGGTGGGCGAAGGAGCTGCGGGCATTTCCTATCAGATGATCATCAATGCCCCGTTCACGGGATTCGCTTTCGACATGCCAACATATCATGAGAAAGACAGTTCCGGCAAGTTATCGGTCTTCCGTTGGGCAGGTGACTGCGAGAAAACGGTCGCTGGTAAAGCATTGTATGAGAAAGTGTTCGAAAAGGTGGTTGCCGCCGTTCCCGACTGGGACAGCGACCGTCTCTTCCTCACCGACATAGCCATCATCGACCTCGGCGTGGCAGAGCACAAGACCTTCCCGGACATCCCCCTCGACGTGACCCTCAGCGAATGGGTCGAGATCTCCAAGGACTTCTGCTCTCCCAAGAGCCGCCAGTTCGTCAACAGCCTTATGGATAAAATCATAAAAGAGATAATATAATGAATATCATTTATTTGCTTCAGGCCGCACAGCCGGCCCAGCCCCAGGGCTCTTCCTGGACAATGTGGGTAATGCTTGCCCTTATCTTCGTGGTGATGTATCTGTTTATGATCCGCCCCCAGCGCAAGGAACAGAAGAAACTCGAGGAATTCCGCAACAGCCTCAAGAAGGGCGACAAGGTCGTTACCGCAGGAGGAATCTACGGCGTCGTGGATGAGATAAAGGACCGCTCCGTCCTCATCAAGGTGGACGGCGAAGTCAAGCTCCGCGTGGACAAGAACTCCCTGGTAAAGGACTTCTCCGAGGCACAGCAGACAAAGTAAAATGAACCTTCCGGGTTCAATCCTCCGTAAGGCGGGAATGCAGGGGAGGGAGTGGATATTCGTCGCACTCTCTCTTCTGATTGCGTTAGGCATATGGCTGATAGTCAATATGTCCGACACCTATGTGCGCGCAGTTAGCGTCCCTGTCACGGCCGCCGGAAACATTGGCGGCTATGCCAGCCGTTCATCCAGCCCCTCCGTGGTGATGGCCCGCTGTAGGGCGACGGGATATGACTTCGTCAATCTTCGCCGCACCCGCCAGAGCGTCGTCGTGGAGTTCGCCGCCTCCGACCTTCACCACAAGGACGGAGAGGTGTTCTACGTCACCTCGAACGAGCTGATGCGTTACGGCAACGCCATCTTCGGAGACAATATGAACCTGGAAACGGTCCTGACCGACACCCTCTATTTCCGCTTCCATCGGGAAAACTTCAAGAAGGTGCCCGTCCAGCCCGTCTGCTCGGTAGAATATGCCCCGCAGTACACCAGCGCAAAGGGCGTGCAGATGATTCCCGACTCTGTCCTGGTGTATGGCGAACCTTTCCACCTTGAAAGCATAGAAAGGGCCTACACCAAGCCCTTCGTGCTGAGGGGGTTGAAGGACCCGGCCAGAGGAGTGATACGCCTCGAACAGACCAAGGAGGTGCGCCTCTCGCAGGATGAGGTGGAATACAAGGTGGACGTGGAGCGCTATGTGGAGATAAGCACGACGGTGCAGGTCCGCACCCGCAACGTCCCCTCCGGCCGCACCCTGACGGTGTATCCGTCCACGGCCAAGGTCACGTACCGATGCTCCTTCCCGGTTCTGAGCGACCCGGTTGGCAACGTCGGCTTCTATATAGATTACAAGGACTTCGCCTCCTCGATTAGCGGCAAATGCCTGCCCCGGCGGGATGTCCTGCCGCGCGGTGTGCTCAGCTATAGCATTGAGCCTGAGGTCTTTGAATGTGTGGAGGGCCTGCGATGAAGACTGTCCTCCTGACCGGCGGCATAGGCAGCGGCAAGTCTGTCGTAGCGGCATATCTTGCCTCCCGCGGCATCCCCGTCTATGACAGCGACTCGCGCACCCGCGCCCTGTATGACGGCGAGCTTGTGCAAAGGCTGGAAGGAGCCCTGGGCACGAACCTGACGCAGGAGGGACGCTTCGTTCCTTCGCTTCTTTCCCAGGCCATCTTCTCCGATCCAGATGCCCTTGCCAAGACGGAAGCCATTGTCCATCCCCTTGTCCGGGAGGATTTCCTTGCCTGGAAAGAGTCCCTTGCAGAGGATGTGCCTTTTGCCGTGATGGAGTCCGCGATCGCCCTTGAAAAGCCCTTGTTCGCGGGGCTTTTCGATGCCGTGGTGATGGTCGTCGCCCCGCAGGACAAGCGCCTGGAGTGGACCTCCCGGCCGGAGGCCGAAATGCGCCGCCGTATGGCCGCCCAAACCCCCGACCCCGCCCTTGCCGACGCCATCATCGTCAACGACTCCGACATCCAGACCCTTATCGCTAATACCGACGCTGCTTTCGCAAGGATGGACCTTGTCGTTCCCAAACCTTCCGGAGCTTCGCTCCTCCATCCCTCCCAAAACACACATAGGTTTTGGGCCCCTCCCTCTAACATGGCCGAGGGTGGCCATGGGTTTTGAAACGACAAGGTCCATCCCCAAAAATTAATAGCTATATTTGTAAACTTTATAATTGAATATATGGAAAACAACAAGACAGACCTGGCAAAGATATTGTCAGTTTCAGGACAGCACGGACTGTTCCGCTTCCTGGCTCAGGCCCGCACCGGAGCCATCTCCGAATCCCTCGCAGACGGCCGTCGCACCTGCATCGATTTCAAGAGCAAGATAACGACCCTCGCGGACATATCGATATACACTTCCGAAGGCGAACTCAAGCTCCAGGAGGTTTTCAAGAAGCTCCACGAGACCCTGGGCGACAAGGACGCCCCCA
>CACZBP010000188.1 GCA_902779495.1 uncultured Bacteroidia bacterium
TCAGCGAACTTGACGACGAGCCCGAGCCCTTCGTGGTGAGGGGCCCGAACCTTATGACGGCCCATCCCGTCGAGGCCCGCATCACCTACCAGGAGATAGCCCACTGCCTGGACAAGTCCATCTCCAAGATTGAATCCTCCATCCTCCACGTCCTGGAGCAGACTCCCCCGGAGCTCTACTCCGACATAGTGGAGAACGGCATATTCCTCTCCGGCGGCGGCGCCCTGCTGCGCGGTCTGGCCCAGCGTTTCACCGAGAAGGTGAACATCCAGTTCCACGTGGCCGAAGACCCGCTCCGCGCAGTGGCCAGGGGCACCTGCATAGCCCTCAAGAACGCAGCCAACTACTCCTTCCTGATGAGGTAGGTGATGGCTGCCGGCAAGAAAATAGCGGGAGCGATAATCACTGCAGCAATCTTCATCGGTATGGAGGTTGCTGCTCTGAGTTTGTTGCGCCATAACGGGGAAGTCCAGAACCTCTACATCTCCAAGGGCATCCACGCCTTCCAGGCAAAGACCTGGGGCTGGTCCGAGAGCGTCGGTGAATATTTCTCCCTGCGCAGCACCAACGAGCAGCTGGCCCAGGAGAACCATATCCTCTCGCAGAAACTCAAGGCATATGAGCATCTGGCCCAGCAGGCAATGACGGACTCCATCGCCTCGAGCTACTCCCAGGTGGGCGGTTTCACTTATCTGCCCGCCTCCATAATGAAGATAAGCCGCAACCGCCAGCACAACTACATCATCCTGGACAAAGGCTCCGACGACGGTGTCCAGCCGCACAGCGGAATCATATCCTCCCAGGGCGTGATAGGCATAGTGGATGCCGTCAGCAGGCATTATTCCTATGCCATATCCTTTATGAACTCCGAGTTCAGCGTCAGCGCGCGCCTCGGCAGGGACGGAGCCTCCGGCCCTATGATATGGGACGGCAGGAGCTCGCGCAGCGCCATCCTCGGCCAGATTCCCCTCCAGCATAAATTCGCCCCCGGCGACACGGTCTACACCAGCGGCTACTCCTCTATATTCCCTCCCGACATCCCCATCGGGACCGTCAGGGACAGCAAGGTCGTCAACGGCGCCACATATGAGGTGGGAGTTGACCTGCTGCAGGACTTCAGCGCCCTGCGCTATGTCACCGTCGTCTGCTCCAGGGGCAGGGACGAGATAACCGAACTTGAAAACAGGGAGGGCCTGCGATGAGACACAGTTTCACCCTGCAATATATCCTGCTGGTCATAGCCCAGATGCTGCTGTGCAACTATTTCCGTTTCACGCCGTATCTGACCCTCAGCATCCTTCCCGTCCTGGTGCTGTGCATCCCCACCAAGGTCGGCACCATCCCCGGAATGTTCATCGCCTTCGCCACCGGCCTTGCCGTGGACTTCCTTGCGGAAGGGGTGGTGGGCATCAACACCTTCGCCCTTGTGCCAGTGGCACTTATGCGCCGAGGAGTCATACGGCTCCTCTTCGGCGAGGAGCTCCTTGTGCGCGGAGAGAATTTCTCCATCCGCAAGTTCGGCCTGCTGAAGGTGGTCTTCGCCATATTCCTGGTCCACACCGTCTTCCTGGTGCTCTACATCTGGGCCGACGGAGCCTGGCTGCGCCCCTTCAGCTTCAACCTGTGGCGCTATGTGCTGTCGGCCGTTACCGGCATCCTCCTCTCCCTTGCCGTGGCCGACATCCTGACTCCGGAGAACAGGAGGTAGCATATGGCCCTGGAAAAGTCCCACAAGCTGCTAATCGGTCTGGTGGTCGCCGCGGCGGTCCTCCTGGTGAAGATATTCGTCATACAGATAGTGGACGACAAGTTCAAGATCAACGCGTCCAACAACTCGATGCTCTATGACATCATCTATCCCACCAGGGGCATCATCTACGACCGCAACGGCAAGATAATAGTCGGCAACAAGGTGGCATACGACATCCTCGTGACACCCAAGGAGGTCACTCCTTTCGACACGCTGATGCTTGCCGACGTGCTGGGCGTGGAGCCGGATTTCATCCGGGAGAAGATGGCCGAATATGACCGCAACCGCCGCCGCATCGGCTGGCAGTCGATGGTGATGATAAAGCAGATGCCGTCCTCGACCTATATGAAATTCGCCGAGGTGCAATATAAGTTCCCCGGCTTCAAGGGTCAGGTCCGAAGCATCCGCGACTATCCCTTCAACGCCGGCGGCAACCTGCTCGGCTACGTGACCGAAGTGGACCAGGCATTCATCCGCAACCACCCGGGAGAGTACCGTCCAGGCGACTATGCCGGCAAGACTGGCATCGAGGCCGCCAGGGAGGAAGAGCTGCGCGGCGAGAAGGGCTATCACATCTATCTCCGCAACTCCCGCGGCCAGATCGAGGCATCCTACCGCGACGGCGAGATGGACAAGGAAGCCATCCCCGGAAAGGATATCGTGACCACCATCGACGCCGTCCTACAGAACTACGGCCAGCACCTGATGCAGAACAAGGCCGGCAGCGTCGTGGCCATCGAACCATCTACAGGTGAGATACTTGCGCTTGTCTCCAGCCCCGGCATCGACGTGGACAAGCTTGCCGAAATCAACAAGTACTACAACGAACTCATCAGCGACCCCTACCGCCCGATGAACAACCGCGCCGTCCAGGGATTTTACCCTCCGGGGTCCGTGTTCAAGCTGGTGAACGGGCTGATAGGGCTTGAGGAAGGCACGCTGCAGCCCGGCAGCCTCTTCCCCTGCGCCAGGGGATATACCCTCGGCGACCACCGTCCAGGCTGCCACGCCCACAAGTCCCCCATCAACCTGGACGAGACCATAATGATGTCCTGCAATTCCTACTTCACCTTCGCCCTGCGCGACATCCTGGAGAACAGGAAGTACTCTTCTATCGGCGACGCGCTGGATGACTGGAACGAATATGTGCAGAGCTTCGGCTTCGGCCACAAGCTCGGCAGCGACTTCCCTTCCGAGACCGGCGGCAGCATCCCGTCG
>CACZBP010000189.1 GCA_902779495.1 uncultured Bacteroidia bacterium
CGCGCCCTGGAACAACATACTGAGCGACAGGCCGTTATAGGCAACGTCAAGGTTGAGGGAGAAGGTCATCTCAGGGGTGCTGGAACGACCTATCTTGACGAAGTCCTCGGCGGAATTGATCTTACCGTCGCCGTTGACATCCTGGTACTTGATGGCTCCTACTTCGGCCCATCCGGAAGGGGCGTTCGGATACTCGTCAACTTCCTCCTGGCTCTGGAAGAGGCCCAGGGCGTGGAAGCCGTAGAACGAGCCCATAGGCTGGCCGAGCTGGGCGCGGTAGGAGGGGTAGTTGTCGCTCAGGCGCCTGGAAAGGAGCCTGTTGCGGGACCATCCGAGGATTCCGGTGATGGAATAGCTCCATCCCGAAGTGAATGCGTCCCTCCAGCCGAGGGTCATATCGAATCCCCTGTTGTCCACCTTTCCGGAGTTGAGCCAGATGGGGTTGTTGCCACCAAGGGAAGGGGCATATGTACCGGTATAATCCTGCTCGAGAATCTTGGAAGTGTACTTGTAGAAAACATCCAGTTCAACCGACAGGCGGCTGTCGAGGAACTTGGCCTCATATCCTATGTTATAGGTGTTGGTACGTGACCAGGTGAGGTCTGCGTGTACGTAATTCGACGTATAGAATATTGAATAGGGCTGTCCGCCGATATAATGTGTAATATTCGGAGCGACGGTCTTATAGGTTTGCATAAACAAATATGGATCCACATCGTCGGCGCCGAGGACACCGTAGGAAAGGCGGAGCTTCATAAAGTTTATCCAGGGGATGTCCTTGATGAAGGACTCTTCGGAAAGTACCCAGCCAAGGGCCGCAGAAGGGAAGTATCCCCAGCGGTTCTCGGGAGAGAACTTATAGGAAGCATCGGCGCGGATGGTGAATTCGGCAAGGTATCTCTTGTCGTAAGCATAGCTCACACGGCATGCGCTGCCGAAAAAGCCTCTGTTGCTATATCCGCCCGAGACCGGGATGGCAGGATAGCTGAATCCTGTGTTGATGTCAATGGGGCCGTCGGCAAACCCGGTCTTATAGCCGGTCATCGTGTCACCGTGCTGGGTGTAGCGCTCCATAAAGGCGATGGCGGACAGATGGTGGCGACCGAAATCGTGCTCATATGTAATCTGGGGACGGACCGTGAGGTTATATCCAATGGAGTGGGACTTGTTGTAGTTGTTCTCCCCTATTCCGAGGGATGTCACCTGGAGGGCAAGGTCTGTTCCGGGATTGTAGGAATACAGCTGGAAGGATTCCAGGTAGTTGCGGTTCAGGGTGTAGTCGAAGTTATATGAAAGGTTGACTCCTGCCTTGAGCCCCTTGAGGCCCTCTACGCCGAGGGCGCTGAAATCATATTCCAGGTGTGAACGGACCTCACCCATCCAGCGCCTTTCCTCCTGGAAACCAGTGTTCAGGGCGGCGAGAGGGGTGTAGGTGTAGGTTCCGTTGGTGAATCCAAGGGGAAGGCCATTGTACTCGGGAGCGATTATAGGAATGGCGTAGCAGGCCTGCCTCAGAGGGGAGAACTCTCCCTGCCAGGAACCGTTGCTGGTGCGCATGCTCAGGCCGGGCCAGTGCCTTTCGGAATGTGCGGCCGACAGTTTGACGTTGTAGTGGAGACCCTTGGTGAGCTGGGCATCCAGATTGGCCCTGACGTTATAACGCTGGAACGAAGTGTTCTTCAGGATACCGTCCTGGTTCATATAGCCAAGGGATGTGAAATAGCGGAAGCGTTCGGAGCCGCCGCTGGCCGAGACATTGTGCTGCTGGGTCAGACCGAACTTCTTGTATATGAGGGCCCAGTTGTCCACTTCGCCATAATAGCCGCGGTCCTTGAGGCTCTGGATGCGCTCGGGTGTCCAATAGGGGGCCTGATTATCCATCTCGCGGGCCTTATTGTGCCAATAGATATACTCATCGGCTGTGAGCAGCTCGGGGGTGACGGTATTGGTGTCGAAGGAGACGGAACCGTCATACACGATTTCCGCCTTGCCCTGGACGCCCTTCTTCGTGGTCACGAGGACTACGCCGTTGCCTCCGCGGACTCCGTAGATGGCGGCAGTGGCGGCATCCTTCAGGATGGATATGGTCTCGATGTCGTTCGGGTTCAGGAACTGGATGGACCTTTCGACGCCGTCGACGATGATCAGAGGAGAGGAGTTGTTGAAGGTCGCAAGACCGCGCACCAGCAGTGAAGCCGCGTCATCTCCCGGGATACCGCTGGTCTGGACGGCGGAGACTCCCGCAAGACGGCCGGTGAGCATACTGGAGACGTTGGTGTTCGGGGCCTTAAGTAGCTCCTGTCCAGTGACCTGGGAGA
Source organism: uncultured Bacteroidia bacterium (assembly GCA_902779495.1). GTDB lineage: Bacteria > Bacteroidota > Bacteroidia > Bacteroidales > UBA932 > Cryptobacteroides. The sequence continues at coordinate 2,319 of CACZBP010000189.1, forward strand.
CGGAACCCACAACAAATTCCTTGCGCTGGGTGCCATATCCCACCACCACCGTGCCTTGGAGCATATTGATATCCTCCTCCAGGACAACGTTGATGACGGAATTGCTGCCAACGGCCTTCTCGGCATCCTTATAGCCTATCAGACTGAAAACCAGTACGGATTTCGATGACGGGACCGTAATGCTGTAAGTGCCGTCTGCGCCGGTCATTGCGCCGGTGGAGGCATTGCCCCTCACATAAACCAGGACGCCAGGCTCGCCATCGCCGGAGGAGCCGGTCACCTTGCCGGTGACCTTGACCTGGGCCGATGCAGCCAGAGGCGCCAAGACGAAAAGCACAGCTGCCAGCAGCAGCGCTTTCAATCCTTTCAATGCAGAAGTATTCATATAAAGTCTTTATATATTATTGCAAAGTAAATAAAAATTTTTAATATATTTGCATTCAAAGACCAAAAAATGAAACGTATTTTATACCTTTTCATAGCCGTCACCCTGCTGATAGGATGTAGCAAAGGCCCCGGGCAGAACCTGACTCCTTCCGCAGAGCCGCTTCCTTCCGAAGAACCAGAAGTCTCCGAAGAGCCTTCGGCAGAACCTTCCGAGGAGCCCTCAGCCGAGCCGTCCGAAGAGCCTTCCCAGG
>CACZBP010000190.1 GCA_902779495.1 uncultured Bacteroidia bacterium
AGACCCTGAAGACAGTGAAGGTGCGGATGGGCAACCGTCCGGTGGTGGACCTCAACGAACTGGAATATATCGACGGCAAGGTCTGGGCGAACATCTACCTCACGGGAATGGTCGTCATCATCGACCCCGAGACCGGATATGTGGAAGCTACGGTGGACTGCGGCGCCCTGAAGCCCTCTTCCAAGGCAGTGGATGCCGACGTACTGAATGGAATCGCCTGGGATGGCGAAAACATATATATGACCGGGAAGAAGTGGGACAAACTCTTCCAGGTCAGGCTTAAATAACAAGCGGGGGTACCGGCCGCGCGCCGGTTGAGAAATACCCATTGAACCTGATGCGGTCAATACCGCCGTAGGGAGGCTTATCTCAATGTAACCCCTTGCATAACAATTAATTATATGCGAGGTTTTTTATTTTTGTCGCTTCTTGCGGCAGCGCCCCTGGCCTTGGCCCAGGAGCAGCCGGAACGCCTGGACAGCGTGGTCGTCAAGGCTTCCAGGGCGGGGGAGAACACCCCGGTTCCCTTCACCAGCGTGAGCAAGGAACAGCTCCGCTCTTCCAACCCCATCAACTCCCTGCCTATGGCCCTGGCCCTACAGCCAGGCGTGGTGGTTTCCAACGAAGGCGGAACCGGCATCGGCTACAGCAAAATGACGGTGCGCGGCTCCAAAGGCAGCCAGATCAACGTGACCCTGAACGGCATAACCCTCAATGACGCCGAGTCCCAGGAAGTGTTCTGGGTGAATATCCCGGCCCTGACGAGCGTCATATCCTCGGTGCAGGTCCAGCGCGGCCTCGGCACGACTGCCAACGGAGCGGGTGCTTTCGGGGCGAGCATCAATATGAGCACCGGCGGAGTGCAGCAGAACCCCTCTGCGACGATATCCACCTCCGTCGGCTCCTTCGCCACCGGCGTCCTCACCGCCAACGCCTCCACCGGCGTCCTCCCGGGCGGCCTCTACCTGGACTTCGCCTGGTCGGTCAACACCACCGACGGCTACATCCGCAACGCCTGGGGCAACACCACTTCGCTATATGGAGTGATAGGTTGGATAAATGGCTCCAATTCCTTGAAACTGACCTATTTGCGCGGCGACCAAAGGACCGGTATCACCTGGACCGGCATCCCATATTCCTACCTCCAGACCGACAGGACCTACAACCCTGAAGGCATATACACCGACGACAGCGGCAACACCTGCTACTACGGCAACCACACCGACAACTACGCCCAACAGCACCTGCAGCTGAACTACACCCGCCAGATAGCGGGCGCCCTGACCTGGTCCACGACCCTTAACTGGACGGACGGATATGGCTTCAACGAGCGCTACAAGACCGGCAAGAAGCTCAAGGCATATGGTTTCCCCTCCGACTTCGCGCAGGCCTCTTCCAAAGGCGACGTGATATTCCGCAAGACAATGGCCAACGACCTGCTGGTGCTCAGTTCTTCGCTGAGCTACGGACGCGGCCCCCTCAGGACCACGGGCGGCATATATGTCTCATACTACAGGGGCGACCACTACGGCGAACTGCTCTGGAGCAAGGTGCTCGGCAAGGCCTATGACTATGCCTCGCTCAACGCCCCCGACCCCGGCAACAACTGGTACTTCAACCAGGGCCGCAAATGGGACGCAAACGCCTATGCCAGAGCGGAATACACCTGGCGCTGGCTCACCCTCTACGCCGACTTCCAGTACCGTCTGGTGACCCTGGATATGAACGGAATCGACGACGAGGACGACCTCCCGATGGGCAGCGCCTACCGGTGGATTTTCTTCAATCCGCACGCCGGCGCGTCCGCCCGCTTCGGCTCGCACCGCATCTACGCATCGGCTGCCCTCGGCGGCAGGGAACCCGGCCGCAGCGACATCAAGGAGATTATCGAAAGCAACAACCTCGAGGGCGGTAACCGCCAGATAAAGCCCGAGCGGATGCTGGACATCGAGGCCGGATATGGCTTCGACGGCAAATGGCTTGACGCGGGAGCGAACATATATCTTATGGAATACCGCGATATGCTCCTGGAAACGGGCGAACTGTCCGCTTCGGGCTATGCCATCAAGGACAACGTTCCGCGCAGCTACCGTCGCGGAGTGGAGATATTTGCCGGAGTCAAGGCCGGGAAATATTTCTCCGCCAGGGGCAATATATCCCTGAGTACCAATAAGATACTCGACTACACCCAGTACTGGGAGGAATACGACAACCCCGACGACTGGAACTTTGTCGGGCAGTACAGCGAGCATTTCGACAAGGTGGATATGCTGCTTTCGCCTTCGCTGACCGCAGCCGCTTTCGCCGAGGTCCATCCCTTCGCCTTTGCGAAGAATTCGTTCCGCACCACGGCCCTTTCGGCCGAGTGGAAGTACGTCGGCAGCCAGTATTGGGACAACACCGGCAGCGCCGACCGCCGCATCCCCGCATACAGCTGGCTCGACCTTTCGCTCACGCACGAATTCACCCTTGGCGAGGGTCGTCTCGGAATCGGGGCGTATGTGAAAAACGTCCTTGGCTCGCTGTATTACGCCGATGCCTGGGTCTACCGCGCCCATTTCGCCTCTGACGGCTCCTGGTACCAGGAAGAGGGAGTTTTCCCCCAGCCGCCGACTAACTGGTTGTTTAAGATTTTTTACAATTTTTAGCGAAAAAATTTGCAGATTGAAATTAATTCTCTATATTTGCATCGTTTTAATAAAACGAAACAAATAATGGCCGTGAGGTCAGAAAACATAATCTAACCATCAATAATTAATTCACCCTTTTTAGGGAACACGCTACTGACTAACCAAAAAAAGTTCGCTGTGAAGCGAGCTTTTTTACTTTTTAAGCAGTCCCGGACGGAGAAGTTTCGTGCGCTCCAAAGCCTGTTCGTCCTGCCACTGCCGGATCTTCAGGTGGTTGCCGCTCAGCAGGATGTCCGGCACCTTCCAGCCGTTGAATT
>CACZBP010000191.1:0-648 GCA_902779495.1 uncultured Bacteroidia bacterium
ATACAATCCGGCCTTGTCTTCGCTGCTGATCCTGGCCATATGGAAGTTATTTCTTTTTCTTCTGCAGACGGCGGAGGGCCTCTTCGACCGTCGTCGTGATGACGTCGATGGCTACCTTGTTGTGGCCGCCTTCGGGAATGATTATGTCGGCGTAGCGCTTGCTGGGCTCGATGAACTGCAGGTGCATCGGCTTGACCGTCTCCTGATAGTGGTCAATGGCCATTTCTATGGTCCTGCCGCGCTCTTCCATATCGCGAACTATGATGCGCATAAGGCGGTCGTCGCTGTCGGCATCGACGAATATCTTGATATTCATCTGGTCGCGGAGCTCCTTGCAGGTGAAGATGAGGATGCCTTCGACTATTATCACTTCGGCGGGCTCCACGGTGACAGTCTCGGTCTTGGAGCGGGAGCAGGTGATGTAGGAATATACCGGCTGTTCGACGGTCTTTCCCTGCTTGAGCTCACGGATCTGCTGGCACAGGAGCTTCCAGTCTATGGCGTCGGGATGGTCGAAGTTGATTTTCTGCCTCTCTTCCAAAGGGAGATGGCTGGAGTCCTTGTAGTACGAGTCCTGGGGGATTACTACCACCCTGCCGGACAGCTGCCTGGTTATGGTCTTGACGACCGTTGTCTTTCCGGAGCCTG
>CACZBP010000191.1:674-5818 GCA_902779495.1 uncultured Bacteroidia bacterium
CCCCTGCGATGCCGATTACTAACATATGCTTCTAGAATTCTGCGTTCTTGGGAGTCCTGGGGAACGGGATGACGTCCCTGATGTTGTTCATTCCGGTGACGAAGAGCAGCAGGCGCTCGAAACCGAGGCCGAAGCCGCTGTGGGGGACGGTGCCGTAACGGCGGGTGTCGATGTACCACTCGAGGTTCTTGCGGCTCATTCCCAGCTCGTCTATCCTCGCCTCGAGCTTTTCAAGGGAGGCTTCGCGCTCGGAGCCGCCTATGATTTCGCCGATCTTCGGGAAGAGGACGTCCATACCGCGGACGGTGCGGCCGTCTTCGTTCTGCTTCATATAGAAGGCCTTGATGTCCTTGGGGAAGTCGATGAGTATCACGGGCTTACCGAAGTGGGTCTCCACCAGGTAGCGTTCGTGCTCACTCTGGAAGTCGGTGCCCCAGTGGACGGGATATTCGAACTTGTGGCCCTTGGCGACGGCGTCTTCGAGGATCTCGACCGCCTCGGTGTAGGTCACCCTCTGGAATTCGATGCCGAGCACGCTCTGCAGGCGGGCTATGAGGCCGTCGTCATATTTGTCATTGAGGAACTTGAGGTCGTCGTAGTTGTTGTCCAGGGCATATTGCACCAGGTACTTGACGAAGGCCTCGGCGAGTTCCATATTGTCATATATGTCATAGAAGGCCATTTCCGGCTCTATCATCCAGAATTCCGCGAGGTGGCGGGGGGTGTTGGAGTTTTCGGCGCGGAAGGTGGGGCCGAAGGTGTAGATCTCCCCTACCGCGGTGGCGCCGAGCTCGCCTTCGAGCTGGCCGCTCACGGTGAGGCTCGTCTTCTTGCCGAAGAAGTCCTTGCTGAAGTCCACCTTGCCGCCGTGGGTCGGGACGTTGGCGAGGTCCAGGGTCGTGACCTGGAACATATCGCCTGCGCCTTCGGCGTCGGATTCGGTGATGAGCGGGGTGTTCAGGTAGACGAAGCCCCTGTCGTTGAAGAACTTATGGATGGCGAAGGCCATCGCGTGGCGAAGCCTCAGGACGGCACCGAATGTGTTGGTCCTCAGCCTCATATGGGCTACCGAGCGGAGGTACTCGAAGGAGGTGTCCTTCTTCTGGAGGGGGTAGCGCATAGGGTCGCAGTCGCCGAGGACTTCTATTTCCGAAGCCTGGATCTCGACGGCCTGTCCGCTGCCGAGGGATTCCACCAGGCGGCCTTTCACGGCGAGGCTGGCGCCGGTGGTGACGCGCTTTAGGAGTTCCTCGTCGAAGAGCGACGTGTCGGCCACGATCTGGATGTTGTTCACCGTGGATCCGTCATTCAACGCTATGAATTTCAGCTGTTTGTTGCCTCTTTTTGTCCTCACCCAACCTTTGGCGAGAACTTCCGTGCCCGGCTGGCTTCCCAGCAGGTCCTTCACTTTTGTTCTTGCAAGCCTTTCCATATATTGTCAGATAATCGTACAAATATAGCAAATAATCCCTTTAAATCCTATTGAAGAAAGAATAAACTATCCCATGCCTAAACCCATGGCCACCCTCGGCCATGTTAGAGGGAGGGGCCCAAAACCTATGTGTGTTTTGGGAGGGATGGAGCGAAGCGGAAGGTTTATGGCATGGGATAGTTTATTCTTTCGGCCTGGTAATCAAGGCTTTGCCGGTTTTGCCGTCGATGCAGACGGTCAGAGGGGCGGCGAAGCGCACGTGGCGGAAATAGGCGGTTTCCTCGACGGCGGGGAGGGCGTCCAGGACGGACTGGTCGAAGACGTCGGCGCGACGCACGTAGGGATTGACGTTCACGTAGCCGGCGTTGAAGGAGGTCAGGTTCTGGAAGAAATGGGTGCCCTGGCTGGGGTCCACCCGGAAGTTCTCCAGGCAGCACTCCGCGATGACGCGGGCTTCGGAAATGTCGCTCCACTTGACGGGGACTCCGAGCGAAGGGATGCTGGAGCCCCAGCGGCCGTAGCCGATGAGGATATATCCTTTGCCGGCCTCACGCATCGCGGCGTTTATTGCCGAAATCTCGCGGGCCATCTCGACGGTCTTCAGAACATCGAAGGCGTCGGCCTTGAGGTAGACAATATCCTGCAGGCCTTCTATCATTCCGGTGCCGAGGGCGCTTTCGCAGTAGAGGATAGGGGCGGAGGTGTCGAGCTCCTTCCAGTCCACTTCGCTGGTGGCGGATTCCACCGATATCGGCCTGATCTGCAGGACGTTGAAGGTGGCCTGCTCACGGGTGAGGTCGGCTGCGAACTCGATTTCCACGCAGGTCTTCATCTCCTGCTCGGCTATCTTCAGCAGGGTCTTGAGGATGTCCGCAAGGGGGAATATGCCGTATTTGAGGATATGCGAGAAGGTTATATACTTGGGGCCTTCGGCATATGGGGAATCCACTATGCGGCCGCCCTGCAGGTCAAGCGTCGAGGCGACCTTGCCTATGGCCTTGAAGCGGGTGGCGTCGGGGATGGGGATGCGTTCGAGGTTCACCGCGTCGTCGACGCTGGTCTTGAACTTGTCCGGCAGCAGGTTCAGGGCATACATTGCCTTCTGCGTGTCGGAGACCGTCAGTTCCAGGGTCGAGGTCTGGAGGACGTTGCGGGGATATTCAGGGCAGAAGCGAAGGACTTCCTCCCCGTCCACGACTGCCTTGCCGAGCCCGAAGGCCACCTTGGCTATGCCGTCCTCGGGCTTCTCATATCCCAGAGGGTAGAAGTTCAGCGAACGGGCGACGCCCGAGAAGGTCGGGAGCCAGTAGCCGCTGTCTTCGCTGCCGCATATTTCCTGGAGGATTATGGCCATCTTCTCTTCGGAGATGACGTTGGCCGTGGCGGTGATGTAGCCTCTTGAGGAAGCGTAATAGACCGAGGCGTAGACGCTCTTGATGGCCTTGGAGATGAGCCGCAGCTGCTGGTCTTCGTTCTCCGTAGCCGGGACCATACAGGTGGAATAGAGCTGGAAATAAGAGTCTTCCAGCAGCGAGGAGGAGCGCACCGCAAGCGGCTTGCGCACGTGCCTTATGAACACGCGGAGGTTATCCACGAGGTCCTGGGGCAGCGACGACGAGACGAATTCCGAGAGGATTTCCTCGTCGGAGGCGTCGGCGCCGATGACATACTGGAGGCCGTTCTCAATGATGAAACGGTCGAAGTAATCGGTCGTGATGACAAGGGTGCGGGGCACCAGCACGCGCACGTCTTCCCAGCGGTCGCTCAGCTCGTGCTTCTGGAGCATACTGCTGAGGAACGCCAGGCCGCGGGCCTTGCCGCCCAGCGAGCCGTCGCCCAGCTTGGCGAAGCCGATGGCATCGTTGTAGCTGTTAGGGTCGAACTTGGCGACCACGCCCTGGCCCTGGGCTATGCGGTAGTCGTGGATGGCGTCGATGGTGATTCCACGGAGGTTGGGGGTGTTCTCGTCCAGGGGCTTGAGCTTATTGCCTATGCTGAACATACCGCGGCCCAACAGCCACTTGGACAGGAAGTTACGGTCGATGATGGCACGGTATTCCGCATCGGTGATGGTGTGCATCAGGTTCTCCAGTTCGAAGAGGTTGCGTGCCCTGGCCGTTATCTCCCCCGTCTCCGGGTCCTTCACCACGAAGTCGCCGAAGGCGAACTCGCGCCCTATATATTCACTCACGTCGTGCGTGAGGGTCTTGGACTTCTTCACGACGAACCCCACACCAAGCTCCCGAGCGACCTCACGCATACTCTCCTGCGAGGATTGGAGCAGGAAGGGCATAGTGGGGTTGTCCTTACGGATCATATGGCACAGATCTATGCCGGCGTCGAGCTTCTCGGTCTCGGGCGCATCGCCCGGGTGAAGGACGAAACCGATGTCGGATATGACTCCGAGGATGTTGGTCTTGTACTTTTCGTATATGGCGACCGCATCCTGGAAGTTCGTGGCCATCAGGATCTTGGGACGGGAGCGCTTGCGCATGAACTGCTGTTTCTCGTTCAGGGCGTCCTTGATGGATTCGCGGTTCTGCTCGAGGACCAGTTTATATAGGAGGGGAAGGTAGGTGGAGTAATACCTGACGGAGTCTTCCACCAGCAGGATGCACTGCACTCCCCCTTCGAGGATGTCGTGTTCGGCGTTGATGCTGTCTTCGATGAGCTTGATGATGGCGATGATGAGGTCCGAGGAGTTGTTCCAGCAGAAGACGTAGTCTATGCAGCTGCGGTCGCTCTCCTGGATACGCCTGTATATCTCTCTGGAGAATGAGCTCAGAAGGACTATCGGAGTGTCCGGGGCCTTCTTTTTCATAAGGGCCGAGAACTCGAACACGTCGGTCGCGCCCACGTTGTACATCGTGATCACCAGGTCGAACACTTCGTCCAGCGCAAGGGCTTCGACGGTGGATTCGACGCGGTGCACGACCGGCGGGTTGCTCAGGCCAAGTTCGGCATATTCCCTGGATATGACCACGTCCAGGTGGCCGTCCTCTTCGAGGGAGAAGTTATCGTAGTTGTTGCAGACCAGCAATATACGGCGTATGCGCCGGCTCATCAGGACAGCTTCCATCTTACACGAGTCCCTGGTCGGTCATTGCGTCGGCAACCTTGATGAAGCCGGCTATGTTGGCGCCTTTGACGTAGTTGATGTAGCCGTCTTCCTCGGTGCCATACTTGACGCAGGCCTCGTGGATGTCGGCCATTATGCGGCGAAGCCGGGCGTCCACCTCATCGGCAGTCCACTTGGTGCGCATACTGTTCTGGGACATCTCCAGGCCGGATGTGGCAACTCCGCCGGCGTTGGATGCCTTGCCGGGGGAATAGAGCATCTTGTGGCTCTGGAATATGGCGATGGCCTCCGGGGTGGAGGGCATATTGGCGCCTTCGGCGACACAGAAGCAGCCTCCTTCGACGAGGTTCTTAGCGTCCTGCTCCTCGATTTCATTCTGGGTGGCGCAAGGGAGAGCTATGTCGCAGGGGATGCGCCAGGGGCGCTCGTCGGGATAGTAAGTCGCTGTGGGATATTTGGTTGCATATTCCTTGATCCTGCCGCGGCGGATGTTCTTCAGTTCGAAGACATATTGCATCTTTTCTTCGTCCAGGCCGTCGGGGTCATAGACGAAACCGTTGGAGTCGGACAGGGTGACGACCTTGGCTCCGAGGCGCATCGCCTTCTGGGCCGCATACTGTGCCACGTTGCCGG
>CACZBP010000192.1 GCA_902779495.1 uncultured Bacteroidia bacterium
ACGGTGTAGTTGATGCCGGCGGCGGAGTCGAAGTTGTAGAACCTGTTGTAGACGGACCAGCGGGCTGTGCCGTCCCTCATATCGTTGTGCGGGTGGATCTTGAGGATATGACCCGAGGCTGGAGACTGGATCCAGGCTTCGTAGGAAGCTTCCAGGTAGCCTTTAATCTCGCGTCCGCTCATAGTGAGCACATAGAGCTGATTCTCAAAGGGATAGATGGTGAACAGGTCGTTGAAGACCAGCTTTCCGGCAGGGATGGTCTTGTTGTAGGAGAGGGGAGCGGCGAAGGAAATCTGTGCCGGCTCGCAGCCAAGCGAGACCGTGTGAAGCAGGTTTACGTAGGGGCACATTCCCTTGAAGCCGTCGCGTGTGACAAGGTCGGTGTCGAGAGTGCCTATTTCCTTGACGGTGAATGCTTTGACGGTTTCATATTCCTTGCGGAAGGCTTCGCGCATAGCAGGGTCGGCCTCTTCGGCTTTCACGGGGATCAGTTCCACTTTCGAGGACTTGGAGACCACCTTGCCCCTGAGGGTCTGGATGTCCAGGGTGCCGTGGGCGATGAAGCGGGAGTGGCTGCCGGAGTTCATTAAGCAGATGCTGTCGTTTTTCTCAACCCTGGGGGAATGGTCGTGCGAGCAGAGGACCATATCCACTCCGCGCAGACTCTTGTACAGGTCAAGACCTTGATTCTCAAGAACTCTGCCGTCGCCTTTGCCGTATCCCGAATGGATCAGCGCTATCACAACGTCCGGCTTTTCCTTGCGCCTGACCATATCGACGTCGTTTTGTACCAGGGGGATCAGGTCCACCACATCCATTCCGGCTACCGTCTCTTCGGAGACCCAGGAGCGGATGCTGGGGTTGGTGTATCCGAGGACGGCTACACGCAGGCCTGCGCGGTGGAAGATGCGGTATTTATCGAAATATGGCTTGCCAGAGTCGCTGTGGAAGGTGTTTCCTGCGAGCCAGGCCACACCGCCTGACTTCATCTGGGTTGCGACCCTGTCATACACCTGGTGGCCGGTTTCAAGGTCGTGGTTGCCGACTGCAACGGCGTCATAGCCCATATACTCTACGATTCTCGGATAAGGGTGAGGGGTGACGGTGTCGACGTAGTTGTAATAATATGCCGCGTTGTCGCCCTGAAGGCAGTCGCCGGCGTCCAGCAGCAGGACGTTATCGGCTCCGAAGGTCTCCCTGATGCGCTTTATGCCCGTGTAGGCCGCCATAACCGACTTTCTGAGGGAACCGTCCACGTAGGAGGAGTCGAACCAGGTGGCGTGGGTGTCGTTAGTGCTTACGACGTGAAGGGAATGCAGGCCGTCTTTGGGGCCGCAGCTGGCCGACAGCAGCAAGGCTGGCAGGAGGAGGAAACGCAGTTTCATAAAGATTGAAAATCGTAGGTAGTGGTCTTTGTCTTTGTCTTTTTAACCGGTGAGGGGTGAAGCAGTTTGTCAAGGTCGAACACCAGGGACAGTTTCTGCTGGGATCCGGCGTAGCGGAAGGCCGCGCCGGACTCTCCGCCGAAATGGAATACGGCGCTTATGCGCAGCGATGCGAAATCGCACAGGCGAGGTTGATAGAACACTTCAAGTCGGTCATACCAACCAAATGAGTTCCAGGCGTTTGAACTGTTGATTCGATATAGGGGATTACCCCAGTAGAAGTTGCTTCCATACTTGAATCCGCCGTCGTCTGTCCTGTTGTAGAAGGGCATCAGGCCGGTGCCGGCATAGGTGGTGTTGTCTATGCCGACGTCCCAGTTGCGGAGCGACAGGCGCAACTGTCCGCCATAGGGGACCGTGAAGGCGTCGCCGTCCTGCCTGAGGCGCTGGAGGCCGCCCAGGAAACTCAGCTTGGCAGTGAGTTCCTGCATCGAAGCTATTTCGCCGAGGCTGAACTTGACGAAGGGTTCAGCGAGGATGTTGTCGGCCACCTGGCCATATTCGTTGGCGCAGGCATAGTGGTAGCCTGTCAGAGTCCAACCCATTGAGAACCAGGGAGTAAGGCGGGACTCACCATAGGTGAAGAGCATAAAGCGTTCGCGCCTCATACTGCCTATCATCCCCATCCAGTCGCAGCCGAATTCATATACGGATTTCGGGCGGCGGATGGTGAGCAGGGCGCCTTCTATGTTCCTGTCGACAATCCTTAGGGAGTCGGAGAAGAAAGCTTCACCGTAGTCGCCCTGGACGAAGCGGCGGGGGAATATGCCGGCATAGCCGGTGAGGATGGTCTTGCCTGCGTTTCCCTTGATGCGGTAGTAGAGGGTGAGCTCGCGGAGGAGGTCCCAGTTCTCGAGCCTCTGCTGGGCTGCAGTGACGGGGGATTCACCCATACGCTTGACAATGTCAATGCCAAGCATTATCCTGTGGGAGAGCTTTTTATCGGCGTTTACGTCAAGTCCTACTGAAGGTGTGAGAAGGGCGTTGAAAATAGTTCCGGAGTTGGTGAACTGACCTTCGGTCGGGGCGAATTCGCGGTTGTCGAAGTCAAGCTGGAAGTAGGCGTCATAGGTGAACTTGACCTTCTTCTCGTCCTTCCTCTGCTCCTTAGCCTGTGGCTGGGGGAACCCGAAGAAATCGAAAAGCGACTGCCCCGATGCCGTTACCGCCAGCACCGACAACACTATCGTTATCGTTATTTTTTTCATTTTAATGCAACCCTCCCAGAAAAATCCTTACAAATTTAGTAATTTTGCTGAATAAACAGCAAATAATATGATTAAGTTACAGACAGAAGTTGAGGTTGGGCGCAGCAGGGTGGAGATTTCTTACAGGGACAGGATACTGGTTCTGGGGAGCTGCTTTGCGGACAATGTGGGCGAAAAGATGGTGCAGGCGGGGTTCGACGCTTGCGTGAACCCATTCGGAACCCTCTATAATCCCGCTTCGATAGAGGCTGCTGTGCAGATCAGGCGTACTGCCGTCCA
>CACZBP010000193.1 GCA_902779495.1 uncultured Bacteroidia bacterium
CCGATGCAAAGCGCATCCGCCTTCTCGACTCCCTCCAGAGAGTCTACCCGGGAGTCGAAAGGGACTCCCTGCTGCGCCACCATTTCCGCGTTCGTATGGCCACCCGTGGCGTCCCGGACTATCTGACTGAGAAGGACTTCCGCTCCAGCGACGTGCGCATAAACCTCGGCGAGACGGTCGCCTCCTACTTCAAGGAGTGGACCCTCGGCGGCGGCCTCAAGGTGGACAAGGGTATGCTCGTGACGCCATACCTCCCGCTTAAGAACCGTATGGAAAACATCGAAGGCAGCTTCGACAACAACACCCTCACCCTCTCCAACCTGACCTTCCGCTCCGGCGAGTCCGACATCTCCGCCTCTGGCAAGGTGACAGGCCTGCAGAGGGCCGTAGCCGGCAGGGGAATGATCAATATGGACCTCGCCCTCACCTCGGACTTCCTGGATGCCAACCAGCTCCTGGCGGCATATGACGCCGGAACCAGATTCGTCCCCACCGGGGCCGAAGCCTCCCTGACCGATGAGGAATATGCCACCCAGCTGATCGATACCGCCGCGGTGGACACGACCTCCAGTTCCCTGATTGTCCTCCCCGCCAACGTCAACGCCAACCTCAGCCTCCAGGGCAACCGCATCAAGTATTCCGACCTCGAGGTGAACTGGTTCGCCTCCGACATAAAGCTCAAGCGCCGCACCCTCCAGGTGACCAACACCGTGGCCACCTCCAATATGGGTGACATCTATTTTGAAGGATTCTATTCCACCCGCACCAAGAAGGACCTCACCGCCGGCTTCGACCTCAACCTGGTGGACATAACCGCCGACAAGGTCATAACCCTCTTCCCGCAGGTGGACTCCATAATCCCTATGCTGAAGACCTTCAAGGGAATGCTCGACTGCGAGCTTGCCGCCACCACCCAGCTCGACACCTCGATGAACCTCATCCCGCCTTCCATCAACGGAGTGATGAGCATCAAGGGCAGCGACCTGTCCATCCACGACGACGGCGCCTTCCGCAAGATAGCCAGGATCCTGATGTTCAAGGACAAGTCCATAGGCAAGATCCAGGATATGTCCGTCCAGGGACTCATCTCCGACAATGTCCTGGAGGTCTATCCGTTCGTCCTTGGCGTGGACCGTTACCAATTGGCAATGAGCGGTTTGCAGAACTTCGACCAGTCCTTCAACTACCACGTCTCCGTGCTCAAGTCCCCGATCCCGTTCCGCTTCGGAGTGGACCTCTTCGGCAACTTCGACGACTGGGACTGGCGCCTGGTCAAGGCCCGTTACAGGGACGCCAATGTCCCTGTCTACACCAAGGAACTCAACACTATGCAGGTCAACCTCATAACCTCCATCCACGACATCTTCGACCGTGGAGTCGAAGAGGCGGTGAGGGCCAACGAGGCTTCGGCAGTGGCTATGTCCGCCAGGCGTGCCGATGCCGTTGGCGAAGGCCTTGATTCGGCCAGTGCCCACGCCCTCGACTCCCTGCGGTTCGCATATGACCACCCTGAGGTGGCTGATTCCCTCAAGAAGGCGGCCGAGCTGGACGCCCTGCTGAACGCCAGGATAGAGAGCGCGATGAACCAGCAGGAGGAGCAGCCTGAGGAGAAGGTCTGCTGGCTTAAGCGCCTTTTCACCTGCAAGAAGAAAGAAGCCCGCAAGCAGGATGAACTCTAAAGAATACTATATCGAAGTCTCGCTGTTCTTCTCCCCGCTGGACGAGGAGACGGCGGGCCTTGTGGAGGCGGAGCTCTCCGAACTGCCATATGAGTCGTTTATGCTCGACGAGGGCCCTGTGCCCTGCCTGAAGGCATATGTCATCAAGGAGGCATATGACCCCCGGGCGCTGAAGCTCGTGCTTTCCGCCTTGCCGTTTGAAGTCTCATTTTCGTCCACGCTGATCGAGCCGCGCAACTGGAATGCTGCCTGGGAGAACGAATTCAGGCCCATCATAGTCGACAGCCGCGTCGTTGTCAAGTCGCTGACTCACACCGACGAAGACGTGCTGGAGGCCAAGGCGGAGGCGGGAGTCGGCCGCTCCAGGAGCCGTTTCAATATCCGCATCAATCCCCAGATGGCCTTCGGCACCGGCCATCACGAGACGACCTTTATGATGATGCTCTCAATGCTGGATGCCGAGGACCGTATCGCAGGCGGCTCCGTGCTCGATATGGGCTGCGGCACCGGCGTGCTGGCCATCCTCGCCGCCAAGATGGGGGCAGGGAAGACCTTCGCCGTCGATATCGATGCCGTCGCCGCCGAATCCGCATTCTGGAATGCAATCACCAACCGCGTCTCACGCAAGGTCGAGGTGGCGTGCGGCGATGCCTCCCTTCTGCAGGCTGCCAGCTATGACGTCATCCTTGCGAATATCCACCGCAACATAATAATCCAGGATATGCCCACAACAATCTGGTTTCCTTTGTCTGCGTCGTTTTTGGGCATAGTTACGGCTTTGGAAGAGACATTTGCCTTGGTAGCCGCCGCCGCGGCCAGGGACATATCCCCCTTCGAGGCAAGTTCGCCGGCCACTTCCACCAGCGCTTTGTTCTTCACTTTCGCTACGCCCACGGCAATGACCGGAATGGCCGTAGAAGTGCCTTCCGCTTTCTTGCCGATGGTAGCTGCTGAAATCTTCACGTTCACGGTAGCGTCAGCCTGTAAATTCGCATCCCCGCCGGCTTTGACGGAACCCGTATCGCCCAGGGTAACCGAAGCCGTATTGTTCTTTACAGCCCAGTCAGCTTCCCAGTTAAAGCCCAGATCGTTAGCCAGGTTCTGCCCGATCTGTGAAATATTCCAGCTGTTCCAGTTAGTATTATCAAACGTAGTCTGGGCATCGGCAGACAGGTCTACCCCGCCGTCCGATTCGATTTTGCCCTTAACTTCTACCGTAGCGCTGTTC
>CACZBP010000194.1 GCA_902779495.1 uncultured Bacteroidia bacterium
GATGATGTTGAAAAAGCAGAACGGCGCGTACGCCAGCGTCGAGACCGACAGGATCGTGGCCTGCGTCATGCCGCAGCTGGACCACGGCACCAGCGGCGAGGTCACGGTCGCGGAGTCCTCGACGCTGCGGCTGAGCAGCCGCGCCTCGTAGCCTTCGTCCTCGAAGGACTTGCGGTAGATGTCTGACGTGAGGATGATCGACAGGTACTGGTCGGACACAATGCCGTTCAGGACCGTGCCCGTGACCATACGCAAGAAACGCATCCGCGAGCAGAACTGGGTGATGACGACCCCGGAAGTCGGCTACAAGATAGAGCAGAAGGTATATGACGAGACCCTCAGGGCTTGCCGGGCGTGGCTGTTTGCCGGGTTTCCCACTTTCATATACCTGGTGGACGACTATGGCAACCGCGTCAAGGGCGAATATGGTTTCGAGGAATATTCCGGTGCCACAATGCCCTACCCCAACGCCGTGTGGATGGCGATGGGCGAAGACGGCGTGGCCATTACGCCTTCAGCCGACAAGCTGGGCCGGCAGGCATATGACGGAATCTCCGACAAGTGCCTGACCTTCAAGAGCGACCTGTATGTCTTCGAGCGCAGCGAACACGCCCAGGAATATGCCCGCGTGGCCTGCGAGACCTACTGCCTGGGATTCATATCCTTCCGCGAAGGCGACAATCTGGACGTCCTGATTAATGACAGCGGCTCGTCCTATGACGGCAAAGCGCTGACCAGCTCGCTGGTATCCATACGCAAGGGGACCTCCTTGGACGTATGCGTCGCAGACCCCGGCGCCAACAGCTACCGCGGGTTCGGCGCATATGTCTATGAGAGCCGGGCCGGTGGCTCCTACAAATGGTTCGACTGGAGCAGCAGGAACGGACTTGTTTCGATAGAGGACAGTTACCCCGGAGAGGATATGTCCGACGGCGACGTGATGACCCTTCATTTTGACCAGGCCGGCAGCGAGACCATCATCGTCAAGGACAAGTTCGGCCACGTCCGCAACTATAACATCACGATAAACAACTGATTATGAGAGGCAAGATATTGATATCCGCCTGTTTGCTCATCCTGTTGGGAGGTTGTTCGGCCGACCCTGCGGTGCAGGAGCAGATAGACCTCCGGAGCAAGGAGCTGGATGCCATCGAAATGGCCAACAAGACCACGCGTGAGGCCCTTCTGAGCCGCATCGAGGCCTTGCGCACCAAGATGGACGGCCTGATCGTGGAGGTCCGGCAGATCCTTATGAAGAAGATAGAGGAAGGCGAGAACGGCGTGATGGCCAGGCTCTCCAGGGAGGCCGAAGCGATGGCCCCGAGGATAACGGAAGGCTTCGCCAAAGTCGGAAAGTATATGGCCGAGAACTCCGTTCAATGCTACGACTATATCGACAAGGCTTTCGGTCAGCTGGACGATGCCCGCGATGTCCTGGCCTCGAGAATCGAGGCAGCGGCGAAGGACGGCGATTTCAGGCTCCAGGCCCTGCTCGAGTCCTATGCGAAGGAAGCTGACCGCGTGGTGGCTAAGGCTTCCAAGGCAGCTGCTTCCGTAAAGGCCCTGGACGATCTCCTTGCCCAGGCCGACGAGATGAGTTCGAAGATAAATGCGGCCGCCGCCGTCATCGGAGGCCTTGATGAGAAATACCGCGCAATGGAAGAGTCCCAGCTGAAGCTGATGGAGGCCGTCAAGGAAAAGACGTCGGACATATCCTCGCTGCAAGCAATTGAGGATGAGCACCTTCGCGAGCTTCTCCAGAACGCCGAATCCCTCATCGACGAGATCCAGGACCACAAGGACAGGATCGAATCTTCCCTGGGCGAGAGCGAGAATATAGTCTCCGAGATGGAAGACCTTCTGGGCTTCATCGAGGATGACGTCATCGACGGGGTCGGCGCCACGATGAGCGATGCTTCCGACAGTTACGCCAATGCCTGCGAACTGCTGGATTATTTCGAAAGCTTCGATATTTCCGAGTATTATGATATGATCGACGAAGCCTTCTCCGCCGCCGAAGCATCTTACGACGATGCGGTCGAACTTATGGATGACCTGGAAAACCAGATAAGCCAGACCTATTCCGACATAAGTGACTCCCTGAACGCCTGCGAAAACCGCTGCCAATTCTGCCAGGACTGCTATAATGATTCCGAATCGTTATACGATGATATAATGAGCGTACATTCTTGATATGAAAAGGATATTCACACTGACGGCTGCCGCCCTGCTGATCGCGGGATGCAGCCCCTACCAGGAGCAGTTTCGCGGCCTGGACGAAAGGATAGCCTCCCTCAAGGATGAGCAGGCCGGCACCCGCCAGATAGTCCTGTCGGAGCTGGACAGGCTCGAGAAAGAGATTCTCGGCAAGATTGACGCCATGCAGGAAGAGGTGCTGGACGCCCTGGACGAGAGCGTGGCCCGGGCCGAAGATGCCATACTGGAACGTACCATGACCCTTCGCAGATCCATACGCGTGATGTCCGCCAGGACCGGCGGCGACATCGAGGCCTGGGGCTCCAGGCTCGGCGATATGGTGGACCAGAGCTCGAGTTTCTTCGAGAAAAGCCTCGAGCGGATGAAGGCGGCCCAGGAGGATGCCATCAGGCGCGGGGACAAGGTCCAGCAGGAGCGCATATCCCTGGTCCAGAACAAGGTCACCTGGATGCAGGCCAATCTCTCGGGTCTTTCGGATCGTGCCGTAAACAGCGTTGCCGCTCTCGAAGGCATAGAGGATAAATATCTGGAAATCAATGCTCTGCTACCTGGACTGGAGAAGCGCAAGGACGATATGCAGATAATCCTTTCGCAATATGAAGAGCAGCTCAAGGAGGTGATGGCCTCCCGCATCAAGGATAT
>CACZBP010000195.1 GCA_902779495.1 uncultured Bacteroidia bacterium
CTGGCCAGGATCAGCAGCGAAGACAAGGCCGGATTGTATATCACCGTCATAGTCCATCTGGCGGTGATTATCATTTTGCTGCTGACCGGAGTCGGAGCCGTCCTTCGCAAGGACAACACCTTCGTCATAGACTTCACCCGCGAGGAGGCCATTGAGCAGCGCCAGAAGGAAGAGGCCGAAAAACTGGCCCAGGAAGCCTTCGACGACGCCATCGCCCGTCGCCTCGACCAGATGCTCTCCGGCAACGCCGCCTCCTTCAGGAACGTCGCAGTCGACAGGGGAGCCCTCAAGGACGACCGCGGCACCGACGCCGACAAGCTCTATGAAGACGCCGCCCGCCTCGCCAAGGAGCTCAAGGGCGGTTTCACCCCCGACGAGCCGGATGACAGCTATGTCTCCGTCACAAAATCCCAGAAAGACAAGGACCAGGGCCAGAAGGCATATTCCGGCCCCTCCGTGGTGTCCTACACCCTTGACGGCCGCAAGGCCAGCCGCCTCCCGATTCCGGCCTACCGGTGCTATGCCGGCGGAATGGTCACCGTGATAATAAAGGTGGACCCCCAGGGAATTGTTGTTGATGCAAAGGTGCAGGACGAGGCTTCGTCGCAGGACAAGTGCCTTCGCGATTTCGCCGTCCGCGCCGCCAGGATGTCCAAGTTCTCGGCATCAACAAAAGCCCCGGCCAGGCAGGTCGGGGACATTGTCTATATGTTTATAGCCCAGTAGTTTATAGTTCCAGGGGAGGAGTTTCGAGCGCAACCGCTACGGTCTCGTCCACCGGGAGGTAGAGCTTGTAGAAGGCGTTTTCCCCACAGCCGGAGTATCGGCCCACCAGGGCGCGCAGCTGTGGCATCAGGTAGGGCTCCGTCTTGGCCCATTCTCCCTCTCCCGGCTTGATGCCGTCGCGCTCGGAGGCGAAGCGAAGGAACTCACCCTTGATGTCGATGCGGTCCAGGAACTTCTCCAGGGCGTCGAAATCATCGATGGCGGTGAGCTGCTTCTTGTAGCGGTCCATCATCGCGCTGGCAAAGCGCATCTGGGTCGCTTTCTTGTTGCAGGCTATGAAGAACGGAGTCGCGCGGGTCGTGTCCATAGGCACGAACACGTCGGGGACTATGCCGCCTCCGCCGTAGACCGTGCGCCCGCCTAAGGTCTTGAAAGCCAGGGAACTGTCTATCTTGACGCTGTCGCGGTCGAACATCTCGCCGGAGGCGTAGCGCTTGTACAGGTCATACTGGTAGTCTTTCGAATAGGGCTTCTGGATGCAGCGGCCGGAAGGCGTGTAAAACCTTGATATAGTGAGCCTTATGGCGGACTTGTCGGTGAAGTAGACGGGCTCCTGCACGAGGCCCTTGCCGAAGGAGCGGCGGCCCACGATGACGCCTCTGTCATTGTCCTGGATGGAGCCGGCGAAGATCTCGCTAGAGGAGGCGGTGTTCTCGCTGATCAGCACGAGGAGCTCAACGTCCTGGAGGATGCCCTTGCCGGAGGCATGGCTGTCCTCGCGCGGCCGGTGGAGGCCCTGGATATAGACTATCTCCGCCCCGGCGGGAAGGAACATATCGCTCAGCTTGAGGGCCTGGTCATAGTAGCCGCCGGAGTTGTCGCGAAGGTCGAACACCAGCTTGGTCATTCCCTTGTCCAGCAGCTCTTTAGCTGCGTCGGAGACTTCCTTGTAGGTGTTGCGGGAGAACTTGGTGAGGCGGATATATCCCGTGCGGGAATCAATCATAAAGGCAGCGTCCACGCAGTGGAGGGGAATCTTGCCTCGGGATATGTCGAAGGCAGTCGTCTCGCCGTCGCGAAGGGCCGTTATGAGCACCTTGGTGCCGGCGGGACCTTTCATCCTGCGCACCATACTGTCCTGGGGGAACTTGACGCCGGCTATCACCTCGTCGTCCACCTTCAGGATGCGGTCGCCCTTCATCATTCCGGCTTTCTCCGCGGGACCTCCCTTGATGACCTCAAGGACTATGGCCGTGTCGTTGGGCACGTTGAACTGTATGCCTATGCCTTCGAAATTGCCGGCAAGTTCGGTCTCGGCCTCTTCGAGCTCCACCGGGGGAAGGTACGTCGAGTGCGGATCGAGCTCGGCCAGGGCGCCGGTCACGGCGGCATCGGTCAGGGCCGCAACATCCACTGTATCAACGTAGTTCTTCCTTATATACTCCATTATATACGTCAGTTTCTGCCAGGAGGCATAGCCCTTCTTTATCTCGCGGCTGTTCTTGATGGAATATATGGCGACCGTGGCGAGCACGCCGATCACCACGCCCAGGAAGGCGTACAGATATGAGGTTTTCCTGCTGTCCATTACTCTACTTGCTCAACTTCGATTCCTGCCCTTCGCAGGAGGTCTATTCCGTCGGTTATGCGGTATTCGTCACGATAGACCACCCTCTTTATGCCGGCCTGGATAATGAGCTTGGCGCATTCCAGGCAGGGGGAGGCGGTCACGTAGAGGGTCGAGCCGGCGCTGCTGTTGCCGGACTTGGCCACCTTGGATATGGCATTGGCCTCGGCGTGAAGCACATATGGCTTGGTGACGCCGTTCTCGTCTTCGCAGACGTTCTCGAATCCGGAAGGGGTGCCGTTGTAGCCGTCGGATATGATCATACGGTCCTTCACAAGCAGCGCGCCCACCTGGCGGCGCTTGCAGTAGGAGTTGCGGGCCCACACGGAGGCCATCTCAAGGTAGGGTCGGTCGAATTTCTCCATTTTATGTCCTTTGGTAGAGATAGCGTTTGATGGAGCGCTTCGGAGTCCGTTCGAAGTCCTCGGGCATAAACTCTATCTTCTTGATTTTGGCGTAGTTGGGGATTTCCTTGTTGATCTCCGGGAG
>CACZBP010000196.1 GCA_902779495.1 uncultured Bacteroidia bacterium
CTGGCGTGCGAGAGTTCGTGCACGGTCTCGGCATAGAGGGAGGAATAGGTGTACTTGTTTTCCGCGCCTATGGTTATGTCCGGCAGGAACAGGGCCAGAAGGGGCGTATAGTCCCCGAGGAACTTGTTCAGCAGGGTCATATCCAGCAGGGTGCCGTGACGGAGCATAGGGCAGCTGCTGTCGGCTATCTTCTGGAATATCCATATCCTCACCAGCGGTGGGGGCGTGGCTATCTTGAGGTCGTCCTCGGCGCAGCGCTCATAGTATTCCCAGGCGGCGTTGTTGACTACGCTGCGGCAGAAGAGCTTGCGGTCAGAAGCCTCGCTGATGTGGGCGTCAATCCCCGCAGCGGGCCCCTTTCCCAGCGTGGAGAGGGAAGCCGGCACGAGCAGGAGGTTGAAGCCTATCTCGAAACCCTTCTGGTTCTGGAACATAAGCCGGTAGCGGGGCGAGGAGGAGAAGGTCTTGGGGATGGTGTAATAGCCGTCGCGGGTGGTGAAGGTCGAGGCGAACTTGACGAACACGTTGCACACCACCCTCACGCCGGCTACGCCGAAAGGCTGCCCCCCGTTGAACAGCGGGTCCTCAATCGTAATCCTCCCGGACGGATTCGTCTTGGCCTTGGTCACGGGGAGCAGCATATCGGCATTGCCGCTAAGACGGAAAGCCTCCCTCTCCACTGCGTCCCAATCTACGTCGGAAGCCTTGGTGGCGGCATTCTCGGGGATATAGCAGTCGTCAAGTATCTCATACACAATGCCCTGGGGGAGCTCAAAATCGTGCGGCAGCACGGCATACTGCCAGGTTATCGCGCCCTCCGGCACCTTGGGGTCGTGGTAGTAATCCCCCTCGCGAAGAATCTGATAATCAAGAGGATGGTCCAGCATATTCACCCCCAGCGACTCCAGAAGGGCGAACTGGTCCTCATCCGCGGGGAGGAAACGGACATACATATCCGTGGGACGCAGGTCTTCTGCCTTCGACGGGTAGAGGTTGGCCAGCGCCTTGGTGACATTTTTCAGCGAATATGGGTCTTCCAGCTGCCGGCCAAGAACCATCATATCGTGCGAGAGCGCATCTCCCGTGGATTCGTCTTCCGCCGCCTCCTGGGGCGCGGGCTCCCTGCTGCAGCCCACGGGAAGGCTCACAAGCAGCAGAAAGAGCAATAACTTGAGTGGTCTCATAGCTCTTCATTTTTCTGTGCTGCAAAATTACGGCGGCATTATCCGTTTAAAAAATCCGTAAACGACTATTTTCAAAATCGCCATTCCTTGCATATGTAAAGGCGTTTTTTTATATTTGCGAGAGAAAAAATGTGAAGAAAAATGAGATTCGCCCCCATCGCCGCGGCCTTTTTCTGCCTGTCATTGGCAGTCTCCGCACAGGATCTGAGCACCATCATCAAGAACGACCCCTCCCTCTCCTCAACGGTCTACCAGCCCTACACTCCCAGGGAAGGCTCCCTAACCAGGGCCCCAGGAGGCTTCAAGCCCTTCTACATCTCCCACTATGGCCGCCACGGCAGCCGCTACTACACGGGATGGAAGTACTTCGAGGAGGCAGCCGGGCGCCTGGATGCGATGAAGCAGGCCGGGATGCTCACCGAGGACGGCCTTAAGCTGTATGACGAATTCATCACCCTCACCCAGGTCCACGACAGGATGTATGGCGAGCTGACCCCAAGGGGTGCACGCGAGCACAGGGCCATATCCCAGAGGATGTACGAACGCTTCGGCCGCGTCTTCCGCAAGAGGGGCACGGTGAACTGCGTAAGCACCACCGTCCCCCGCTGCATAATCAGCATGACCAACTTCACCAACCGGCTCCAGGCCAACGTCCCCTCCCTCAATATGTCTTTCACCACCGGGGAGAAATATTTCAACCTGCTCTGCGCCGATTATGGACGGACAGGCCAGGGCGAATATGCCAGGCACATAGCCGACTCGCTGGGCCGCGCCATCAGCCGCTATGACAAGCTCTTCCAGCGCATCCTGAAGGACCCCGAAGCCGCCTGCAAGCTGCTTGACGACCCGTACAAGCTGGCCCACGGCATATATATCGCCGGCTGCATATGCCCCGACGTCGATTTCACCGGGACCAATCTTCATAAGTATTTCACTGCGGACGAGCTGGCCAGCTTCGTCATTCCCCTGAACAACAGGCTCTATGGCGATTTCGGATATTCCGTCGAATGGGGCGATAAGATGATTTCCTTCGAGAAAGCCCTGCTCCGGGACTTTGTCGACAAGGCGGACGCCGCCCTCCAGGAAGGCTCCGACGTTGCCGCCGACCTTCGTTTCGGCCACGACAGCGGCATCCTTCCCCTGCTGGCCCTGATGGGCATAGAAGGCCAGGACATACGCTGCAGGGTGGCCGATGCCGACAAACACTGGTATGCCCACGAGATGGTGCCGATGGGCACCAACCTCCAGCTCATATTCTACCGCAACTGCAAGGGCGAAGTCCTCGTCAAGATGCTGTATAACGAAGCGGAGACCGCCATCAAGGCAGTCCCCGCATATCAGGGTCCCTACTACAGGTGGGAGGACCTCAGGGAATGGTTCGTCTCTAGAAGTAAGTGACGGTCTTCTTTTCCACTGCGCTGAGCAGGCTGTTGCCAAGGCGGCTCACTCCGAAGCGGAAGAGTTCCTTGCAGAGCCAGTCCTTGCCAAGAAGCGAGGAGACTATCGAGTAATAGCATACAGCATCCATAGCCGTGGAGAGGCCGCCTGCGGCCTTGAAGCCCACTTTCCTGCCGGTCTTTTCATAGAAGGCCTTGATGCACTGGCACATAACATAT
>CACZBP010000197.1 GCA_902779495.1 uncultured Bacteroidia bacterium
ATATCCGGGGAGAGCATCCTGCCGGCGCGGAGCTTGAACTTGTGGTCGTGGCCGATTACGACGGCGCGGTGCGGGTCGCAAAGGATGATCTGCGCGCCCATATCGATCAGGCGGTCCACGAAGAACAGCCTGCTCTCGAACATCTTCTGGTGTATCAGCACGCTGCCGCGGCACTGTGTGGCCACCACAAGCATTACGCTCAGGAGGTCAGGCGTGAGGCCAGGCCAGGGTGCGTCGGCGATGGTCATGATGGAACCATCAAGGAATGAGTCGATTACATATGATTCCTGCTCAGGGACAAATATATCATCCCCCCTCTGCTCCAGCAGCACGCCGAGGCGGCGGAACTGCTCTGGGATTATGCCGAGGTTCTCATAGGAAGTGTCCTTGATGGTGATGGAACTGCACGTGAGGGCGGCCATTCCGATGAAGGAACCCACTTCAATCATATCCGGGAGGATACGGTGGGAGGCGCCGTGGAGCTTCTCCACGCCGGTGACAGTCAGCAGGTTGGAGCCTATGCCCTCGATCTTTGCGCCCATCGCCACTAGCAGGCGGCTGAGCTGCTGGACATACGGTTCGCAGGCGGCGTTATATATGACCGTCTTCCCCTTGGCCAGCGTCGCTGCCATAAGGATATTGGCCGTTCCGGTGACGGAGGCCTCGTCGAGGAGCATATATTTCCCCTTAAGTTCCTTGGCCTGAAGAAGATAGGCCCTGCGCTCATGGTCATAGGACTGCTCCGCGCCGAGGTTCATCATGCCGAGGATGTGGGTGTCCACCCTGCGGCGGCCTATCTTGTCGCCGCCAGGCTTGGGGAAATAGACATGCCCCACGCGGGCAAGGAGCGGACCGGCAATCATCACGCTTCCGCGAAGGCGGGCGCACCTGGCGACAAAGTCCTTGCTGCCTATATATTCCCTGTCAATCGAATCCGCCTTGAAGGAATATTTGCCCTTGTCCAGACGGGCGACCTTGACGCCTATGCTTTGCAGCAACTCGATGAGGTTGCGCACATCCAGGATTTCCGGGATGTTCTCTATCACAACTTCCTCGTCGGTCAAAAGCACAGCGCATATGACCTGCAGGGCCTCGTTCTTGGCCCCCTGGGGCTTTATCTCCCCGCTCAGGCGGTGTCCGCCTTCAATGATGAATGAACTCATATGTGTTCCACTTCAGGGGTTAGGGTTATGGCGAATTTGTTCCGGACGGATTCCACGATGGCTTTCTCCAGGGCCAGGATTTCGGCGGGGGTGGCCTCGCCGGTGGCGTTGATTATGACCAGCGCCTGCTTGGGATAGACGCCGGCATTACCAAGGGTCTTGCCCTTCCAGCCGCACTTTTCAATCAGCCAGGCGGCGGGAATCTTTATCTGGTCGCCCATATTGTAATGGGGGACGTCGCCGATGGCTTCCCTGGCGGCTACCTCTTCAACATGCCTGTATGCCTCCTTCGAGACTATGGGGTTGCGGAAGAAGCTGCCGGCGCTGCCGACCTCCTTCGGGTCCGGTAACTTAGTGCGGCGGATGGCAATCACAGTCTCGCGCACGCGGGAGGGCGTGAGGTTGTCCATCTCCAGCTCTCCGTAGCGCTCGGCGAGGGCGGAGCGGACGTTGCCATATTCCGTCCGGGGGCTATATTCCTTTGATAGTTTGATATTTACGGACGTAACGATATATTTCCCCTTCCACTGCTCCTTGAAGCGGGACGTGCGGTAGCCATATGCGCAGTCGGCGGCCGGGATGACAGAGAATGCCTTCGTCGCGGGCTCATAAACCTCCACCGACTCGATGACATCAGCCGCCTCGGCGCCATAGGCACCGATGTTCTGGACGGCGGCTGCGCCCACTTCTCCGGGAATCAGGGAGAGATTCTCCACGCCCCACAGGCCGTGGTCCGCCGCCCAGGCGCAGAGGTCGTCCCAGAGGACGCCGGAGCCGACCTTCACCAGCACATATTCCTGCATCTCGACAGGCTTAATAAAGCGGATGCGGGAATGGAGGAGAGTGCCGGGGAAATCTCCCGTAAAAAGCAGGTTGCTTCCGCCGCCGATATGTTTTACCGGCTGCGGAAGCACCTTGAAATCAATCTCTTCCAGTTCTGCGGAAGAATCATACTCCACCAGGCAGGCCGCCCTCACCTTCAGGGCGAAGGTGTTCAACCGCTGCAGGGGAACATCGCTGAATACGTCCATCAATCAAGTGAGTGTATTGCCAGGCCGCTGCGGAGCTTGGGCTCGAACCAGGTGGTCTTGGGCGGCATTATGTTGCCGCTGTCGGCTATGGCTATGAGCTGCTCCATGGAGACCGGGTAAAGTGCGAAGGCGACTTTCATCTCGCCGCTGTCCACGCGGCGGGCGAGCTCGCCGAGGCCGCGGATGCCGCCCACGAAGTCTATTCTCTTGTCCGTGCGCAAATCCTTGATGCCCAGGATCTTGTCGAGAACCAGATTGGAAAGCACGGTGACATCCAGCACTCCGATGGGGTCGCTGTCGTCATAGCGGCCGGGCTTGGCGGTGAGGCTGTACCAGACGCCTTCGATATACATCGAGAAGTTGTGGAGGCCTGCGGGGTGATATATCTCCGAGCACTTGCAGTGGCACGGGTATTCGCATTCGCACTTGCCGCCGTCCTTCGTGCAGTCACACTTGCATTCAACGATGAAGTCCTCCTCGAGGGCTTTGAAAAAGTCCTTGGTGGACAGTCCGTTAAGGTCTTTGACCACGCGGTTGTAGTCGATTATCTTCAGCTGGCTCTCGGGGAAGCAGACTGCCATGAAGAAGTTATATTCCTCAT
>CACZBP010000198.1 GCA_902779495.1 uncultured Bacteroidia bacterium
TCATTCTCCTCACGCTTCTGGAGGAGGAACACATACAGGCCTTCCTTGACCTTCTGCTGACGCTCGATGGAAAGGAGCTTCAGCTCCTGGCCGGAAGCGGATGCTATCTTGCGGAGGGCGTCGTTCTCCTGACGCTCGATCTCCTTGGCCTGGATGGACAGGGTCGTGATGAGGTTGTCAATGGAACGCTTGATGGCGACGCGCAGCTGCTCGATCGTGACGGTCAGGTCCTGGACCTGAGGATTGCTCGTACTACTCTGGCTCATCAGCTGGTTACGCTTGATGAGGCCTTCGTTGTAAGATGCTATCTGTGAGCTGATTCCGCCGTCCTGGAGACCGATGTTGGCCGGGATGAGGTCGGTGTCGTGGGAAGGGTCGGAGAGGTGCTCCTTGATGAACTTCGCGATCGAAATCTGGTTGTTAATCTCGAAATACCTGTTGGCATACTGCCTGGACTCCTGGAGGTAGGTGTTGGAGACTGCGGAGATATCGGTGATCTTGTTGGCCTCCTTGTAGGACTTGAGGTCGTTCTCGACTGCGCCCAGTTCCTTCTGGATGACGTCCAGACGGTCGTTGATGAACTTGGTGGTGTTCTCGGCGGCCTTGTTGCGGTTGCGGATCCACTCCTTGTTATAGATGTCTATCAGGGTCGTGATTATCTTCTCAGCCCTGGAGGGGAAGAGGTCGGTGAGGGTGAGGACCACCACGGACGACTCCTTGCCGGAAAGGGAGGCGTTGAGCTTTGAATCATAAACCTTGGCCATCGCCATCGAGTTCACCCAGGAGACGCGGATGTCGCGGTCCCAGCTCTCGATCTTGAGCGTAGGGAAGAACACCAGACGGCCGAATTCGGCGGTGGAGAGGGTGTCGCCCAGGTGGGCCGAATACTTCACCTTGCGGAACTTCTCGGGACCGACCTTGATGTCCTTGATGTCAAAGCTGTCGGGACCGGTCTTCTTGACGGTGAATGAGAAGGAACCTGTGGGGTTGTCTCCCAGAAGGACCATCTCCACCGGGGAGTTGACGAACAGTTCGCGGTTGCGCAGGAACTGGTTCTCCACGTAGCGGGTCTCGTAGCCAAGCTGCTCGACGACCTTGCGCATAAGGTCCGGAGAGGTGAAAGCTTCGATTTCGTTATATACGTTGGTGCCGTTGCCATAGCGGTAGCTCCTGACGTTGGTGGCAAAGGATGCCAGGTCCCTCATCGTCGAGTTCTCCGCGCTCTCGTCAACTATGACCTTGGCCGAACGGTCGAAGGTCTTGGGGGTGCGGTAGAGGTAGAACATCGCGAGGAAAAGGCACACTGCCACGGAGATGATATACCATATCCTGTTGTTCCAGAACATGCCCCATATGTCAGCAAGCTGAAGGGGATTCTCTTCTTCGGGCTCCCCTGTCCAGACTGCCTTTCTGCTATTGAGATTGTCTTCCATAGATGAAAACTTACTTTGAATTTCTTACGATTGTTGCTATGAGGTTCGCCGTGCTCACGAGGACGGAACCGATTGAGACCCAGAAGCTTACGCTCCTGAAGTTATTCTCGTTCACCGTGGACTGGCCGGCGCGGACCTTGTTGGGCTCGACGTAGATTATGTCGTTCTGCTGGAGGTAATAGGCCTCTTCGTTGGCAAGGAGGTCGGAATCCCTGAGGTCCACCACGAAAATCTTGCGGAGGCCGTTCTGCTCACGGGAGATGCGGACGCAGTCGCGGCGGCCGAAGATCGTCAGGTCGCCTGCAAGGCTGAGGGCCTCGAGGATGTTGATCTTGTCTCCGGTGATGTTGTAGGTGCCGGGGCGGGCGACCTCACCGAGCACGGAAATCTTGAAGTTGAGGAACTCCACGATGACCACGGGGTCCTGAAGGAGACCGCTCGAGAAGAGTTCGGTCTTTATCTTCTCGGCAACCTCCCAGCGGTTGAGACCTGCCACCTTGACCTTGCCCAGCACGGGGAAGTCGATGGTGCCGTCGGTTGCGACGGAGTAGCCCATAAGCCTCTGGTAGCCTGCATTGGTGGCTTTCTCGGAGCCGGCCTGGTAGCTGACGTTCACCAGGTTGAAGGGGGCGGCGAGCTCGGGGCTGCGGCTTGAGACGACTATGGATATCATATCCTTGGGCTGGACGACGATGCCCTCGCTGGAGGAAAGGACCATAACGGTGTCCTTGGTGACATCCTGAAGGTAGTTGATGTTCTTGTAAGTTTTGCTACTGCACGATGCCGCTGCAACAAGCGCTGCTACGGCAAGGACAAATAAACCGAATCTCTTCATAAACGTTAGTCATTACCGCCATCTTTGATGGCATTATTACTCAGAATGCAAAATTACGCTTAAAATTTCACTTTCCCAAATGAAAATGGTTATCTTTGCATATAAATATTATGAAACCCAGGCCTGTCATATACCTTTTCACCGACGGAGCCGCCAGCGGCAACCCCGGTCCGGGCGGCTGGGGAGCCGTCCTGCGCTGCGCCGGGATTGAAAAAGAGCTCAGCGGAGGCTATGCCCTGACGACCAACAACCGGATGGAACTGCTTGCCGTGATCGAAGGCCTTGAGGCCATCAGGTGGGTCAATGCCCAGGTCGAAGTCTGGAGCGACTCCACCTACGTGGTGAAAGCCGTCAACGAAGGATGGCTCCAAGAGTGGGAGCGCAAAGGATTCAGGAAGGTAAAGAACCCCGACCTGTGGGAAAGACTGCTCAGGCAGTATGACAGGCATCAGGTCGAGATAAACTGGGTCAAGGGTCACGCCGGTCACCCCGAAAACGAACGCTGCGACAGGCTCGC
>CACZBP010000199.1 GCA_902779495.1 uncultured Bacteroidia bacterium
TCACCTCGCCCTACACCTCCTACACCCGCCGGGCCTTCACGGCCGACTGGTCAACCAACTTCGCTGGCGGAGCCATCCGGATGGAAGCCGGCATAAACGGCAACATAGGCGGAATGGACAGCAAGGACGACCCGGACGCATTCTCGAACGAATACACCAAGGAGCGGGACAACCTCCTGACTCCCCACGTCAAGTTCACCTGGCTCCTCAACAAGGACTGGATAACCAACCTCTCCCTGGACGCCTCGATGTACTACCACGATATGCGTTCGCACTTCCACGGCTATAATTCCTATGCCTCCTCCCAGCCTTCCGTCCACTCCCAGGACAAAGGCTACCATATGGCCGACGCCCTTCCCCTGACGTTCTACTCCGACAGGATAGAGGATTCCAAGGAGCTGGACTGGTCGGTGGCGCTGAAGTATCACTGGCTCCATCACTGGGGCGGCGTGAAGAACACCTTCAAGGCCGGAGTCCAATGGAAGGCCGACGGAAACGTAGGCCGCGGCGAGTGGTATGAAGACCCCGCCCTGGCCGCAAACGGCTACAGGCCAAGACCTTACAGCGACTATCCGTATATGCACACCATAGCGGCCTTCGCCGAAGACAACGTCAATATCCCCGTGGGGAAAACCACCCTCAACCTGATGGCGGGCCTCCGCTGGGAAAGCGCCCTTATCCGCGGCTCGGCCTACAAGGACCTCAGCGTGCTCTCCCCGCGCCTCAACGCCCGCTGGATTTTCTCTAAGCACGTGACGGTGCGCGGCGGCTGGGGAATAACGGCCAAGCTCCCTTCCTTCTATATATTATATCCCCGGCAGGAATACCGCGACATCCAGACCTTCGGCTTCACGCACGGCGGCGCCTCGTCGTATGTCTACTACACTATGCCCTTCACGATGGTCTACAACCCGGCCCTCCGCTGGCAGAAAAACCGCAACGCCGAGGTTGGTATCGACCTGTCCTTCAAGGACTTGAAGGTGTCGCTGGTGGGCTTCCGCAACGTCACCGCGGGTCCCTACGAGATGGGCACGGTCTATGAGCCCTTCGCCTACAATGTAACGACGACCCCTTCCGAATATATTATGCCTGCCGACCCCGCCGCCATAGTGGACGAGCAGGACGGCACGGTCTATTTCCGCGACGGTGACGGGCTTTATGTTCCGGGAGAGCTCCTGGTGCAGGACCGTACTTTCGCCGCTTCCCGCCGGCAGGAGAACGGGGCCGACGTGCTCCGCTACGGTGCCGAACTCATAGTGGACTTCCCCGAAATCCGGCCCCTGCGCACCCAGATAAGGCTCGACGCAGCCTGGAACCACTCCCAGTTCACCTCCACCATCCCGGTGTATTACTACCAGAACGGCTGGTCGCACACCTCCCTCCCCAACAGGTCATACCAGTATGCGGGCATATATGAAGGCAACGTCGGAGTCTGGAACGGCCGACGCACGGACAACGTAGACGCCAACCTGACGACGATAACCCATATCCCCCGGGCGAGGCTCATCGTGACCTTCAGGATCGAGGCCACCCTGCTGCGCAGCTCTCAGTACACTTCCTCGCGCGCATTCACGGTCGGCTCCGGCTCCAACGTCCCCACGGGAGGCGACATCTACGCCGGCAATTCCTACACCGCCATATATCCCACCTCATACATAGACCTCGACGGCGTGGTGCATCCCTGGACCGCGGCATCCGCCCAGGACCCGGACCTTGCCCGCCTTGTGGTACGTTCTGGCAACATCTACACCTTCGCCGCAGACGGCTACAACCCCTATGTCTGCGCCAACCTCAGCGTCACAAAGGAGATCGGCGACCACGTGTCCCTTAGCTTCTTCGCGAACAACTTCACCAACTCCAGGCCCTTCGTAAAGAGCTGGGCCACAGGGGTCAGCGCCATTTTCACACCTAACTTTTACTACGGACTCACATGCAGAATAAAATTCTAGGATTATTGCTGGCGCTCCTTGCCGCAACCGGCTGCATGGAATTCGACGCGCCATACACCGCAGGGCTGAACCGCATAACGGTCACCGCCCGCTATCCCGAAGGCACGCAGGCCCGTGCCGGGGCGATGGTGCTCATCCGGGGCATCTCGTCGGGCAGTTCATATAACCTCCTGACCAACGCCTCCGGAGAAGCCTCCACCACCCTTCCTTCCGGCATCTACCGGGTGGCCATCTCCGACCGCGACGGCACCGACGTTTATAACGGCACGGCCGACAAGGTGATAGTCGGCCACGAAGACCTCACCGTGGAAGTCACGATGCACTATTCCAAGGCCGGCGTCATAGTCATCAAGGAACTCTATTGCGGCGGATGCAGCAAAGCCCCGGAAGAGGGCACCTACCAGTCCGACCAGTATATCATCGTCCACAACAACGACCTCGAACAGCATTTCCTCGACGGCCTCTGCCTCGGGACGCTGTCGCCATATAACAGCAACGCAGCCAACCCCTGGACCGATGCCGACGGCAACCTTCCGGATTTCCTTCCCGTGATCCAGGCGGTCTGGAGGATTCCCGGCACGGGCACCAGCTTCCCGCTGGAGCCAGGTGAGGACGCGGTGATCTGCCTTCGCGGCGCCATAGACCATTCGGCCCAATATCCCCTGTCGGTGAACCTCAACAAAGCCGGCTACTTCGTCTGCTACAACCCTGTCTATTTCCCCAACCCCCTCTACCATCCCGTCCCGGGCGACCAGATAAGCCCCGAGCGCTACCTTGAGGTGGTCGTGAAGATGGGACAGGCCAATGCATATACCCTCTCCATCAACT
>CACZBP010000200.1 GCA_902779495.1 uncultured Bacteroidia bacterium
ACTTTATGGACGGCGTGGACATCCAGAGCCTCAAGCCCAGGTTCTCCTTCGGTATCACCGGCCGCTCAGACTTCGGAGCCTACCAGTCGCTGGCGACATATGGCGCCCGCGGCAAGTATTACATTGACGGGCAGTGGATTCAGGGATATGCCCCTACCGCCAACCAGAACCCCGACCTCGCGTGGGAGTATATGGACAGCTTCAACCTCGGTGTGGATGCAGTCGCGCTTGACAGCCGCCTTCGCGCCAGCGTCGACCTGTTCGTGCGCCGCAACCGCGACCTGCTCTACACGACCAACGCCCCCCAGCCTCCTTTTGTCTACAGCAAGATATTCAAGAATGTCTCGTCCTCGATGAACTACGGCGCCGAGCTCTCGGTCGAATACGATGTGCTGCGCAGCGGCAACGGCCTGAGCTGGACCACCGGCATCAACGCCTCCGTGGGCAAGACCCTCCTCACCCACCTCACCGACGATGCGACCTACCTGGAGCTCTACCAGAAGCCCGGCATAGGTTCCACCGAGTATTTCTTCAGGGTGAACGAGAACGAGGAGATCGGCCAGATCTACGGCTACAGGTACCTCGGCGTGGACAATCTCGGCAATATGCAGATCGCAGACGGCGACGGCAACCCCATCGACGTCACCTACGCCAACCCCGCCTGGAAGACATATCTGGGCAGCACCGTCCCCAAGATGTTCCTCTCCTGGAACAACACGCTGCGCTATAAGAACTTCGACCTCAACCTGTTCTTCACGGGTGCCTTCGGCCACAAGATCTTCAATATGCGCCAGTACGGAATGGGCCTCAAGGGCTCCGGCAGCGCCAACGTCTACCGCGACGCCTACACCGACTTCGCCTTCATCAACACGAGCGGCGGCGTGGTGTCCGACTTCTTCCTCTATGACGGCAGCTACTTCAAGCTCCAGACCGTCACCCTCGGCTACAACTTCAACACCCGTAACTGGAAAGTATTCGACAGCCTGAGGCTCTACCTCGCGGCAAAGAACGTGTTCACCATCACCAAGTACGGCGGTTCCGACCCTTCGCTGGTCAACTCCAACGGCCTGACTCCCGGCATCGACACCAACGGAGCCTATCCCGCTGCAGCCCAGATTACCCTCGGTGTAACTGCAAGATTCTAATACCAAGGAGGATACGATATGAAAAAGATAACAGCAATCCTATCTGCAACCATAGCGGCTCTGTCACTTGGCAGCTGCGTGAACCTGGACGAGCACGTCTACAACGTCGTGGACAAGAGCGTCTATTATGAGAACGAGCAGAGCCTAAAAGCCGCCATCGCCTCCATCTATGACGAGGCCGCAAGCGACTACGCCGAGTGGTTCTACTACCTTCAGGAGCTCTCCTCCGACCAGATTGCCTGGCGCATCTGGAACACCAACTGGGGCTATGACGAGGGCGAGAAATACGTCCTTTCCATCCACAACTGGAATTCCGAGTCCGTGATAATACTGAAGACCTGGGAAAAGGCCTGGACTACCATAGGCCTTTGCAACACCATCCTCTACGATATGGAAACCCTTAAGGCAGAGGACCTTATGACTACCCCCGAGACCATCGCGTCCTACGTGTCGGAAGTCCGTTCCCTGCGTGCCTGGGCCTACTACAACATATTCGAGATATGGGGCGGCGCCATTCCCCTTTGCAAGAACGTTAGCTCCGAGGTCCCGCCGAGCGAGTCCCGCCGCCTGGGTTCCTTCGAAGCAGGCTGCAAGAGCGTGTATGACTTCATAGCCAAAGAGCTCGACGAGAGCGTGGACGGCCTGCCCGTCAATGCGGTGAACCGTATGAACAAGGCCGCCAACCGCCTGCTGCGTGCACGCCTCGCCCTGAACAGCGAGCTCTTCACCGGCACTCCTGCCTTCGACGAGGCCAAGACCATCGCCCAGCAGATAATCGGCGGCGACTACGGCACCTATATCATTGATCCTGACTACCGTACGCTTTACAGCACCGGCAACCGCACTGCCAGCCAGGAACTCATATTCGGCTTCGCCTGCGAGTTCGGCCAGAGCTCCGGCAACCTCGCCAATATGCGTAACGCGCCGTTCTTCGGATATGCCTTCAAGGATATATTCGGATGCCCCAGCAGCGATGCCAAAGGCTGGAACTGTATGATAGTGGTTCCTTCCCACGACAACAGCGGCACCATCGTTACCGCCAAGGGCACCGACACCGGCGGCGTCAGCTTCCTGGATGCTCCCTATAACGACAAACTCGGAGCAGTGTTCGAGAGGTTCGACCCGCGCGACGTGCGCCGCCAGCCTTTCACCTGCGACCTCGACGGCAACTGGAAGGGCAATTTCGCGATGGGATACCAGTATGCCTACGGCACAACTACCCCCACCGCGGCCGACGCCGACTGCGAATATTCGGGATATGACCTCTACTACGTGGACCAGGTGGCTACCTTCAGCAATCCTGCCAGCGTGGAACCCGTTATGTGCTCCTACTATGGCGAGGACAACTCGGGCTACCGCCTCATAAAGTACCCCGCCTACCCCGACGGTGCCGGTGACTACCGCAGCATCGACGACGTCGAGTTCCGCCTCAGCGAAGCCTATTACATTGTGGCTGAGTGCCTTATGCGCGAAGGCGATTCCTCCGGCGCGAAGGACAAGGTGGACGCGGTGCGCGGCCGCTATTTCAGCGCCGCCGACAAGAACGCCGCCCTTGGCGTTCCCGGTCCCGGCTTCGACTCCTTCGACCTCGACTGGATGCTGTCCGAGTGGGGCAA
>CACZBP010000201.1 GCA_902779495.1 uncultured Bacteroidia bacterium
GTACTTGGGAAGGAACTGCAGTTTGCTGTTCGTGTTTTCCATAATGTTGCTCCTTTTTTTAATATCGCCGCGCAGGAACTGCCCGCCCGGCCTTCAAATAATCGCAAGGCAGGCGCCAGCCTGCCCGTCTCTGCGGCCGCCCTCTGCAAACAGCTGCCGGACAGGACCTTGCCTGCCCCGGGAGCGGGTATCACAAATAAAAGGATGCCCGGCGTGCGGCCAGACATCCTAAGGTCAAATAATGTTCCAGCGCCCGGAAACTGACAGATTGTCAGCAGGGCGGAACCAATCCTCTAGTTGGCGGGCTCTGCGGGAGCCTCGGCTGCGGGAGCTTCAGTTGCAGGAGCTTCAGTTGCAGGAGCTTCAGCAGCAGGAACTTCTGCGGGAGCCGCAGGGTTGACTATCGGCGAAGGAAGCTCGGTAGGCTCCTCGAGGTCGTAGGTCTCGGTTGCGCCCTTGTTCCCTGCGATGAGGGACGTGATGATGGAGACAACCAGGATGAAGGTCACAAGACCCCAGGACACCTTCTCGAGGATATCCGCAGTCTGCCTTACGCCAAGGGTCTGATTAGCCGAAGTGAAGTTGCTGGCCATCCCCTCGCCCTTCCCGTTCTGGAGAAGCACGACGATGACAAGCAGGATGCTGGCTATTACAATCAGTACTGTGAGGATTGTGAATAATGCGCTCATATTCTTAACTTTTTAATTTTCCGTGTCCAATTTCCGAATAAGGGATGCAAAGTAAGCACTTTTTTCCGGATATCGCAACATTAGGCGGGAATAAATCTTCTTGGCTTCATCGAAATAACCCTGTTCGGCATAGATCCTTCCGAGGGTTTCAGTGCAGAATCCGAGTTCGGGATCCTTCCACTTTCCCTCCTCGTCCGCCTCGCTCCTAGCGGCCTTGAAGCGTGAGAACACCTTGTCGCTTTCGCGGGTCACGCTGGCATATTCCTCCTTGCTGAAGAAATCGCCACCCACGGGGACCACGGTCCTTCTGTACACCTGGCCGGAGGCGGCAGAGGCGCCGACCTCGCCGGCGGAAGCGGCAGCAGAGGCGGCGGTGCGGGTGCCGGCGGAAGCGGCAGCGGCAGTCCGGACAGGATCG
Source organism: uncultured Bacteroidia bacterium (assembly GCA_902779495.1). Lineage (GTDB taxonomy): Bacteria > Bacteroidota > Bacteroidia > Bacteroidales > UBA932 > Cryptobacteroides. The sequence continues at coordinate 1,108 of CACZBP010000201.1, forward strand.
ACTCCGGCGGGGCCGGCGGAAGCTGCAGCAGGGGCGGCGGTGCGGGTGCCGGCGGCCATGGCACTGCCTGCCGGGGCGGACGGAGCGATATATTCCTTGATCACGGCGGCTGCATCCCGGACCGCAGAACCATCCGCGGGGGCGGCCAGGACCATCTCAGCGATGAGTTCCCTGGAAGGGATGTACATCGCGGCATCGGCATACTGCACTGTTCCCCAGTCGTTTCCGCCGATGCCGGACATCCTGGCGCAGAGCTCCTTGCGGGCAGCCCCGAACCACGGATATTCCTTGATCACCTCCATAAGGTCGCCGAGGGAGAGCGTCCCGAGATCCGGCCGCTTCCCTTCCATTGCCACTGTATTATGCATCTCCTTCTGATTCGTCATGAATATGCTTCCCTCCACGGCAACTACCACTGCGCCACGCAGGCGTTGAACATGTCCTCCACGAGCTTCTCCACGATCTCGTCGCACAACTGGGCCTCGACGGCATCCAGGGAATTGGAGGAATCGAAATCCGAATATGCCGAAAAACTCTTCTCGAAGTCCTCTTCGGGATACTTCTTGTCCGTGAACTTGAGCTTTACCGACACCGTCAGACGGTTCTGGGCAGCCACTTCGTTGGCCGTCACCGACGACGCCCTGACCTCGTAGCCGGTCACCTCGCCCGTGAGTTCCATGTCGCCGTCCTCGTCGACCTGCTCGAGCTTGGTGAGCTTGCGGAACTTGTCCTTCATCGCCTCAGTGAGCAGGTTGCTGAGGCTGGGGTTGACCTTAAGCGCTTTGTAGCCGAAGTAGTTGATGGTCACGGTCTTCACGTCCGGTTGGATGGAAGTGCCTGAAAACGAATAGTTCACCACGCTGCATCCACCGACCGCCAGGGCGGCCAGGACGACTGCGGCGAAAGTAATGAGCCTTTTGTTCATCTGACGTGCAAAGCTAGTCTTCCCAATTGATGTTTTCAAGATTGAACTGCTTGATCTTCCGGTAGATGGTCCTGTCGGATATACCCAGCTGCCTGGAAGCAAGCTTACGGTTGCCCTTGTGGGCACGGAGCGCCTCGTAGATGTTGTCCCGCTCGATCTCCCTGAGGGACTTGCCATGGTCGTTGCCGTGGATCTCGATGACGGTCCCGGAAGCCTGTGGCGTTTCGGAATATCCGCCGTACTTCTGGTCCTCCTGCAACTGCTCCTCGGGATCCTCCTGTCCGACTCCGGGACGTATCACGGAAGGTTCGCTCCCGGGGAAAGGGTTTTGCTCCGAGGGGTCACGTTCCACTATGGGGCGGGCCACCGACTGACCCGGCTGAACGACCGCCCGTCCAGCGGGAGCCGCAGCCTGGACAGAGGCTCCGCCGGCCCCTACCACGGCCTTGAGGCGGTCCACCTCCTGCTTGAGGCGGTAGATGTAGCCAAGTATCTCCTGCTTGTCCGACTCGGACATGGAGCCGCCCTTCCCTTCACCGGGCACAAGTGCCGGAAGCATGGAGTCTTCCTTGGGCATGTACCTGGCCAGCGCGGATGCGTCCACGACGCATTTGTCGGAACCGGGCACGAGCCTCTCCGACTCAAGGGCGGTGACTGTCTCGGCTACGTTCTTGAGCTGGCGGATATT
>CACZBP010000202.1 GCA_902779495.1 uncultured Bacteroidia bacterium
CTTCTCCTGGAAGCGGGTTCGCGTGGATGGTTCACGCACCGGCGTGACCGCCACCACGGCCGACAACGTGAGGGAGGCCCTCGGCACCGTATCGGTGTGGGGCTACACCGCCCCGAACGGGGTGGCCTTCCGCTGCGGAGTCACTCCTCGCGTGGCCAAACTGCTTATCGATGCACAGTCGCAAATGGCTGATGTCAAGCAGGTTATAGGTTATTCACCGGAAGTGATGCTGCGCTCCTATCCGGAGTGCGCGCTGAGCGACTGGTATATCGACGAGATTATGCGGGCGGTCGAGGAGAAGGCCGGAAAGCACGTCTCGGTGGGTATAACGAATTTCGGCGGAATCAGGGTGGATATGCCCGCAGGGCCCGTGCTCAAGGACGATATCCTTTCGATGTTCCCCTTCAAGAACTACCTCTGCTTCGTGGAGCTCCGCGGCAAGGAAGTGCGCGCGTTGCTGGAGCAGTTCGCGGCGAATTCCTGGCAGGTCGTCGGCGGCGCCCGGTGCGTGGTGAAGGACGGCAAGCTGGTGTCTGCGATGGTGGACGGCAAGCCTATTGACGATTCTGCCATATATGGCGTCGCCACGATATCCTTCCTGCTCAATGGCGGTGACGATATCTTCGTGGCCCGCAATGCCGTGTCGCTGGAGGAATATAAAGACCTGAATATCATTGATGTAATGCTGCCGTATGTGCTTCGTCTGAACGAGGCCGGACAGCCCATCCAATATCAAACTGACGGGAGGATAGTATATGAATAAACGTCTTTTGCTGCTTCTGGCGCTGTGCGTCGTGGCCTGCGCACCCCGGGCCAAGCATCTTGTCATCCTGCACGTCAACGACACCCACAGCCACTTCGAGGCCGACCGCGCCACGGGGCAGGGGGGAGTCATCGAGCGTGCCGCATATATCGATTCCGTCCGCCGTGCCGAAGGCCGCCGCAATGTGCTGCTGCTCCACGCCGGCGACTTCAACCAGGGCACTTCGTACTATTCGGTGATCGGCGGTTCGCTGGAGGTCGCGACGCTGAACGCTATGCGCTATGACGCCGTCGCTCTGGGCAACCACGAGTTCGACAACGGCATCGAAGACCTCGCCGCCCGCCTCGCAAAGTGCAGAATGCCAGTCGTTTGCGCCAACTACGACTTCTCCTCCTTCGAGCTCGGCAAGTATGTCAAGCCCTACACCATCGTCCGCCGCGGCGGCTATAAGATCGGCATCATCGGCACCCTGGCGGACCTGACCCGCCTGGTCGACCGCAACACCTCCGACCGCCTCCCGCTGCTGGACGCCTTCGAGGTCGTCAACAAGTGGGCCGCCTTCCTGCGCGACGAAAAGAAATGCGACCTGGTGATCCTCCTGTCGCATATGGGCTTCGACCCGCCGCTCACCGACGCTGAACTCATCACCGGCACCCGCGGCGTCGACATCGTCATCGACGGCCACTCCCACACCTTCCTCGACGGCATCGTCTGGGCCACCGACCTCGACGGCCGCCAGGTCCCCATCGTCCAGGACGGCCAATGGGGCCTCGAAATCGGCCGCCTCGAGGTGAACGGGTAGGCGGCTGGGCCCCTTTTTGGGGGGCGCCTAGGGCTGGGCTTCTGGTCCGCAGAACAGAGCGGCGACAGCGCACGTGCTGCCGCCGCTTTCGCTTTTTTTGGGGGACGCCGCGCCCCCTCCAACGCACTTCCGTCCGACCGGCCTTCCACGCGCCCGTAGGGCATCTCCCGTGGAAGTGCGTAGCGCCTCCCGTCGCCGCACCGGCCCTCCAGGCCCCTCCAGGGTACTTTTCCTCCCGCCCCCTCCAACGCACTACGCACTTCCACCCGACCGGCCTTCCACGCCCCTGCAGGGCATCTCCCGTGGAAGTGCGTAGTGCCTCCCGTCGCCGCACCGGCCCTCCAGGCCCCTGCACGGCGCTTTTCCTCCCGTCCCCTCTAACGCACTTCCACCCGACCGGCTTTCCACGCCCCTGCAGGGCACCTTCCGTGGAAGTGCGTAGCGCCTCCCGTCGCCGCACCTGCCCTCCAGCCCTCTGCACGGCGCTTTTCCTCCCGCCCCCTCCAACGCACTTCCACCCGACCGGCTTTCTACGCCCCTGTAGGGAACCTCCCGTGGAAGTGCGTAGCGCCTCCCGTCGCCGCACCTGGCAACAGGCGTTTTTTTCCGAGCCGCTTTCATCGAGCTCGGAAAAAATCGTCCTGTAGCCGCCGGAGGTGCTTTATTCCGGCGGCGGTGCCAACCCTATGCCTTGTCTGCGCCTTTCCCGTTGCCCCTTTTTCTATGCCATACTCCTTCTGGCAACGTGACAGCGCCTCCCGGCTCCAGCCGTGGCTGAGCCTGGAGCCAGCGCCTGGTGTAGTTAGCCGCCGGACTTCGTGGTCGTCCGGCGGCGTCGCCATCCCATCCCTCGTTTCACCTACACTACCATGCACCTGGCAATCTGCTTGCGCGGGAGGTGGTAGCGGGAGTACAAGCTGTTGGCTATGTCGGTACGGACAGTGCGGGGGAGTTCGTAGATGGAGGATGCCTTGAAACTCGGAACGATTTCGTGGTCTATCAGGTGACAGAGGGCAAGGTCGTCCATTTTGGACGGATCGAATCGCCTACCAGTCTCATTATCAGCCAGTTCGGCAATCTCCCTGTCGAGAAAAGTAGGTTCTGCCAGGGCGAGGGTTATCGGCTCCGCAGAGGTGTTGTCGGCCATCTGCTCATTCTTCCAGCGCTCGTCGGAAGGTCGGTTCATCATATACAGGAAGTTCCTGGGGGATATGAAATACGACTCCGCAAGCCCGATTTCCATAAACGAGGAGCGGAGGAATATACCATTTTCGTCCATCCTGTACTCGTCCGGATATTTGCTCTTGCGAGGCAATTTCAACTTCTTGTTTGGGGAATATGACGTATTCATATGCAGCTCCTTGGTGAACATTTCGTGGATAGAGCTGAAAGGATATCCGAAGGCGCTGGCGGCAAGGCCGTGGTGCAGCCCGTTACGGAGGATATAACTAAGGCAGGCAGTTATATGTCTTTGCCCCGACAACGGACTGCAGAAACAGCCAATTTCTCCAAGCCTTCCGCTGCGATGATACCTGGCGTTGAAGTGAGATGTATATGAATGACGTATATCTCCGCATTTTCTGGCCGGCTTGTCCGTATACATACAGTGGTGTGCGTGGTCGGAAAGCTCAGCATCGGCAAGTAGCCTTAGTTCGTCAGAAAAAGTCCTGAGTGCCAATACGTTAATATACATACAGTAGTCATATACGTCCCGGTACATCACCTCGTCCGGCGAGGAGTAGCATACGTGGTAAAGTTGCTTCATCGCTAGGCAGGGAACAGGTTCATCCGCAGGCGTACCAGCCTGGCTACAATTGCTTTGGGACTGCGGTCGAGCTGGGTTGCCATATCGTCGAAAGAGACGCCGTCCCGATACATATCCTTGAGGGTCTCGTCGTCATCTGTGGTCCAGGCTCGGGATTTGTTCACTGGGGTATATAGTCCCAATGCCTTCAGCTTCATCCGGACGGATTTCGGGGATCGTTGGATATCCTTTGCTATATCCTCCATTGATTTCCCTTCTTCGAATAGTTGTTTGACCCTTTCGACTTCGTCCTCTTTCCAGGGCTCGTAGAATTTCGGGTACTTCGCCCGCATTTCGGCGAATAGTTCAGGTGACATAAATGCCGGTCTATTATCCATGGCGTTTGTAGTTATTAGTTCAGGATTCTTCCAGGCGAATCCCTTGGCCTTGTTCGTAGCGGGTCCGTGGTTTCGGGTTGGCCGACGTGCGGTTGCGGTGCTGCTGCGTTCCGTGCTTCTGGGCTGGCTGCCGTGCGGTTGCGGTGCTGCTGCGTTCCGGTTTGGCCGTACTGCGGCGGTGCTTTTCGTGTCGCTGCGGTGCTCCAGACGTTTCTGGCCGGGCTCCGGTTGCGGCGGATCTGCTACTATTTTTCGGCTGCAAGTTACGACAGTATTATCCGTTTAAAAAATATGTAAACGACTAATTTTTATTTCGCTGATTATTAGGTATTTACAGCGATGCTTCCGAGATTTTTGTGCACAAAAAAGTGATTGCCTCCCTTCCTGAAGATCTTTCCGCTACTAATTATCCGCTGCTGTTCTTCCGTTACGTCACTTTTGTTACGCACTTCCAGGGGAGGTGCCCTGCAGGGGCGTGGAAGGCTGGTGTGGTGGAAGTGCGTTTGAGGTGGGGTGGAGGAATGTGGTCTGGAAGGGGCTGGAGGGCTGGTAGGGTGCTGACTGGTGTTACGCACTTCCGTGGAAGGTGCCATACAGGGGCGTGGAAGGCTGGTGTGGTGGAAGTGCGTTGGAGGTGGGGTGGAGGAATGTGCCTTGCGGAGGAGGGAGCAAGGAGGGTGCGGATGCGGTTGTGG
>CACZBP010000203.1 GCA_902779495.1 uncultured Bacteroidia bacterium
GCCTATCCTGTTATAGCCGCTGCGAAGGAATATGCCCTTGTTGCGGCTGGACACGGACAGGATGGGAAGTTCAGCTTCACCTTCCTTCCTGGCGGAATATTTGAAACTGTTCGACGTGCCTCGGATGCTCAGGTACAGGGAATCCTGCCCGGTCATCGTGAGGTTGGAGGCACGCAGGTAGCCCACTATGGGCTTGACTTCGCTGCCGAACTCCTCGCTGCTGGTCGTTTCGGCATTCTGGGCGGCGAGGAACAGTTTGCTTCCCTTGATAACGGTGTTATAGCCATATGTGGCATAGAGGGTGTCCACCGTGCCGGTGAGGCCGAGGATATCCGCTCCCAGGCGGCCCATCTTGCCGGCCTTGTCGAGGCCCAGGTTGATGTTGCCAAGATAGGCGTTAAGGGTGTCAAGGGAGTCGTCCAGGCGGATTTCCCGGCTGACCACGGAACCCTTGAGGTCGGACTTGGAGAAGTTGTAAAGGTTTGCATCCGAGAGGAATATGAGGCCGGAGAGGGATGCGTCTATATCGCCCGTCGCGACCATTCCTTCGGGCAGGAGATAGCCAAGCTTCGCGAGGGAGGCCTTGGCCTTGAGGTCGAGGTCCAGCAGCGGGTCGGGGCCGAGGACATCCTCGGCAGCGGCGGAGCCTTTGACGGATGCACCGGCGATATCCACCCCTATCTTGTTCATCACCACGTCGAGGCGGCCATATTTGTCGGTCGTGGCATTTATGTCGGCCACGATGTTGCCTTTGTAGTCCAGGCCGTCATATGCGACGGCAGATTCGGGGATGACCAGCTCGGCTATCAGCTCGGGGAGGGTGCGGTCGGATGGCTTGTACCAGCCGTCGCAAAGGGCGGTGAGGGTAATGACCGCGTCGGTCTTGAGGCCGAGGGCCTTGGGCAGGAAGTTCTTTGCGAAATAGTTGATGGTCCTGTCGACCGAGCAGGTGTCTATGCCAAGTTCGGCACGGACATAGGTGCTGTCGGTGCGAAGTTTAAGGTCGGCGTCGCCTTTGAGGGATATGGTGGCAAAACGCGCGGCAAGGTCCTTCAGGGATATGTCTTTGAAATCCTTCTCGGGGAAGGATACGGTGCTTCGGAGATTGACCGGAACTTTCAGGCGGCCGGTGGCCTTGGTGGCCATATATGCCTTGGCGGCCAGGTCCACGTCATACTGCTCACCGTGCTGTTTGAGACCGAGATGGTCCAGGGCCATTGCAAGCGTGTCGGCCGGAAGGCGTCCGTGCACGAAGAGGCTGTCCATCGCGAAGTCCAGACGGTGGTCCCAAAGGTCGGCTATGTCCAGGCGGCCCTTGAAGTCAAGCGACTTCATCCTCAGGCCGGCAAAGACCGTGTCGGAGGGGCTGGTGTAGACTATATAGGGCTTGCCGCCGAGGGCGAGGCGGTGGATTATCACGTGAGGCAGCGACGAGGAGGTCGTGTCGGCAGGGTCGGACTCCCCTGTCTTGAATATGTTCCAGTTGGCGGTGACGGAGTCATACTGGTGTGCGAAGATGCGGGCTCCGTCGAGGGTTATGTCGTGGATATGGATTTTTCCGCCGGCAAGGCCGGGAAGGTTGACGGCGACGTGGAGCTTACGGAACGAAGCGAGGGTGTCGGCTGCTTCAGCACGCCCCTTGGAGCGCAGGCGGCTGCGGATCATCAGGGAGTCAAAGCGGGCGAAACGGTCGTGCGGATAGGTCAGGACGGCATCTTCGAGGGTGAGGCCGACGGAGGGGAATGAAGAGAATACGCTGGCGGATATCTTTCTGAACGACAGGTCGCCGTCGACAAATTGCGGGGCATATTTGTTCACCGTCTTCGTCAGGAAGGACGACGACAGCACTATCCTCAGCACCAGCAGGACGAGCAGCACAAGGCCTGCAATCACGCCCAGCGTTATCTTTAACCATTTGAGTTTCCCTTTAGCCATATCCGAAAGTCTATGTCATACAAATATAATGAATAAAGGACAAAAAAAGAACGTTGAAACCGAAATTTCAACGTCCCTTATAACTTTCGGGCAGATTACTGCTCGTCCTGAAGCTGGAGATGCTGCACATAGATGGCTTTCATCATCTGATCTCTCTTCTTGATGGAAGGCTTGACGAAGTTCTTGCGTGCGCGAAGCTCACGGATGGCTCCCGTCTTCTCGAATTTGCGCTTGAATCTCTTCAGCGCCCTCTCGATGTTTTCACCTTCTTTAACCGGTACTATGATCATAACTTTACACCTCCTTTTCTTTAGGGACCGCAAAGTTAGCAAAGATTTCTCATTCTGCAAGCATTTCGACGAATTTTTTCATTCCGTCGGTTGCTTTGGCCCGGATATGCTTAAGGCGGGAGTCGTGGACTATGACGTCCTGGGGGTCTATGATATATATCGGAGCGCCGGAGGGGGCATAGCGGTACAGGCCTGCTGCGGGATAGACCTGCAGGGAGGAGCCGACTATGAGCAATATGTCGGCCTTGGACACTTCGTCTATGGCCCTTTCTATCTTCGGGACGGCTTCGCCGAACCAGACTATGTGCGGGCGCAGCTGGGAGCCGTTCGGGGCAAGGTCGCCAAGATGGATGGGCTCATAGCCTATGTCTATGACTTCCTTTTCGGAGTAGGTCCTGTCGTAGATGCCGTTTTCGGGGCGGAC
>CACZBP010000204.1 GCA_902779495.1 uncultured Bacteroidia bacterium
TGTGTCTATCCAGGCGGCATATCCCTTCTCGGGGTCGCAGAAATCCTCGCCGTAGAGTGCCTCGGCCGTCTTTGCGACATAGTCCTTGATATATTCGACCTGTTCGGGAGTGGCATCCTCCTCGTCGGGATATTTCACCGCGAAAGGAATGTCGTGGTCCTTCCACTGGATTTCGTTGTCGAAGTGGAAGTCCAGCTCCAGCAGGTAGCCTCCGGTCACAGCTTCGCCACTGTTGTCCGCAGTGCTCATCTCGGCCACGTTCACCCGGTTCTTGTCCACGCGGATCTGCTCGGTGAGCAGGAACTGTCCGTAGTGGATGCCGTTGAGCACCAGCTCAACAGGCACATAGCGGGGCGTCCACGCCAGGCGGGAGCCGGCGCCGATGTGCAGTGCGACGAGATTGCGCTGCAGGGTGCGGTCCATAAAGTTGGACAGCAGGACCCATCTCTTGTGTTTGGGCATCCCGAGCACGGAGGTCTTGCTCTCCAGCTTGATGGTATATGGTTTCTTGGGCCACCGCCAAGTGGTGTTGCCCCTGCCGCGGACCTCGCAGGCCATTTCGGCAAGGTCCGGATAGGAGTCGACCCCGTCGATGGATATCTTTCCGCTCACCCACGTCGTCTTGGACAATATAGGCCCGGAGGTGTTCAGCGTGATGACCGGAAGACCTGTCTTGACCGCTTCTTCCTTATCCCCGCCGACGGCCACCTTGACGACGCGGAACATCGCAGTCGTGACCTTTGTCTGCCCTGAGGTAAGGGTCAGCTGGCAGGATTCGTCATATTCCCTGGCGGCCTTCTGGTCAGTGACCGTGGCCTTGTACGTGCCGGGGCGGGTCTGGGGGGAAATCCCTGTAAGGATGAAGTTGCGGCTCACCGTGCCGTCTGTGCGCACAAGGCTCACCTGGCAGTCCCTGGAGAAGACATTGTAGTTGAACTCATATCCAGTCTGGACTACGCTGAACTCAAAATCAACAAAACCTCCGTCCTCGAGCCTAAGCTCACGGACGGAGGTTGCTATACTCTTAAGTGCGGGCTCCTCCGAAGCGGAGGGGCTTGCCGGCCCTTTTTGACATCCTGAAAGCGCAAGGACCAGCAGGCCTATGATATGGGCCCGGCACTTCACGCTCTAAAGGCAGGCGTTCTCCTTGGACCAGTCGGCAACTGCGGGGATGATGCCCAGGGAGATGATCTCGTCGCGCATCTTTACGAGGTGCTCGTAGGAGGCGTCGAGGGCTGCGATCTCTTCCGGAGTGCCTTCAGGCATAGTGTAGTGGCATCCGGTGGCGTCGATGACCGTGGGCATTGCCATCATCACGTTCTTGTACTTGCCCTGGTTCACATATGTGCCGGCAGGCCAGGTGAAGACCTCGCCGCCCATTGCGGCTTCAATCATCTTGACTGCCTGGTAGGCCGGGCTCTGGAAGGAGCTGCGGCCGCGCAGCTTGATTATGTTGCTGCCGCCCTGGATGGTGTTGTGCTTGATTTCCTCGAAGCGCTCTGCGCTGAGGCCCATCTCGGCAAGGGGCTTGCCGTCAATCTTGACGCCGGAGGCGAAGACTGCCATGGCTTCGCCGTGGCCGCCATAGGTGTGGGCGCCGGTCACCTTGCACTGCTGCACGCCGAACTCCTGTGCGAGGGCCTCCTGGAGGCGGGTGGAGTCTAGGGCTGCCAGCGAGGTGAGCTTCTCGGGAGCGAGGCCGCTGCGGATGAGGGCGGTGAGGGCGGTGACATCGGCGGGGTTGAAGATAACCACGACGAACTTCACGTCGGGGCAGTACTTCTCGATGTTCTCGCCGAACTCGGCTGCGATCTGGCAGTTGCCCTTGAGCAGGTCCTCACGGGTCATACCTTCCTTGCGGGGTGCTCCGCCGGAGGAAATGATATATTTTGCATCCTTGAAAGCCACTGCGGGGTCGATGGTTGCGGTGAGGTTGACACCGGGGAATGCGCAGTGGTCCATCTCTGCCAGGACACCTTTCAGGCCGGGCTCGAAGATATCATACAGGCAGATGTTGGGGGTGAGGCCCAGCATACAGGCGGTCTGGACCATGTTGGAACCGATCATACCGGCGGCGCCGACGATGACCAGTTTTTCGTTTGTCAAGAATTTCATTTCAAAAATATAATGTTAATAACTGTCTTGTCCAAAAGCAGTGCAAAGTTAGCAAAAAATATTTGCATTAATTCAAAGAGATTGATTATCTTTGCAAGCGTAAATTTTGTTGAAGATTTTATATGGAGCCTCCCAGTTCTATAACGGACCAAGGAAACCTAGCGGGCCAGATATCTGACGACCCGTTATCGTGCGGCATATCTTCCGGATCATTCCTTATTGTCACCCGCCCCGTCAGTGAAGACGGCTTCGGCGAGGACTTCGTCGTCTGCGCATACTCCCCGCAGACCGGTCTGTCGTACCTGGGAAAAGCCGACTCCATCGCATCATAACACCTTATGGCACTTTATTTAAAGAAAACCCTAGAAAACGAAGCAACCATCGCGGTCTGGCAGATCACCGAGACCGAAGAGGAACTCAGGAACCTGAGCTCCATCCCCAGCGACGAGCTGGAAGAAATATCCTTCCTGGGCAGCGAATCCCTCCGCAAGCAGC
>CACZBP010000205.1 GCA_902779495.1 uncultured Bacteroidia bacterium
GTGCCGCTGTAGACGGTCTTGGGGCCTTCCACGGTCACTTTGTCGCCGACTTCGATTCCGAAGCCTGCCCAGCCGCCTTCAGCATCCTTCGGATACTGGCTCTTGGCGTTGAAGGTTCCGTAGATGTAGAGGTTGGTTTCGGAAGTGCCGTCGTTCATATACCAGTTGCCATAAGAGGTATTGGCAATGCTGACGACGGTTCCGGTGACGCGGTAGGTCTTGCCTTCATCGCCGGCGAGAACCTCAGCGACGGTCGAGGCCTTGACCTCGACGCCTGCGGGGGCCTGCTGGTTGACCTTTACGATCTTGACCTTGGAACCCATGGTGAAATGGACCTCGGTGCCACGGGCCGCCGCAGCGGCTTTGGAAGCAGTGAAGGTCACGGTCACTTCCTGTCCGGCAGCGCCGGAGGTGGGATTGACAGTAAGCCAGTCGACTTTTGTGTCGGGAATAGCAGCGGTCCAGGAATCATCTCCCTTGACCTTTATGGTAACGGCCGAACCTTCGTCAGCCGCGACGGATACGTAGTCGTTGTCGACTTCCAGCCCTGAGAGCTTGGAAACAGGTTCCTCCTGGGTGCAGCCGACCAGCATGGCAGCGGCAGCAACGAGAGAAGTAAGTAAATATCTCAATTTCATATCGAACCTGATTTATTAGTTAAACATGTATTTGACGCCGATCTGCATATACCAGCAGTTGGCAAGAGTATGAGTGTAGTCCCAGGTGCTTACGCCCTTGCCCACATTGGTAGAGAATACAGGCACGCCGTCGGCATCGGTACGCTCGTACTTGAACAGCTTGGCGTTTCCGTTGTTGTCGTGAGGCACGTCGGTGTTCCAGGTCTTGCTGACACCCCACTGGGAGTTGAAGAGGTTGCCGATGTTCTGCACGTCTAGGCTGAGCTGGAGGATGTTCCTGGTGTTGCCGGCCTTGACGATAAAGTCGTGTGCATAGCGGAAGTCGAAGATGTGACGCATAGGCTGGGTGATTGCATAAGCCTCGGCATACTTGCCCTTGTGGCTGCTGAGATACTCATCCTGCTTTGCGAACTCGACGTACTTGTCCATATCCTCCTGAGTTGCGAAACGGAACTGGGCACCGGCGCCGACACCAATCTCGTCATCGGTAGGGATGTAGATCAGGTCGTAGGCGTAGCCGTCACCGTTGAAGTCGTTGGAATAGAGGTAGCTGTTGCCGCCGTAGCGGAGGCCCTCATAAAGGAGGCTCCAGTGGTTGTGTGCCTTGTCGGTGTAACTGATGGAGGCCATCAGACGGTCAGGCAGGTTGTAGCTGGAGTTGTGAAGCACGTTGAAGTTAGGACCATCCACCGAAGGGATGTACTGCCAAGCGGCTGCAGCGTTGGAACCGGGCATACCGGTGATTTCCTTGCTGACGGTGTGGGTGTATGCGGCAGTGAAGTCCAGGCCCTTGACAGGCTCTGCATTGATGGAGATGGTGGCAACGGAACCATAGCCCTTGTTGGTGTTGGTGAGCACGAAGGCGTTGGTCTTGTTGTACTTGTAGGTTGCAGGATAGATGTGCCTGTTGTCTGCGCCGTTGAAAGTAGGCCAACCGCTGTTGTCCTGATAGATGGCGTAGTTGTCGAGCATCACACCGTTGATGGTCTTGTTGAAGATGTACTCTCCGGTGATGGTGACAGGGAAGCTGGCGGGAAGGGTCCAGTCGAAAGCGATGGAAGATTTCCACACCTGAGGCATCTTGAAGTTGCGGTCCACGCCTGCGATTTCGCTGGGGGCGGGAGCGGTTTCAGGAGTGATGGTCTTGGGATATTTGCTAGCGTTGATGCCATTGAGGGCATCGAGGATATCCCAACGGTCGGTAATCATCTTTCCGCCGGGCATCAGAGCTGCGAGGGTGGCAGCGTCGGTGATCTTGGTGGCGCGGCCCTTCACGATACCTGCGTTGGTGGGCATATTGGTGAAGAACACCAGAGGAATACGGCCTGCGAAGAGACCGGTGCCGCCACGGATCTTGAGGCGCTTGTCGCCGAAGACATCGTAGCTGAAGCCAAGGCGGGGGCTGACCTGGATGTGGGTCTTGGGCCACTTACCGGTGTCGACCTTGCGTCCGCCGTAGTTAATTGCATAAGCGGCGTTGTTGGTCATGACATCGGACTCGTCGAAGGAAAGGTTGTCGAAGCGTACTCCATAGGTGAGCTTGAGCTGGTCGTTGACATTCCACTCATCCTGTGCATAGAGGCCGATCTGGTAGAAGTGCACCCTTGCTGCAGGCTCTTCTTCTCCGTCGAAGCCCCAGTCGAATGCCATCTCTATAGGAGCCTTTCCTGCATAGAAATCGCTCAGGCTGGCAAAACGGTAGGAACCGGTGCCGTTACGCATATAGGCGTTGAGTGCCATCTGGGACTCGAAGCTGATACCAGCGGTGAACTTGTGGTCTCCCTTGTAGTAGGTGACATCGTCCTTGATGTTCAGGGTAGTGTTCTGAACATTGTTGCGATAAGTGAAGAGCTCATATCCGAAGTCCATATAAGGCTCGCTGGCGTGATCTTCGCCAAGGTCGCCTGCGAAAATCTCCACGAAGGGGAAGAAATCCGAATCGGAACCGCGCACGTCCTGG
>CACZBP010000206.1 GCA_902779495.1 uncultured Bacteroidia bacterium
GCCCTTGAGGGTGTTCTTCAGCTCGTAGTGAAGGACTTTCAGCGTGCGGGGCAGGGAAGTCTCCTTGAACACTGCCCACACGGGCAGGGCCAGGACCACCGCGGCCAGCAGGACGGTCAGTATGCGTCTTCTGTTCATCGTGACGTTTCGTTATATTTTTGCAAATATATTAAAATATGGCGGAAAATTTATAATTTTGTAAGGCTATAAACGATATGACAATGAGAAAACTGCTTGTAGTTGCACTGACGCTGCTGCTCCTGCTGGCCCCTTGCGGCAGATCGTCGGCATATACGGTCGTGTTTATGGGTGACTCCATCACCGAAGTCTGGGTCCGGGACCACGGTTCCTCGTTTTTCACCCCCAATTCCTACCTGGGAAAGGGCATAAGCGGCCAGACCACGGCCCAGATGCTCCAGCGCTTCCGCAAGGATGTGATAAACTTTAGCCCCAGGGCTGTCGTCATATTTGGCGGGGTCAACGACATCGCCCAGAACAAAGGCTACGTGGCCTTCGAGGAGACCGTCCAGACGATTATGCGTATGGCCGAAATCGCCGACGAAAACGGCATAAAGGTGGCCGTGGTGAGCCTGACCCCCACCGACTACTTCTTCTGGAACACTTCATTCAAGCCGGCCAAGATGGTCCGAACGCTGAACACCATCCTCGAGGAGGCCGTCCTGCAGGCAGGATATACCTGGATAGATATGTATTCCGCCTTCATTGACAAGGACGGGGCGATCGACGAGGCTGTCGCATATGACCGCCTGCATCCTTCTCCCGGCGGCCTGGAGATGATGGAACAGATCATTCAACCCTATCTGGAGGAGCTGCTATGAGGAAGGTCTGTCTTTTCGTGCTGGCTGCCGTGCTTTTTGCCTGCAAGCCCGCTCCCGAGCAGAAGGAGCCTTCTTTGGACCCTGTTTCTGCCCACCCTTCCGTGGAGCCTTCTGTCGAACCTTCGGTCGAGCCCTCCGAGGAGCCGTCGGTTGAGCCTTCTGAAGAGCCGTCCGTCGAGCCTGCCGCCGAAGTTGATTTCGGCAATAAGAAGCTGACGCAGTATCTCGTCGAGCATTATGACATTGATGGCGACGGAAGCATATTTTCCGACGAGGCCGCGCTCATAACCGAACTTGTGTTGTGGTCTTGGGCGGATAATACCAACGACAAGACGACCCGGCCCCGGGGCATAGGCCTCAGCACTCTGACCGGAATAGAGAAACTGGTCAACCTGCGCAGGCTCGACGCCAGCCACAATCTCCTCTCGGCGGTGGATCTGGGCGAGTGCAAATCCTTGAAGGAGTTGAACTTATCATATAACCGCCTGTCGAAGATAACGTCCCTTCCCGAAGGGCTCGAGGTCCTTGATGTCTCGCATAATTCGCTCGCTTCGCTGAGCCTTGCCGGCCTTCCGGCCCTTCGCTGGCTCGACTGCGGCGAGAACAAGCTGACTGCCCTGGAGCCCTGCCCCGGCCTGGAGTATCTGGGAGCCTACTATAACAAGCTCACCGCCCTTGAACTTCCCGACGGCGTGAAGGCAGTCGACTGCTACACCAATGGCATCGAATCCCTCGCTGTCCCTTCAAGCATTGTCTCTCTTAACTGCTCGTTCAACGAGATCGGCTCGCTCGACGTGAGCGCCTGCAGCGGCCTTGAGTCCCTGTACTGCTCCTATAATAAGATATCATCGCTGAGCGTTTCGTCGCTTCTGGCGCTTCGCACCCTCGCGTGCGATAATAATAATTTGGTAGAGCTTCGCCTGGGGGGCTGCTCCTCGCTGCGCTTCCTCGAAGCCTGGCAGAACTATCTTGAAGAGCTCGACCTTGGCGGCCTTTCCTCCCTTGAAGTGGCCGGCCTCTCGACGAACTACCTCTCGTCCCTTAGCCTAACCGGCTGCACCTCCCTGCGCGGCCTTTACTGCAACGGCAACCAGCTGACCACCATTGAGTTAGGGGACTGCACCGCCCTGGAAAACCTCTACTGCCACAAGAACTTCCTGACCGGGGTCGACCTCTCCTCCTGCACCCGTCTTCGCGGCCTCCGCCTCTCCGACAACCGCCTCACCGCCCTTGACCTGAGCGCCCTTGGGAGCCTTACGATGATGCACTGCACCGGCAACCCCGACCTTCACACCGTCCGCATCGCCCCCACCGCCGACCCCTCCGCCCTCTACTGGCACAAAGACGACACGGCGACCTACGAGTAGAGGGGACACGGCAGTGGTCCGTGCTGCCAGATGCCGCGGTATGTCCAGACCTAGGCCGCTGCAGGTCCTTCGGTCGGCCCTGCGGTGTCACAGGTCGAATTTCACCTCGACCACCTGTGACACCGAAACGCCATCCCACACCCCTCAGAGGCAATATCGATGTCACAGGTCCCCAGCCTCAAATTCGACCTGTTACATTTTGATGCGCCCAACAATTTCACCGAATAGTTTACCACCCGTGTAGTCACCGCGTGAGTGTTTTTGGACAAGTGCTGATTATCAAGCACTTACAAATGTGCCATACTTCATCGGCAGTATGGCATCTTCATAACCCCCTGGTACTCAATAGGGGTCGCAAAACGGCACTGTTGAACATAATCAATTATT
>CACZBP010000207.1 GCA_902779495.1 uncultured Bacteroidia bacterium
CGGTGAATACCCTGGTGCCTTTCGTGCTGGCCGCCCCTGTGAATTTCACATATTCGGGGACAAAGGGCGTACAGGCAGATTGGAAGCAATATGGAGACTGGCTGTATTCCCTTCAAAAGGGCTCGCTGGAGTTGGATAACCTCGAAGTGGCAAAGTTCCGGGAAATGGTAAAGGACTGCCCGGATGATTTTTCCAAGGTGAAAGTCCTGTATAATTACCTTCGCGAGCACACGCGTTATGTCAACATCAGCCTCGGTATAGGCGGCGTGAAGCCTATCCCTGCCAACAAGGTTGCCGAGAGGGGATTCGGGGACTGCAAGGCCCTTTCCAACTATATGCAGGCTATGCTGAAGGCGGTGGGGATAGATTCCGATTATTATATCATCCACACCTCCAGGCGCGACTTGTTGCCTGGCTTCTCGACCATAGGGCAGATGAACCACGCTATGCTGGCCGTCCCCCTGCCGGAGAAGTCCGACACGCTCTTTATAGAGTGTACCAATCCGACATTTCCCCTTGGATATCGCCATTCTTCCGCGGCAGGCCATGAGGTCGTCCTCATCAAGCCCGACGGAGGCCAGTTGGTGAGGATAGGATCATATCCTGACTCGCTCTATCGCAGCCTCCAGTACACGAAGGTGCAGCTTGAGCCTGACGGCTCGGCTTCCATCCAGGCGCTCCGCACGTTGGACCTTTTCAATGTCGAGGGGTATATCGGCTTCCGCGACAGGAGCCGTGATGCCCAGACGAAGATGCTCTCCGCCTACCTGAAGATGATTCCCAACGACCTGAAAGTCAATTCGGTACGGGACAATTTCGACGACTATCCACTCTACGGCAGGAATTACTGCCCGGAGATTTCCATCGGCTATTCGATGACAACGAACCTCTATGCCAACAAGAGCGGCGACCGCCTTTTCGTTCCCATCAACCCCATCAACGGCTACCTTTCCTTCCAGAAATCCGAACGCGTCAATGACATAGTGATAAGGAACAGCCGCACTTTCGAAGACAAGGTCACCATCGTGATTCCCGAAGGCTGGTCTATAGAGGCTCTGCCCGAGGACGTCAGCCTGGATGAAGAGTGGGGCTCCTTTGTCTCCAAATGCGTCGTGGAAGGGGGACAAATCTCTGTGGAGCAGGAGCTTACCCTGAAAAGATGCAGGGAGGACAAGTCCCGTTACGACGGTTACAGGGACTTTGCCCGAAAGGTCAGCAAGGCATATGATGGAAAACTTGTCCTGAAAAAGTAACAACGTATTAACATTTTTGTTATATTTGTGACGGGGGAGCGCGAGGGCGTCTTTCCCGTCAATCGTTACTGCTATGGATTCACCGTTTATCTACGACAAGTTCGTGACCGGCAAGAACTTCATCGGTCGCAGGGAGGACTGCATCATCCTGGAGAACCTGCTCTCGCAGGGTGAGCACGTGGCCCTCTACAGCCCGCCCAAGACGGGAAAGATGTCCTTGGTTCAGCAGACTCTCTTCAATATGCGCATCGCCGGCAGGCGTTTCGCCGTGGGACAGTTCTCGATGCTCAACGTGCGCTCGTCCGCCCAGCTGCTCCTCCGCTTCGGAGCCACTGCGATGAGGACGCTTGCCCAGACGCCGGGGGAATATGCCGGGATAGTCGCCAAGCATCTCGCCGGCACCCATTTCGTCTTCGACCAGGCCCGCTACAGCGCCGCCGACGAGCTCGTCTCGGTTGGCTGGGAGTTGGACAGGGATGATATGAAAGCGATGTTCCGCCTTCCCTGGGCCCTGGCCGAGGAGCTTGGCACGAAGATGATTATAATCATCGACGAGTTCGAGAAAGTGGACATCCTGGACGACGGCGAGACCGTGCTGGACGTTCTGGAAGAAGTGATAAAGGAGATGCGCGGCAGCGAACCGGGCTGCTCGTTTATCATATGCGGCTCGATGCACAACGCGATGGCGGACATATTCGAAACCCGCGGCCGCTTCCACCGCCTCGTGGAAAAGTTCCAGATGCACCCGGTGGACGAGAAGGAGATAATAGACCACGTCGTGAGGGGCTTCCTCTCCGGCGGCAAGGTGGTCGAACGCGAGCTCCTGCTGGGAATGTGCCGCCTGTTCAAGAACCACCTGTGGTATATCAACCACTTCGTCAACATATGCGACGGCCTCTCCAAGGGATATATCGTGGAATCCACCCTGATGGAGGCCCTGGGCTGCCTGCTGGCCGTCCACGAACCCCGCTTTATGGCTATGATGTCCGGCCTTACCGTCTTCCAGATCAACCTCCTCCAGGCCGTGATGGAAGAAAACTACAAGCTCACCAGCGCCCCCACGAGGCAGAAATACGATCTGAGTTCCTCGGCCAACGTCAAGAGGCTCAAGGACGCCCTGGTCAAAAAAGAAATACTGTGGTTCGACGAGAAGGGCGAACCAGTGGTGCTTGACCCCCTGTTCGAATACTGGGCAAAGAAATATTACTTCGAGATAAAATGAAAAAGATAGTCGTCCTGACCGGCGCCGGAGTGAGCGCCGAAAGCGGAATCAGCACGTTCCGCGATTCCAACGGCCTGTGGGAAAACTATG
>CACZBP010000208.1 GCA_902779495.1 uncultured Bacteroidia bacterium
ATCCACCGTACCGGTCTTCTCCGCGTCACCCATGAAGGTGACCTCCAATTCCTTCTCCTTGCCGTCCCTGATGATCTTGAACAGGGCCTTGTCGCCGGGATGGTAGCTGTTGACCTTCTCCTGCAAGGAAGACGCGGTGAGAATCGGGCTGCCGTCTATGGCAATGATGACGTCCTTGGACTTCAATCCGGCCTGGTCCGCCGCACCTCCTTTGATAACCTCGTTAATATATACGCCTTTCGTGGCGGAAAGTTTCATTTCTTTTGCAATTTCATCCGTAACGGTGCCCATCGTCACACCGAGTTTGGCCCTCTTGACGGTGCCGAAATCGATGAGGTCGCCGACGATCTTCTTGACGATATTAACCGGGACCGCGAAGGAATAGCCCGAGTAAGCTCCTGTCTGTGAGACGATTGCTGTGTTGATGCCCACTAGCTCGCCTTTCTTGTTGACGAGGGCTCCGCCGGAGTTGCCGGGATTCACGGCAGCATCGGTCTGGATGAAGGATTCAATCTTGAAGGAGCCGTCGCTGGGCATCGAGCGGCCCTTTGCGCTGACGATTCCTGCGGTGATGGTGCCGCGGAGCTGCTCACCGAGGGGGCTGCCGATGGCAAGCACCCATTCGCCGAGGCGAAGGGCGTCGCTGTCGCCGAACGGGACGGTCGGAAGTCCCTGGGCATCAATCTTTATAAGGGCCACGTCGGTTGCCGGGTCGGTGCCAACCACCGTTGCATCGTAGGTCTGGTTGCTGTTGAGGGTCACGGACACCTTGGTGGCGTTGGCCACTACGTGGTTGTTGGTCACTATATATCCGTCCGGGCGGATTATGACACCCGAACCGGAGCCTTTCTGCTCACGCTCGCGGCCCTGGCCGGGAGAGCCGAAGAAATACTCGAAGAAGGGGTCCAGCTGGTACTGCTGCCTGGACTTGACGGTCACTTCCACATAGACCACGGCATCAACGGCGGATTCTGCCGCATACGTCAGGTCGGGATAGTCCGTGTCTGTCAGATTGACAGTACGGTATGTTGAGCCGTCCTCGGACACTACGACCGTGGGATCGGCTGCCTTAAGCGATGAAGCGCTTGCTTTCACTACACCAAAAGCCGTCAGCCCCGCAACGGCGGCCGACAGCATCAAAGTCACGATATTCTTACTCATATATTCAGGTTTTTACTATTTCGTCTTTCACTTATCAAGTCAAACTCTATGCCAAATGAAAAATAATTCATATCTTTGTGTGGATATAAGGAAATGTAAAAATTGACATATATGAAATTCGTTGTTTCAAGTTCAGAACTCCTCAAAGGGATATTGACAGTGCAGAAGGCCATCCCTTCAAAGGCCCCCGAAGCCATCCTCGAAGACTACCTGCTGGAACTCTCCGGCGGCATCCTCAGGATCACCGCCTCCGATATGGAAATCACCCTCCGCACCGAGCTTCCGGTTGAAAGCACCGCCGAGGAAGGCCGCATAGCCGTTCCCGCCAGGCAGATCACCGACCTGCTCAAGGAGCTCCCCGACCAGCCCCTGACGATCAGCACCACCGGCGAAAGCTCTTTCGAGTGCGCGTGGTCCAGCGGCGCCTCCACCCTCCCCTATTTCAACGCCGACGACTACCCCCAGATCATCTCCGCCGGTGAGGGTGCGAAGACCATAGAGCTTCCCGCCCAGACGCTTGCCGAAGGCATAGCCAGCACGGTGTATGCCTCCTCCGACGAGGAAAGCCGCCCGATAATGAGCAGTATATTCTTCGACATCAAGCCCGACAGCACGACCCTCGTGGCATCCGACCTCCAGAAGCTCATCTGCTACACCTCGACCGACGTCAAGGCAGCTGAGCCCTCGAGCTTCGTCCTCAACAAGAGGCACGCCGGCGTCCTGAAGGCCGTCCTCGGCAAGGAGGAGAGCCCCGTTCAAGTCAGGTTCGATGAGAAGACCGCGGTGTTCAGCTTCGGCTCGACGACCGTCATCTCCTGTCTGGTAGTGGGCAAATATCCTGACTACAAGACGATTATCCCCACCAACAACGCCAACATCCTCTCCGTCGGCAGGGCACAGCTCCTCAACACGGTCCGCCGTATCGCAGTCTGCTCTCCCAAGGCTTCCAACATCATCAAGTTCGAGCTTGGCGCAGAAGGCCTTGAGGTGTCCGCCCAGGACGTGGGATTCGAAATAGCAGCCCACGACCGCGTCACCTGCCAGTATGAAGGCGACGACCTGGTCATCGGCTTCAAGTCCACCCACATCATCGAGATCCTGAGCAACTTCACCTGCGAGAACATCGTGATGAAGTTCGCCGTCAGGCGCCGCACGGCCCTCATCCTCCCCGCCGAGGAAGGCGACGCTGTGCAGAAGGTGTTCGGTATCGTAATGCCAATAATGGTAAGATAATAGCTTATGGAGCTCAATCTTCAGAGGCCGTTGCTCTTTTTCGACATAGAGAGCACCGGCCTTAATATTGCCACCGACGGCATAATAGAACTCAGTTTCGTCAAGGTTTTCCCGGACGGGGAGAAGAAGATAAAGACCTGG
>CACZBP010000209.1 GCA_902779495.1 uncultured Bacteroidia bacterium
ACGATGCCGGCGAAGATTACCCAGTTCAGGAATGTCTTCATATGGGTTGTTATGTCTCCGATGTCGGGGATCAGCAGGTCCAGGACGTGCGAATAGACCACCTGGCCGGCAAAGAAGATGACAATGACCATCGGGAGGGTGATCATAATGACGATGTCGACGCCTATCCTCTTGAATATGTTCCTGCCAACCTTCTTCGCGCCCCAGACGTTGTTGAACACCTCTTCGACCGTCATAAACAGCCATATCACGGCCCAGACGAACGTCAGGATGCTGATTACGCCGAACAGGCCGGTCTGGGCGGCATCGATAATGTTCTCCGCGGCCAGCATTATCATATCTATGATGTCGGGCTCGGCGGGAATCTTCTCATAGAGAAGCTCCTTGAGCTGGTTCGACAGGCCGAAACCGCCCGTGATTCCGAAGAATATGGCAACCATAGGGATGAGGGCGACGGCGCACTGATAGCTGAGGGCGGAGGACTGGAAGCCTATTTTCTGCTGGCTGTAGTCCCTGATGGTGTGCACCACAAGGCGGGTGTCCCTGACGAGCGTCGACATCCCTTTGGACATCTGGTCCCGCTGGAGGGTCCAGAGGTTGTCCCAGAGGTGCTTGCCCCAGAGATAGGCGCGCATTATCTTAGTTTTCAGCCCCATAGCGTCTCACTGAACAGGTCTTCTTCCGGAAGCGGACCGTTTCCGGAGGAAGGGATCATTTTCATAAACTCATCTTCCGAGATGACCTTCACGCCAAGCTCGGAAGCCTTGCGGATCTTCTCCGGACCAGGCTTGGTTCCGGCGAGCAGGAAGGAAGTCTTGCCGCTGACGGAAGAGCTGTTCTTGCCGCCGTTGGCCTCGATGAGGGCTTTCATATCGTCCCTGGAGATGGAGAAGTTGCCGGAGATGACTATAGTCATCCCCTCGAGGGCGTTGCCGGAAGCCTCGGCCGCTTCCACGCCAAAACGCAGGCCGCTGGCCTTAAGCCTTTGGATTTCGATAAGATGCCTTTCGTCGTGGAACCAGTCGAAGATGCTCTGGGCAATGACTTCGCCCACATCGGGGACGGCCTTGAGCTCTTCAAAGGAGGCTGCCGCAAGGGCGTCGACATCGCCGAAGTGGCGGGCTACTTCCTTGGCGGTGGTCTCTCCCACATACCTTATGCCCAGGGCGAAAAGAACCCTCTCGAAGGGGACTCCCCGGGATTCTTCCAGGCTGTCCAGAAAGCGCTGCGCGGAGCGGTCCTGCCAGCCTTCGAGCTGGACGAGCTGGTATTTCTTGAGGTCATAGAAGTCGGCCGGAGTGCGGACGAGGCCTTTGTCGAAGAGCTGGTCAATGGTGGCGTCTCCCGCTATTACGTTCATCGCCTTGCGGCCCAGGAAGTGCACCAGACGGCCCTTTATCTGGGTGGGACAGCCGTCCTGGTTGGGGCAGAACCACTTGGCTTCGGCCTCTGCCTTCACAAGGGGAGTGCCGCAGTCGGGGCAGACCTCGGGGAAGCGGGGGACTTCAGCGCCCTCGGAGCGCCTGGACAGTTCGACGGAGGTTATCTTGGGGATAATCTCGCCGCCTTTTTCCACGTGGACATAATCGCCTACGCGGATATCCATAAGGGCCATCTGGTCGGCATTGTTCAGGGTGGCGCGTTTGACCACCGTGCCGGAAAGATGCACTGGCTCGAGATTGGCAACCGGGGTCACTGCTCCGGTCCTTCCCACCTGATAGTCAATGGAAAGGAGCTTGGTGAGGGCGTCTTCGGCCTTGAACTTGTAGGCCACGGCCCAGCGGGGGAATTTCGAGGTGTAGCCCAGCTTGCGCTGGTTTTCCATCTCGTTTATCTTGATGACTATGCCGTCGGTGGCGAAGGGGAGTTCCTTGCGGTGGACGTCCCAGTAGTCGATATATTCTTCAATCTGGCCTATATCGTGGCATATCCTCCTGTCGCTTGAGACGGGAAGGCCCCAGGATGCAGCGGCGCCAAGGGCTTCGTCGTGGGTGGCGAAGGTGGCGCTCTGGCTGGGGATATGGTAGAGCGTGCACATCAGGCCGCGGCGGCCTACTTCGTTGCTGTCCAGGAGCTTAAGCGAGCCGGAGGCGGCATTCCGCGGATTGGCGAAGGGCGGGTCTTCATCCTTGATGCGCTGGGCGTTCAGAGCATCGAAGGAGGCATATGGCATTAGGATCTCGCCCCGGATTTCGAACTCCGCCGGCCAGCCTTCGCCCTTAAGCTTCAGCGGGATGTTGGAGATGTGCCTGACATTCTCGGTGACATCGTCGCCGACGACGCCGTCGCCTCGGGTCAGGGCCCTGTATAACAGGCCGTTACGATAGGTAAGGCATATGGCGGTGCCGTCGAATTTAAGCTCGCAGCTGTAGGTAAAACCCTCCCCGAGGGTCTTGGAGGCGCGCTGGGCGAATTCTTCCACTTCGGAGATGTTGTAGGTGTTGCCCAGCGAGAGCATAGGATACTTGTGCGGGTACTGGGCGAAACCGTCCCTGGCGGAAAGGTCGCTGCCGACCTTGCGGGT
>CACZBP010000210.1 GCA_902779495.1 uncultured Bacteroidia bacterium
GTGGAGAGCGGAGTCAGCTGGGAGCTCGCGCAGCAAAGGCGCGAGGTCATTTCGGAGGTAACCTACGGTTTATCGTTCCGAATCCCGGAAGGACTCCAGGAACCTTGCCAGGGCAGCGTGACGATCAGCTTTACCCTGAGCGGAAAGATGCCTGTCCAGGTGGATTTCCGCCAGGCTGAAAGCAGCGTCAAATCCCTGAGCATCAACGGGAAGGATATGATCCCCGACTGCCGGCAGGAGCATATTGTCCTCCCGCGGAAGGCCCTGCGCAAGGGGGTCAACACGGTGAGCATATCCTTCACTCCCGAAGACGCATCCCTCAACAGGCACGCGGACTACCTCTACTCCCTGCTGGTGCCCGAAAGGGCCAGGACGGTGTTCCCCTGCTTCGACCAGCCGGACCTCAAGGCCCGGTATGTGCTCGACCTGGACATCCCCGCCGACTGGGTTGCCGTGTCGAACGGCCCGGTGCTGAAGGAGAGCACGGAGGGCCTCAGGAAACATATATCCTTCGCCCCGAGTGACCTTCTCAGCACCTATCTGTTCGAGTTCACGGCCGGCAGGTGGCAGATGCGCACATTCTGTCGCGGAGAAGCCCCGATGACGGTGTATTACCGCGAGACCGACCCCGCAAAGCTGGCGCAACTTCCTGATATCCAAAGGCAAATAGAGTATGCACTGGACTGGATGGAGGATTATACGGGAATCCCTATGCCCTTCCAAAAGTATGACTATGTCATAGTCCCCGGCTTCCAGTTCGGGGGGATGGAGCATCCGGGCGCCATACTGTTCAACGACACCAAACTCTTCCTCAAGCCCTCCCCCACCGACGAGGAAATCCTCGCCCGTATGGACCTCCTCTCCCACGAGACGGCCCATCTGTGGTTCGGGGATGCGGTCACGATGCAGTGGTTCGGCGACGTATGGACCAAGGAAGTCTTCGCCAACCATTTTG
Organism: uncultured Bacteroidia bacterium; assembly: GCA_902779495.1. Taxonomy (GTDB): domain Bacteria; phylum Bacteroidota; class Bacteroidia; order Bacteroidales; family UBA932; genus Cryptobacteroides. The sequence continues at coordinate 956 of CACZBP010000210.1, forward strand.
CCTCGATGATCACCCGCCCGTTATTCCCCGGGACGGACTACCGCCTGAAGGACTTCAAGGCCTTCAACATCCCCGCCTACGACGAAGACCGCACGGCCGGCACGACGCCCATACGGCAGCATCTGGACAATCTCGGCAATGCCGGTCTGATATACGGCAACATAGTATATGACAAAGCCCCCGTGGTGATGCGTATGCTTGCCGACACGCTCGGTGCGGAACCTTTCCGCGAGGGCCTTCAGGAATACCTTCACGCGCACCTTTTTGCCAACGCCACCTGGCCGGACCTCATCTCCGCCCTGGACCGTCACACCGATGCAGACCTCGCGGCCTGGAGCCGGGAATGGGTGGAAGGCAAGGGGATGCCTCAGCACGCGGAGTCCGACACCCTGGCGAACCTCGACGCCCTGGGATATGGCTATTACCCCTTGACTGACAAGGGTTTGGATATATCCATACGGCAGCTTGCATCCCTTCCGAAAGGCCACCAGCGAATCTCCACCCTTGCGAATCTTTACGAGAATATGCTCCACGGCCGTCTGGAGCCTACGGTCCTTGCCCGGACGATAGGCAGCCTGCTCGGCACGGAGCAGGACCCGCTCGTCGCTTCCGCTGCGATGAAGTACCTCGGCTCCATCGCCTCCGACCAGCCTCAGGTGGGACCGCAAGCCGAAAAGCTGCTTACAGACATTGCCTCCGACAGCGGTATCCAGGGGCAGATCCGCCTCCAGGCCTTCCGCCGCCTTGCGCATATATACACAAGTCCAGAGGCTGACAGGATCATCTACAGCACCTGGAAGGAGCGCAGTCCCCTCCCCGGCCTTACCCTTTCAGAGGAAGACTACACCAACCTCGCTATGGAACTGGCCATCAGGCATCCTGAGGAATATCAGACCATCGTGTCCGCCCAGCGCTCCCGCATCGGCCATCCCGACCGCCTCGCCCGTTTCGACTTCATCGTTCCGGCCACAAGTCCCGTCAGGGCCGTGCGCGACTCCGTGTTCAGCGCCCTTCTCGAGAAGGAGAACCGCCTGACCGAGCCGTGGGCCGAGGACGCACTCGCGCTGCTGAACCACCCGCTCCGAAGCGCCGAAGCACTCGGGTACATAGCGCCCGCCCTGGATGAGCTCCAGGAGATGAACTTTGTCAAGAGGGAACGCGGCTTTGCCACGCTTCAGAGCCTTGCAAGGCCGACGGAGTATCTGGAGCAGTCCGCCGAACATGTCTCCGAAAAAAAAGCCATCGCGCAGGCCGCGATGAACTATATCAAAGAAGACGACGTGATCTGCCTGGATTCCGGTACCACAACGCAGCAGCTGGTTCTTGCATTTCCGAAAGACTTTTCTCTCTCACTGATCACTACCAGCCTCGAAGCCGCCATCGCCCGCAAGAAGGATCACAGGGCGGGGCCTCGGAAGTTCCGCCCGGAGCGCGAGTCCTTCCCCTATCGCACCAGCAGGTCCGGCAGGGCCTTCTGAGCAGGGCCTCCGCCCACAAGAATGATGTTAAACCC
>CACZBP010000211.1 GCA_902779495.1 uncultured Bacteroidia bacterium
GTCGATGAGTTCCTTGGCCGCCGTTCGTGATAGGTGCAGCCGCTGCGCCAGGCCGAAGGAGGAGATGCCGTACATGATCCCGAAGTTGGCCGTCTTGGCCATGGAACGCTGTTCGCGCGTGACTTCCTCCACGGGGATGCCGAAGATTTTGGCAGCCGTGGCGGCATGCACGTCCACCCCGTTGCGGAAAGCCTGGATGAGGTGTGCGTCGCAGCTGAGGTGCGCCATGATGCGCAGTTCGATCTGGGAATAGTCGGCGCTCACAATCACGCCCTGCGGAGTGCCGGGCACGAAGGCCTTGCGGATTTCCTTGCCGCGCTCGGTGCGTACGGGGATGTTCTGCAGGTTCGGGTTGGAACTGGAAAGACGTCCTGTGGCTGTAAGGGCCTGGTTGAAAGTGGTGTGTACGCGCCCGTCCACGGGGGATACATACCCCGGGAAAGGCTCGATATAGGTGGAGAGGAGCTTCTTCACTCCACGGAATTCAAGGATTTCGTCTATGACGGGATGCCTGTCGGCTATGGCCAGGAGGGTCGTCTCGTCCGTGGTGTAGGCCCCTTTGCCGCTCTTTTTGGCCTTGGGGTCGAGGGCGAGCTTGTCGAAGAGGAGTTCGCCTATCTGCTTGGGGGAGGATATGTTGAGGGTGGGTTCGTCCACCATATCCCTTATCTTCTTTTCCCTCTCCTCCAGCTCCTTGCGGAGGCCTGCGGCGAACTCGCGTATGCGGCCCAGGTCGACTTTGACGCCGGTGCGCTCCATCTGGGCAAGGACCCTTATGAGGGGCTCTTCGATGTTGTCGTAAAGGACTGTGACGGAGCGGTTTGCCATATCCTCCCCGACCTTGGCGGCAAGGGGAATCATTGCGGCAGCCTCCTTCTTGCGGCTCTGCGGGGCGGCCTCCTCGAACAGGGAGAGGCTTTCCTCCTGTTCGGAGGCGATGTCCACCGAGAGATAGGCCTTGGCCAGGATGTCGGGCTTGTGGCTCTTTTCGGGGTCGGTGAGGTAGTGCATCAGGCCTATGTCCTTCAACGTTCCGGCAAGGGTGATGCCCTCGTGGGCGAGGAGGTTCAGCTGCAGCTTGAGGTCGAAGCCGCACTTGGCTATGGCCTCGTCTTCGAGCAGGGCCCTGAAGTCTTCGGGGGAGCCTTCGCACACCCGGCCTCCGGATACGGCGGCGGTGATGCGTGTGATGAGGGCGAATATGCCGTCTGCGTCAGCGTCGGTGACTATGGCAAGGAGGCCTTCCTGCTTGGCGGCCTTTGCTATCTCGCTGAGGGATATCTCCTTGACTGTCAGCTCCTTGGCTTCCTCCTTCGGGGCGGAGATATGCCCCAGGAAACGCTTCAGGGACATAAACTCGTATTTCTCGAAGAGGTCCGCCGCAAGGGTGCCGTAGGTAGTGTTCACCGCCATATCCGGCAGGGAGACGTCCACCGGGACCTGGGTGTTGATGGTCACCAGGTCGTGGCTCATCGCGATATGCTCCCTGGCCTGCTCGAACATCTCCTTCTGCCGGGGCGAGAGCTCGTCCAGGTGGGAATATATGTTTTCGACGGTGCCATATTTTGATATCAGCTTCGCGGCTCCGACTTCGCCGACGCCCTTGACTCCGGGCACGTTGTCCGCCGTGTCGCCGCATATGGTCAGCATCTCAATGACCTGTGAGGGGCTCTGGATGCCGTATTTCTCGCAGACCGCCTTGCTGTCCACCAGCTCGTCCTCGCCTCCGGCCTTGCCGGGCTTGAGCTGGAAGACGTGCTCGTCGATGAGCTGGCCGTAGTCCTTGTCCGGGGTGACCATATAGACCTCCATCTCAGGGCCGCCGAACCGCTTGGCGACTGTGCCGATCACGTCGTCGGCTTCGTAGTCGGGAATCATCAGGGTCTTGATGTTCAGCGCATTGCAGAGCTCCATCAGGGGCTCGAGGGCATCGATGACCAGTTGGGGGGTCTCGGCTCGGTTGGCCTTGTAGTCGGGATATATCCTTGAGCGGAAAGTGCCTCCCGGGGGGTCGAAGGATACGGCGATGTGGGTGGGTTTCTCCCGCTCCATCAGTTCCAGGACATACTTGGTGAATCCATACAGGATGGACATATCCGCGCCTTTGGAATTGATCATCGGCCGGCGCAGGAAGGCGTAGTACATCTTGAAGATAAGTGCGTGTCCGTCAATTATATATTGCTTTTCCATATGAGGGAAAAACGGTCTTGAATAATACTTGGGGGGCAATTCCGGAGGCGGTGTCGGCAAAGCCGCCCCTGCCGTCGAGCCCCATCGCGCGGGTGCACACCGCCGACGCCTCGTGGATGTCGTGGCTGGAGAACAGGACTGCGCGGTCGCGGCTTATTCGGCGCAGGGTCGCGAGCACTTCCGCCTTCGCGTCCACGTCCAGGAAGGCCGTGGGCTCGTCGAGAAGGAGCACGGACG
>CACZBP010000212.1 GCA_902779495.1 uncultured Bacteroidia bacterium
TCGAATCCACCGAGATGGAGCAGAACATCGACGTCGCCAAACTATTTGAAGACTGATGAGAAGAGCATTAATAATTGTCATACTTGCCGCCCTGGCGCTTCCCGCCCTGGCGAAAAGGCCTCCGCGCGATACCGTCACGGTGGAGTTCCTCGACAGCCTCACCCCGGAATATCTCGACACGGTCAACCTCAATAAACGCATAGTAATCAACGACTATCATATGATAGGCGTGCAGGGTGGCGTGTCCTTCAACAGGATGCTGTTCAACCCTTCCAAGAACGAGACCTTCCTGTTCCAGCCGGTCAACTACGGCATCCTCTTCACCCACTACGGCAAGATGTTCGGCTATATGCCCTACTTCGGCTATCAGATAGGCGCCTTCTACGGCCGCGACGGCTACAACACCAAGCCCAACAAGGACAAGGTCCGTCCCAAGGTGGACGGCTGCGACGTGGCCGTGTATGAATATATCGAAATCCCGGCTATGGGCCATATGCATTTCGACGCCGGACGCTTCAAGATGATGGCGAACCTGGGAATATATGGCGGCTACCGCCTCTCCGTCCACAGGACCATCGGCGAGGGCTGGGAGAACTACACCTTCAACGTGAACGACCCCTACAAGCCGGCGGAGCCCGAAGACCTGAAATACGGAAAGGATTATCCCGTATCCGCTTACGTGGACAAGTTCTATCCCTTCGAGAACCGTTTCGACTACGGCGTCAAGGGCGGTGTAGGCATAGGCCTGATGTTCGACCCGATAGAGATACATCTGACCGGCAACGTGCGCTGGAGTTGGTCCTCCCTCTATCAGCAGGACTATTACAGCCCCTATTACTACCGTTTCGCGTATCCTCTGGATATAGTGGTCTCCATCGGAATCCACTACCAGCTGACAAAGCGGACCGGAAAGACTTCCCGTCAGCTGAAGCAGGAAGCCCGGAAGCTGGTCTATCCCGAACTCTACGACTCCACAATCAATGTCCAATATGAAAACACTTCAGGCAAAGGCAGGTAACGTGCTGATAGGCGGCGGCTCCCCTATCGTCATCCAGACAATGTGCAACACACACACCAAGGATGTTGAAGCCACCCTTGAGCAGTGCAGGCGTATGTATGAGGCCGGCTCGGGCCTTATCAGGATAACCTGTCCAGCCCCCGCGGACGTGCCGTATATGAAAGAAATCCACGACCGCCTTCGGGCCGAAGGCATTGATACTCCGATAGTTGCGGATATCCACTTCTCCGCCGAGACTGCAATAGCCGTGGCCCCTTTCGTGGAGAAGGTTCGCATCAACCCCGGCAATTTCCATAAGGACCACGAAGTGGCCTGCCAGCGTTTCGCTGAGCTTGTGAAGGTGTGCAGGCAGCACGGGACCGCCATAAGGATAGGTCTCAACCACGGCTCCCTGGGCGAGCGCATCACGAACCTCTATGGCAACACGCCCCAGGCTATGGCGAAGGCCGCTATGGAATGGCTGGAACTGTGCATAGGCGAAGACTTCTTCAACGTCGTAGTGTCCTTGAAGTCCAGCAACACCATTGTGATGGTGGAAGCCTACCGTGAGCTGGCCAGGGAGATGAAGGAACGCGGATTCGTCTTCCCCGTCCACGTCGGCGTCACCGAGGCCGGCAACGGCGATTCCGGCCGCATAAAGTCCTGTGTAGGAATCTCTTCCCTGCTCCAGGAAGGCATCGGAGACACCATCCGTGTCTCCCTCACGGAAGACCCTGTCAACGAGCTTCCGGTGGCCGCTTATCTGGCCGACCGTTATGACGGAAAGATATTCTCGTCAATGACCGCCCTGTCCCTTTCAGGCGGCAAGGCCGTGGCCACATATGACGCCCCGTCCAGGGAAAAGCTCCTTCTGGATTTCTCCTGCGATTTTGGCAAACGCCTGCTGGACAGGGAAATAGACGAGGTTGAAATAAAGGGCTGCTACAGGGATGAGAACGGTTCTTCCGTGGACATCACCTCTTCCGGCCTCGGAGAGTATCTGGTGGACGAACTCCTGCAGGCTTCCCGCCGCCGCTTCTACAAGCCCGAATACATCGCCTGTCCCGGCTGCGGCCGCACGATGTATGACCTTCAGGGCGCATTCGAGCAGGTCAAGGCACGCACCGCCCACCTCAAGGGGATGGTCATCGCCGTTATGGGCTGCATCGTGAACGGCCCCGGAGAGATGGCCGATGCCGACTGGGGCTATGTCGGCGAGGGTGGCGGCAAGGTGTCCATATATAAAGGAAAAACCGCCGTCCTTCGTCACGTTCCTGACTCGGAGGCGGTTGACCGTCTTGTTGAGCTGATGGAGAAAGACTCTATCTGAGCTCTCCTATAACTGTCTCGCAGGCTACGGTGCGGTCTCCGACCTTCACCTTGATGTCTGCGTCAAGAGGCAGGAACATATCGATCCTTGCACTGCTCGCCCACATTGGCGTGGGTGACGATGCGCCTGGCGAAAGTGCCGGCTATCTGCTTGAAGAACACGTCTCCGTGCTCGTTGCCCACCGCAAGCGAGGAGTGTTCGTTAAGCTCCGAGGACTTGGGGTAGAAGGCCATCAGGTAGCGGCCGTCGTGGTACTTGTAGTACTTCACTTCCCCGTCGAGGGGCCAGTAGTTGGCGTGGACGTCAAAGAAATCCATATATATCGAGACCTGTATGCATTCCTTCTTCAGGAATTCCGGTTCGTAGGTCTTGTCCACTATCACTATCTCGCCATCCGCCACTGCCGTGACGATGGTGTCCGTGCCGACCTTCTCCCTTTCGGGAAGACGGTGGAACCACATCACGAAAAACATGAACACCAGCAGGAATGCCGCGATGGGAAAGGAGACTGCCTTGTATTTGACGAAATACAGGTCGATGAACATCAGGGCCAGGCAGATCAGCCAGGCGACAGCGATGGTTCCGTAACAATCCTTGTCGATTACTAACATATCAGATGAGGTTGAAGAGTACAAGATAAAGGACGCCTGCGGGCAGGGCCAGCAGGGTGCTGTCGAAACGGTCCAGCATTCCGCCGTGACCGGGGATTATGTTGCCTGAATCCTTAACTTCGTAGAAGCGTTTCCACTGGGATTCAAAGAGGTCTCCGAA
>CACZBP010000213.1 GCA_902779495.1 uncultured Bacteroidia bacterium
AGGGCATATCCCATATACAATTCCTTATATATAGGGAAACTGTCTATCGTGGTGCGGGTCTTTTCCATCTGGTTGATTTCGGAATATATCTCCGCGAGCTTGGTGTTGTCCTTGGCCCTGAAGTAGCGGCCGCCGGTGGAGGAGGCGATGCCCTTGAGCAGTTCTTCGTCGATTTCCACCTTGACGTCCTGGTATTTTATTCCGAAGGGGGTCATAACAGGATAGGGTGCCGTGCCGTCGCGGCCGACGCCGATGGTGTAGACCCTTATTCCATAGGTCTTTGCGATTTCGGCGGCTGTCTGCGGGGTGATTTCTCCGCTGTTGTTCACGCCGTCGGTCAGCAGGATCACGACGCGGCTCTTGGCGTCGGAGTCCTTCATTCTCGCCACGGCGGTCGCAAGGCCGTTGCCTATGGCGGTGCCGTCATCGATGAGGCCGGTCTGGATTTCCTTCATCAGGTTGATGAGGGTGGCGCGGTCGGTGGTGAGGGGGCACTGCGTGTAGCTTTCGCCGGCGAAGACAACGATGCCGAGGCGGTCCGAGGGACGCTGGGCTATGAACTCTATGGCTATGTCCTTGGCGGCGCTGAGGCGGTCAGGGGTGAAGTCGCGCGCCAGCATAGAGCTGGAGACGTCCATCGCAAGGACTATATCTATGCCTTCCGTGTCCACCTTCTGCATCTCGGTGGAGGAACGGGGGCGGGCTATTGCTATGATTATCAGCGATATGGCGGCTATCCTCAGGACAAAGGGCAGGTGCCTTACCACGGCGAGCGGGGACTTCCCGGCGGCAAGCCAGGGAGTCAGCGAGGAGACCCGCATATGCGGATTGCGCCCCTTAAGCTCCAGCCACAGGTAGTGCAGCACCAGAAGGACGGGCACCGCAAGCAGCCATAACAGTTTTGGATATTCGAAGAACATATGTTATTTCGGCATAAACCGACTGTCGTCGTTTTCAGGTTTCACTTCGTTCATCGGGGTTTCGTCGGCCCCTTCGGAACTCTGGGGCTGCTCCGCAGCGGCTTCCTCTTCGATGTCGCTCTGATAGGTGCTCGTCACGAAACGCACGGCTGCGGGGAGGACCTTGGCATTGTCCTCATCGGGGACAGTGAGCTTGGCGAACTTGACGAAGTCGGAGCGTTCGAACAGGCCTTTCATATCGGTGTAGAGATATTTCGGAAGGTCGGTGTCGCGCAGGGCTTCGAAGATTTCGGCCGTAGTCATCTCCATAGCGCCGATTCCGTAGCGGCGGGCCATATATTCGCGCAGGGCGTCGGTCACCCCGGAATAGAAAGCTTTCTGTTTTTCGGGAGCCCAGTACTTGTTGCCGCGGTAGCGCTCCAGCTTGCGGAGGGCTACTATATGCGCGGGCTCCAGCTTTTCCTTTTCTTCCTCGTTCTTCCTTAGGCTGCGGGCTATCAGCCACCATATCAGGGCTATAAGGCCTGCGGCAAGGATGCCGCCGCCAGCCCAGGGGGCCACTTCCCGGAAGGTCACCGGATAGGTGATCTGGGGCTTAATGTCGTGGGGCTTGAAGGTGGCGGTGTCCACCGGCATCGTGCAGATTTCCAGCTGTTTGCCTTCGAAATAGAGGGTGTCAGTCTGGCCGTCCTGCAGCCGCCGGACTACCGCTATGGGCGGGAGGTCGAAAGTGCCTTCGTCGAAGCCGGTTATGACCGAATACATCTCCAGCTCATAGGCCTTGCGGCCTTTGCCCAGCTTGTGGGTCTTCACAGTGTCGGTCTGCCAGGGCTTCACCACTTCGAGGCTGTCGCGGAAGGACTTGGACCAGTCCGGCAGAAGGAATTCCGTCCCGGGAGTGACGTCCTTAAGGGCTACTCCATAGCTGAGCTGGTCGCCTATCAGGACGCTGTCGCGCTTCTGGAGCTGCCTTAGGAAGGAGCCTTCCATCGGGATGATGGATAAGAATATGAATAACAATAGTTTCATCTGTTCCTGAACAATCCCATCAGGGCTTTCACATAGTCATCACTGGTAGCGATATTGACGCTGTCCACCTGGTAGCGGCCGAGAAGTTCCTTAAGGCCGGATTCCACTGCGCCGAACCAGTCGGCATATTCCTGGCGGACCTTGCGGCTGCCGGTGTTCACCCACGCCGCCTTGCCGGTCTCGGAGTCCTTGACGTTCACAAGGCCGATGTCGGGGAGGGTGCGCTCGCGGGGGTCGAAGATCCTTATCACAGACAGGTCGTGACGGCCGGCGGCGACTTTGAGGGCGTCTTCGTAGCGGGGTGTGCCGTCGCCTTTGACGTCAAGCATATCGCTCAGCAGGAAGGCGGTGCATTTCTTCTTCAGGGCGCCGGTGGTGAAGCGGAGGGCTTCGCCTATATCCGTTCCGTCCGCTTTGGGCTGATATTCAATTATTT
>CACZBP010000214.1 GCA_902779495.1 uncultured Bacteroidia bacterium
ACCATAAAGTCCATATCCATAGGCCAGGGCGAGGTCACCGTGACCCCTATGCAGATTGCCAACCTAGCCGCAACCGTCGCAAACAGAGGCTATTACATAATCCCGCACATAGTTAAGGAGTCCCCGGGAGTGGAGATAGACCCCAAGTTCAAGGAGAGGCAATATACCCTTGTGGACACCACGCAGTTCAAGAAGGTCATCCACGGAATGTGGATGGCGGTGAACGCCGGTCCGGGCTCTGGCGGCACGGCGACCTCCGTCGCGGTGAAGGGCCTTGACATATGCGGCAAGACCGGCACTGCCCAGAACCCCCGCGGCGCCGACAACTCGGTGTTCATCTGCTTCGCCCCGAAGGACGACCCGAAGATCGCCGTGGCGGCCTACATCGAAAACGCCGGCTTCGGTGCCACCTGGGCCGCCCCCATCGCCTCCCTTCTGGTGGAGAAATACCTCACGGGCGAAATCACCCGCCCCGAAATGGAAAAACGCATCCTCGACGCCAACCTTATGAGCCGGGTAAAAAAGGACTGAACGGAGAAAGGCTAAAAAGCCGACCTGATCATAACGTCCCTGACCATCTTGTTGTTCCTGGCGTTCATCTTGCCGAAATTCCACGCTACGCTGAAGATGAAATAGCGTCCCAAGGTGTTGCGATATGTGTCCAGGACATATTCTTCGGCCACGGAGTGCCAGCGGCTTCTGGTCTGTCCGAGGATATCTGCCACCTTCAGGCTGAAGGTGAAGGCCTTGATGGACTTGCTGACAGAGGCATTCCATATTAATTCCGGGTCGTTGAACCCTTCCGCATAACCCTTGTATATAGTGTAAACGGCGTCGGTCTGGAATTCCCAGCCTCCGTCAGTCTTATACATGACGCTGGCGGAGAAGGTGTGGTCCCATGTGGAAGTATTGGCGGCTGGATTCAGGGAGTATTTTGAGATATGGTTCTGGACACCATATCCGGCATTGGCGGTGAAATGCTCCGGGGTCCATCTCAGGCTGGCGGAGGCGGACCATCTCAAGGCGCTTGTTTTGCTCTGTTCAAACCCGCTCTGGCCTCTGTAGAACCTGTCTCCGGAGGAGTCTCCCCAGAATGAAGCCATCATTTCCGTATAGTTGAAGGAGGAGGTGTTAAGGCCCGGGAGGGTGCTGGTGGCCTGAAAACTATTGCTCGTCCCAACATTCAGGTATCCGTCCAGCTCCAGGGAAAGCTGCCGCTTCCGGTCCAGAGGACGGTTTGCCGTAGCATAGACATATGCGTTCACCGAGGGGCTCTTGGCATTTACCGGGATGGAATAACGGATGCCGTTGGGGTCAAACCAGCTTGCCGACACTATCGATTTGCTGGAGAGCGAGGCACCGCCCCCCAGGTAGATGAATGCGAAAGTTTTGGGATTGTTGTAGCTGAATCCAAGGTTGTAGTCCTGCGAGAAGGAAGGGCGCAGGTATATGTTTCCGGTGCTTATCTGCAAAGGGTCAGCAATGTTCAGTGCGGGGAGAATGCTGGTGCCTGAGGGTGTGGAGCTTCTGCCGGAAGCCCTCAAGGTTGCCGTGAAAGTGTCTTTGGCGTATCGGGCGTTGATATAGGGCGACAGGTTCACCTGCCACTCTCCTGGAGCTGCCGATTCCTTGCCCAGATTCCTGGAATAGGTCTGGTTGCGCGTCTGCTCCACCTGCAAACCGGCGGTTATGTTGGTCGGTGTGTTGGAATACTGGACCAACAGCCTTTCGTTCAGGGATGCATAGCTGGCGTCATAGATGGAGGAATAATAGTCGTTGGGGGTGCCGCCGGAAGCGTCAGTAGCGGCTTTCCCGCTGTGGGACCGGCTGAAACGGCCTTCTGCCCTTGCCTGAACGGACCATTTTTCCCCGAACGGTTCCGTATATGCTATGTCTGCGCCATATCCCAAATAACGGGAGTTGTTGTCATACAGCAGGTCACGGGACTCCACGACGGAACCGGCCGCCGTGGTGTTCCTGGTTTCGTGGCTGCCGCCGAGGGAGCCGTCAAAGGCGACATTGCCGCCAAGAGTTATGCTCCTTCGCGTTTTGCCGAGATCCTTTATGCCTGTCCAGAAGGAAACGCCGGTAGACAGGTCCTTGGAAAGTGACAGGGTTGAAGACGAACTGCTGTTGGCCTGGGTCCCGCCGCGGGATGAAACGGAACTGTCGAGAATGTTTCTGTCCTTGCGGGTAAAGGAAAATCTCGGGTAAATGTTGAACATCACCTTTTCCTTGCTGTCACGCTCCATCTGGAATGATACGTTGACTACATCCGAGGAGCCCGTCCCGTCATAACGGCCGCTGGTAAAGAGGTCTGGAG
>CACZBP010000215.1 GCA_902779495.1 uncultured Bacteroidia bacterium
GCCTTGGCGATAGATGACATTGATATTGCCGGTCTGAAAAAAATTCCCTTATGGGCCTTCGGGTTCCTTTATTGACATACTCTGCCGCTCGAAAAGCGCAGAGGGGCCGAACGCGAGCCCTTCCGGTGCGTCCTTTCTTGGAGGATAAATTGTTTTTAACCACGGCAAAAAACCGTCAGATTAGGCCGTACTCCTTGGCGGCGTAGACGAGGGAGGCGGTGTTGGAGACGTCGAATTTCTCGATGAGTTTCTTGCGGTACCAGCGGATGGTCTCGGTGCTGAGGGATAGGGCTTCGGCAATCTGTGGCGCGGTGTAGCCTTTGGCAATCAGATCAAGTATCTCCATTTCACGGGCGGACAGCCCAGGGATATTCTGCGGAGCCCCAGAGGGGGCGGGAACATCCTGGGAAGTTCCGGCCGCAGCCTTCTTGCGGCGTCTGCCCACAAAGATACCGACGGCAAGGAGAATCAGTCCCGCCAGCGCACCGGCAAGCCTCCCGAGTTGCAGTTTTTGCCGGGAAAGCACCGTCTGCATATAGTCCAGATTTTCGGTGCGGAAGTTGGGGGCATGGTTCGGATGGGCAGCGTAATAGGCATCGGCCTTGCGGAGATAAGGCAGTGATTTACAGGTCTTTCCCTCTTCCATATAAAGCCGTCCGTAACCCTTCCAGACATCCACTATCATAAGCGAGTCTCCGGAGGCTTCGGCATATTCCATAGCCTTGTCATATGCCGCCTTGGCCTTGCGCATATCTCCCTCGTCAATCCAGGTCTCGCCTATGTTGTACCACAGGATGCTGTTGCTCTCATTCGAGCCGTTTTTGTCAAAGAGTTCCGACGCCTTCTCGTAGTAGTGCATGGCCTGCGGAATCGAGTCCATCATATTATAGAGATTGCCTATGGACCCGTAAAGAGCGGAATAATGGTCGTCGATGACATGCTGCGGATAGCCGACAGTGTCCGTAGGGCTGACGGCACCATTGGCCATGGAGTCAACGCATGTAAGTGCGGCCTTGTAGTAGACCATTGCGCTGTCGTACTCTTCGTGTCCATAAAACTGCAGGCCGATATAACGGTATGCGTCCGCGTTTGAGGCCATCCAGCCGCGGGGACGGCTGATGGATAGGGCCTTCCGCGCGTAGAACACGCTTTTCTCGCCATTGATCGGATTGTATCCGAGCATCAGGTCGCGGCAGGCATTGTTCAAATCAATCAATTCCCCAGTCGAAGCCCTGTCGATCGCATCCGGGGTCCACTTGGCCACGACCCTTTCCAGGGAGTCCAGATTATGGCCCCGATGGTCGTTGTAGGCGCCCGCCACGGCGCTCATCAGGGCGGAAACGGTGATAGTGAGGCCGATATGTAATAGGCACTTTCGCATGATGCAAATTTACGAAACGAATATCATTTTTATACCAAATCCGGACAAAAAAGGCATATTCCACCCTTTTGGGTATTGGAATTATGATTATAAAAAATGAAATTTGCAGAGATTAATGACACTTTGGAAGACAAAATCATCTGATTAAATATGAAAAAGATTATCATTTCCATTTTGATGATTCTGTTCGTATGCGCAGGTGCAGACGCACAGAATTTCCTCCAGAATCTCGCCAACAGGGCTAAGAATGCTGTCGAGCAGAATGTAGGTAACAAAGTCGAAAGGGGCGTGAACAATGCCCTGGACGGAAAACTGTTCAAAGGCAAGAAAGACAAGAAAGTGAAAGAGGCCGACGAAGAAGAGGCTGTGGAAGAGGAGGCCCCGAAGGGAAAGAAGGGAAGTGGTTGGGCCTGTGAGGAATGTGGCAAGGAAGGCAATACCGGCAAGTTCTGCGACGAGTGCGGAGCAGCCAAGCCCGGCAGCAAGAAGGCCGCCAAGGAGGAGGGCGCCAAGGAAGAGGCCACTCCCGCTGCGAAGCCTAAAAAGCAGACGGAAAGCGCCTATGCGAAATCAGACTTCGTTCCCGGCGACGAGATCTTCTTCGACGATGACTTCTCCGGCGAAAAGTTAGGCGAATTTCCGTCCCAGTGGGACCTGATGTCTGGTTATGCCGAGGTCGGATCGATAAACGGACGGAAGGTGATTGCCTTCACGGACGAGGGTTTCGGCGAAATCCAGCCCCTGATGAAAGACCAGCAGCATTTCCTGCCGGACGTATTCACACTGGAATTCGATGTGTATTATGAGATAGGCGACGGTCTGGGCGGAGATGAACTGGAAATCGCCTTCGGCAACCCGGATCTTCCCAACTGGAACGGCCGCGTGGAATATGTGTGTGTCTCGTTCCGC
>CACZBP010000216.1 GCA_902779495.1 uncultured Bacteroidia bacterium
CGTTCTGTGTCTGGCTGCCGTCTGCGCCCGGGCACAGGTCGTCATTTCCGACTCCGACAAGGCACGGGCCGCGGAGCTCGTGAAGCAGATGACGCTTGACGAAAAAATAGATTATATCGCTGGTGCAAGATCCTTCTTCACCCACGCCATACCGCGTCTCGGCATTCCCGAAATCCGGATGGCGGACGGCCCCCAGGGCATCAGGAACAATACCGTCAGCACCCTCTTCCCCTGCGGAATCCTCACCGCATCCACCTGGAACCGGGATTTAGGCCGCAGGCTCGGTCATTCCCTGGGGCAGGATGCAAAGGCGAGGGGAGTGAGCATACTCCTCGGCCCCGGCGTCAACATCTACCGTGCACCCCTCTGCGGGCGTAACTTCGAGTACTTTGGGGAGGACCCCTACCTCGCAGGCGAGACCGCGGTGCAGTACATCCTGGGAGTGCAGGAGGAAGGAGTGATGGCCACGGTCAAGCACTTCGCCGCCAACAATCAGGAGCGCTCCCGCCACCGCATGAGTTCGGACGTGGACGAGCGTACCCTCCAGGAAATCTACTTCCCGGCCTTCCGCAAGGCCGTTCAGGAGGCGAAGGTCGGTGCCGTGATGGACAGCTACAACCTGGTTAACAGCGTGCACTCCACCGAAAACGCCTGGATGAACATCGAGGTCCTTCGCAACCAGTGGGGTTTCGAGGGCATTGTGATGTCGGACTGGACCTCTGTCTACAGCACCCTGGGTGCGGTGAACGGCGGCCTCGACATGGAGTGCCCCAAGGGCGTGTTTTTCACCCGCAAGGCCATCAAGCCTCTGCTGGAGAACGGCATCATCAGCGAATCGCAGATAGATGAGAAAGTGCAGCACATACTGCAGACCTTCATCGCCTTCGGCTTCTTCGACAGCCCCCGCAAGGACGCTTCCATTCCGGAAGATAACCCCGAGTCCCGCCAGACAGCACTCGACATCGCCCGCGAGGGCGTGGTGCTGCTCAAGAACGAGGGTGCGCTGCCTTTCGCACGCAAGGCAAAGGTGCTCGTGATGGGCCCCAACGCCGGGCGCATCCCCACGGGAGGCGGCAGCGGATTCGTAACTCCGTTCTCGTCGGTATCCATCGCTGACGGTCTCAAGGCTGTCCTTGGCGAGAAGCGGGTGACCGTTCTTTCGGACGACACCCTGTTCGCCTCCATCCTTTCCGACATCCGCACAGGTACGCAAACCGGCTTCAGGGCAAGATACTACCTCGGCGAGAAACTTGAGGGAGATGCCCTCCTGGACACCGTCGAGCCCGATCCCAGCCATCGCTGGCGCTTCGGCTCTCCCATGAAGGAACTCCCCAACGATGGGTTCTCCGTGCGCTGGGAAGGCGCCTACTGCCCTGCAACTGACGGCCTCCTTCGCTTTGTTCTTTCGGGAGATGACGGCTATCGTCTCTTCGTGAACGGCAAGCGCCTGGGCGGCGACTGGGGCAACCACGCCCTCAGCACCCGCACCGTTTTCCTGAACGTTGAGGCGGGCAGGGACTACGAGATTTGCTTCGAGTTCTACGAGCACGCCGGCGAGGCCACGGTAGGCTTCGAGGCCGGCATGCTGGATGAGGCCCTGCTGAAGAAATGCCTTGCTGCATGCACCGACGTGGTGTACTGCGCTGGTTTCCACAGTGATATCGAGGGTGAAGGCTTCGATCGTCCTTTCGCCCTGCCAGACAGTCAGCTGGACATGATGGAACGTCTTGCAGGCAAGCGCCTCACTGTTGTAATTAATGCCGGCGGCGGAGTGGATTTCTCCGGATGGTCCGAGCATGCAAACGCAATCATGATGGCCTGGTATCCCGGCCAGGAAGGCGGTACCGCCATAGCTGAACTCCTTTCAGGCAAAGCCTCACCCAGCGGCAAACTTCCCATCTCGATAGAGAAGAAATGGGAGGACAACCCCGTGCACGACAGCTATTTCGACGATTCCGGCCGCAACCGCACCACTTATAGCGAAGGCCTTTTCGTCGGCTACCGCGGATACGACCGCAGCGGCATCGCGCCCCTCTTCCCTTTCGGATTCGGCCTCTCCTACACCAGCTTCAGCTACAGCAACATCTCCGTGGAGAAGGTGGTAGACGGGGTTGAGGTGAGCTTCGATGTTACCAATACCGGCAAGAAGGATGCGATGGAAACCGCGCAGGTTTATGTGCACGACGTTGCCAGCAGCGTCCTC
>CACZBP010000217.1 GCA_902779495.1 uncultured Bacteroidia bacterium
CATGAGCGCTTTCACGGGGGCCGACAGCTCCCGCCCGTCCATCTTCAGCACGGCGCGCAGGTCCTTCGCCTTTATTTTGCCCATATTACAGAGGCTGACGGTGGCCGTGACTGTGGCCTGCGAATAGTCCGCATTAGGAATGGCCGTAACATGGTAGTCGGCGATGTGCACCAGCGGTCGCACCCATAGCTGCACGGGCCGGAAGATGCCTGACAACCGCCACATGTCCTGGTCCTCGAGATAGGATCCGTCACTCCAGCGATACACCTCGACGGCCAGCTTGTTCTTGCCTTCCCGCATATATTTCGTCACATCGAATTCTGCTGGCGACATCGAGTTCTGGCTATAGCCAACTTTCTGTCCGTTCACCCAGACGTACATCGCCGAGTGAACACCACCGAAATGGAGGATGAGATTCTGACTGAGCATCTCCTTGGTCACATCGACAAAAGTGACATACGAGCCCACGGGGTTGCGGTTGTCGTAGGCCGTCCAGTCGCGCGGCGGTTCGGTAGTCACGCTGGGGCGGTTGCGCACAAATGGGTAATTGATATTAATATAAATAGGTGTACCGTAGCCTTGTGTCTGCCAATTACCAGGCACAGCGATTTTGTCCCATCCGCTGACGTCGTAGTCCTCCTTGTAAAAGTCCGCAGGCCGCTCGTCGGGGTTCCTGCTCCATTGGAAGGCCCACTGCCCATCGAGGCTCACGATTTCCTTGCACTCCTTCTCCCGCGACGGCAGTTGCAGCGTCGCATGATAAGGTAATTTGTTGATGCCAAGTACTGCGGGATTCTCCCAGTCACGAACTTGTGCCTGTGCCTCTATGGACAGCACTGATACTAATAGGACAATGATTCTTTTCATATCTTATTTTATTTCAATATCTCCATATCCCATGCGCTCGCCCTCTGCCAGACGGTCGGCATTGCGATCCATATTATCTTTTAAATTCTGCTGCGAAGATACAAAATAAATCCCAAAGCAAGTTGATTATGCCTTGGGATTTATGATATTTTGGGACTTCAGCCTTCCTACGCCGGATTAAACTTCTCCTTCGGCTGCTTGCAACGAGGACACTTCCAGTCATCGGGCAGGTCTTCGAAGGCGACACCGTCGTGCTCTGCGGGGTCATAGACGTAGCCGCAAATGGAGCAGACATACTTGCCTGAGGCTTCCTGCTTGGAGAAATCAACTTCGGCCAGAATGGTCGGCAGAGGATTATCCAGATCCATCACGCGCTTGGCCTCCAGATTCTCATAACCCTGCGGGGTATGGGTGCCGCAATAGACAGTGGGGTGGTTGCGGATGAACTCACGCACTCGGTTCTGCGTCTCACGGGCAGCTGGTAGGTCGTCAAAAACGATAGACAACTTGTCCTCGTAAAGTGCTTCGTCCACATAGGTGATGTCGCCGTGAATCATATAGAACAGATCGTCCATCTCCACTACGATGATGCTGTTGCCCTTGGTATGGCCTTTGGCCTTGATGTAGTAGATGCCGTCGGCTATCTTTTGGCTTTCGGGGAAGTTGTAGTAGGCACCATCGGTATAGCTGACGGGAACGAGGTTCGTGAGTCCCTGAAGCTCCGCAGCGTCCATCTCCTCCTGGTTCACATAGATCTTCGCATTGGGGAAACTTTTCAGTTCGCCGGTGTGGTCAGCATGCTTGTGTGTAACCAGTATTTTCGTCACCTGTTCAAGCTTGTAGCCGAGAGCCTTGAAAGCGTCTATATAGCTACAGATGTCCTTGCCTGTGTAGAGAGGTGAATTCTCGTCGGGCACTTCCTCGGGCGTTCCTGCCGGGATTCCGGTATCCACCAGAATCACCTCACTGCCGGTATCTATCAGATAGTTCTGCAGACTGCCGCGATAACGCACGTTTTTGTCAAACTTGTCTTGTCCTTCCTCGCCTCCGAACACGAAGGGCTGGGTATAGAATCCGTCCTTACGGAATTTTACTGCTTTGATTTCCATAAGCTTAAACTTTTATGCGGGCTGCCACTTGCAGCGGACGGGCGACACAATGGCACCCTCCTTCTTCAACTCGGCAAAAGCCTTGTCAACCTCTTTGCGGTCAATACCTGTGATTTCCGCAATCTTGCCAGCGTTCACGGGAGCACCGAACTCACGCATGGCCTGTAATACCTTCTCTTTCATAATTCAATTCCTTTAATTA
>CACZBP010000218.1 GCA_902779495.1 uncultured Bacteroidia bacterium
TCGCCACCGACGAGAACTGGGAGGGCATGGACGCGCTACTCAAGGAGCTCTCGAACCGTAAGATGCAGGCCGTGCTCTTCCTGAACAATGCTTGGGAGTGGAGCGAGGATGGTTACCGTTCTTATCTCGAGAAGGCAGGAGCAGGAGTCCAGCCCCATCCCGCCACCGACGGATATCATGTCTATATGCCCGCCATGGCGGCCTTCGCCCAGAACGGCAAAGCTGTCGGGCTCTATCAGGAACATGTGCGCAAGGTAGTCGAACGCTACAAGGATTCCGACGCCATCTATTCCTGGCAGATCTGCAACGAACCCCGTCCGTTCAGCCTCGAGCCCGCTGCGGTAGAGGCTTTCTACGAATATGTGCACAGCACCGCCGCCCTCATCAAGTCCATCGACCCGCTGCATATGGTAAGCACCGGCAACGAAGGGCAGATGGGCTGCGAAAAGGAAATGAGTATCTATGAAAAACTGAACGACTGCGCCGACATCGACTATATCACCATCCATATCTGGCCCTACAACTGGAAGTGGGTCGAGGAAGGCGATATAGCCGGAGGTGCCGCCGGCGCCGTGAAGCAGGTAGGCCGTTACATAGACTCCCACCTGCAGATCGCCCGCAAACTTGGCAAGAAGGTGGTCATCGAGGAATTCGGTTATCCCCGCGACGGTTTCTCCTTCAAGCGCACGGCTCCCGTGACCGGCCGCGATGCGATATATAAATATGTTTTCGCGCGCGTGCTGGAATCCGCCCGCAATGCCGACGTGCTTCTCGGATGCAATTTCTGGGCATGGAGCGGCCTTGCCCGCCAGACTCCCGGCCACGATTTCTGGCAGGAGGGAGATGATCTCTGCGGAGATCCTTTCCAGGAGGGCCAGGGGCTCAACGGAGTGTATCTCAGCGACGCATCCACCCTTTCCATAGTCCGCGCCTATACCGACAGCCTCGCCCAGGTGGTGAGCGTTGATGTCCCCGTGGAGCACGACTGGTTGTTCTTCGGCAAAGGGCCCTTCAAACTCGGAGTGAACGTTTCTTCCAAGCTGCCTCTGAGCGAGGTCAGCTACAGCGTCCGCAGGGATCTCGACCTTATGGATTATGCGGCTGAGCCCATCCTTTCATCTTCCGTGCAGGTCCGTACGCTTCCCCGCCGCACCGTACGCGCCACCCTTCCCCTGGGTGAACTTGAACCTGGATTCTACCAGGTCTGCATCAACGGCACCAAGACATTCAACATAGGAGTCAATCCCGAACAGATACAGAGCCCTTCCGATGCTCCGGAGGATTTCGACGCCTTCTGGCAGAGCACCCTCTCCGAACTTGCCGAAGTTCCCATGGAAGTGAAGTGGACCCTCCTTCCCGAGCATTCTTCGCTCAAGCGCGAGTGCTATCGCGTGGAGATGCCTTCCTGGGGCGGTGCCACCATGGGCGGCATCATCTTCGTCCCCACAGCAGAGGGTCGCTATCCCGTGCGCTTGAACTTCATGGGTTATGGGGCCGACGTCTATTATGAAGATCCCGACTGGCATGCCGACCGCATCGACTTTACCGTGAGCGTCCGCGACCAGGGCATCTTCAAGGAAGGAAACAGCAAATGGATCGACCGCCTGTTCAGCAATATCGATACTTACCTCGTAAAGCGCCTGGACGTGCCGGTAATAATCGGCGAATGGGGAGGCGGTTCCGGTGAAGACAGCGACGCCAATGTGCGTTTCGCTACATATTTCTCTCAGAAGGCCAAGGACGCCGGTGTAGCCGCCTTCTGGTGGATGGGGCTTTCCGATGGTGCCGACCGCTCTACTCCGGAATGGACGATGCCCCGGACCAAAGATGCCATTTTGAAAGCTTATAAGAATAATTAGATATGAAAGATATGCTTAAACCTATCCTTGCTGCCGGCTTGGCCATCGTGCTCGCTGCTTCCTGCGGGAGCACGGCCCAAACCGGCCGTACACGTCTTCTCGACTGCCTCCAGGCCTCGGCCGAAGCGGGCAAGATCCTTTACGGCCATCAGGACGACCTCTGCTACGGCCATAGCTGGAAGGTCGAAGATCCGGCCAACGATCCTCTGG
>CACZBP010000219.1 GCA_902779495.1 uncultured Bacteroidia bacterium
CCACTGCAGCGGAAAGAGCGCCTGCGACCGAGACGAAGCGGTTCAGTTTCACCCCGAAATGGTAGCGGAGCTGCTTGATGTAGCGGCTCTCTTCGCCGGAGCGGAGCTTCTCGGCGCGGGAATCATACAGGAGCCACACGGTGGAGGCTCGCTGGATAAGGCGGTAGAAATAATATGCCCAGACAGCATCCTGGTATTCATATGTGGGCATCCCGAAGCCCTTGCGCAGCTCGGGAGGAATGAATGAGGAGGAAACGCTGCGGCGGGGGAATATGCCTTCGTTGCAGGAGAGGATGACTACCGTGTCGAAGTCAAGGGCCCTGGTCTCAAGGGGGCCCATCACTTGCAGGCCCTTGACGGGCTCGCCATTGTAAGGTACTGATTCCCCGGCGATTAACTGGCCAAGGAGGCGGACATAGGTCTGCGGGAGCACCTCGAGGCCCGAAGCCATAAGCCTTGTCACGCACTGCTCGTAGCGCCTTGCGAACTCGACTTCCTGGGGCAGATTTTCCTTAAGGTGGGGTGCTATGGACCTTATTACTTCCTTCTGGTAGGCCCCGAATTCTTTTATCTGTGCGGCCGCGGTGGATTTTACATCTTTCACAACCGGCCGGAAGACCGCTTCGAGGATGGCCGAGCCGAGGAAACTCTCCTGGGGCACGTAATACTGCGCGGAAGCCTTGATTGCCTCAACCCTGGCCAGGTCTTCGGCAGTCAGGGCCTGGCGGAAGACATTGGAGGAGAATATGGCGTGGACCTGCCTGTGGTAGAACAGCCAGCCTTCGCCGCGGCGGCGCATATGCAGCTGCAGGGCGCCGATCTGCGCCATCAGGGCAGCGAACGCGCTGGAAGCCATAGGGAAACCCATCGTGACGTTGATGTCCTGGATCTGGCCAGGGATGGAATTCAGCACGCTCTGGAGAAGTCCCTCGTCGGGAATCACGATAGCCGTGCGTTCCGTCTGCTGCGGGGCCTTGCCGCCCGGGCAGAGGATGCCCGGAAGGTGTTTGGCCTGCCCGACGGAAGAAGGGACGCTCACGACATTGAATACGGTCTGGGGAAGGCCGTCCGCATCTCCTTTGAACGACTGGCCCAGAAGGGATATATTCTCGTCCATAAAGAACGAGGACCGGTTCAGGGAGTTGCGGATCATCTCCGAGGAGTAGTCCCAGCAGAACTCTGCCAGGCCAGCTTCCTTAAGCTTCCGGAGCACCGTTTTCTCGCTGGTACTCAGGGCGTTGAGGCCTATGAACACATATCTTTCAACTCTAGGGAAAACGCCCTCCAGGACATCTTTTGCCGGCTCGGCGGCAAGGCGGCTGGCCATCTGCCTGTAGACCATCCCGTCATAGGCCATATGCTTTGCCCGCAGTGCGGCGGTGAAGCGTTCATACAGAGGGTTGAGAAGGTTCCATATGCCAAGGAAGCGTT
The DNA here is from genome assembly GCA_902779495.1 of uncultured Bacteroidia bacterium. Lineage (GTDB taxonomy): Bacteria > Bacteroidota > Bacteroidia > Bacteroidales > UBA932 > Cryptobacteroides. Next base: position 1,432 of record CACZBP010000219.1, read on the forward strand.
CCTTGACCCAGCCCCGGAAGGTTCCTTCGCGGAAATGCGCCATAAAGGCCTCCACGGCCTTTTTCTGGCCTTCCTCCATCCCGGAATAATCATACTGGATCTCCCGCAGGTCCTTCACGTTCGTGAAGAGCTTTCCGGCTTCCACCAGGTACTTGTCCACATCCGAGAAGTCTGAAAGGAGGACGTCGCCCCAGAATATGAAGTCGTCGAGGCTCTCGGCCTTGGGGTTCAAGGCTTTGTAGCAGTCATAGAGTTCCAGCAGCAGCGAGACCCTGTCCGAAATGTCCGAATCGCCAAGACGGTAGAAGAAGTCATTGATGGTCAGAAGGTTGGGCAGCAGCATCGGTCCCCTGCCGGATTCGGCTGCCAGAGAGCACAGATGCCTGCGGAAGAACACGAGGCTCCTCCGGTTGGGAAAAATGAAACAGGTCGTGGCGGTTTTGCCGCCTTCCAGATACTGTCTTGCTGCTTGTTTTAAGAACGGTTCCATATCAATATGCAATATAGCGCTTTTTTGTTATATTTGCAACATTATGGACATTGACCAGAGGTATATGGCGGAAGCCCTTCGCGAGGCGAAGGACGCGATGGCCGAGGGAGA
>CACZBP010000220.1 GCA_902779495.1 uncultured Bacteroidia bacterium
CTCCCTGTCGCACGGCGCCGTCGTGGCCCGGGAATATGGTCTCCCCTCGGTGGTCAACGTCAAAGGCGCCACCTCCATCCTGAAGAACGGCGACCGCATCACCGTCGACGCCAGCAAAGGAACGATAGTGATAAACTGATGTTCCTTACTCGGTGGGGTGGAGTTTCTTGTAGAATTTCACGGAGCCCAGAAGGCTGTTGAAATTGCATTTGTCCACATAGGTCGCGCGGACGAGGTCCTGCGTGGAGTCGGGGATGCTGAATTCCAGCAGTTTGCTGAAGATGAGCCTTCTGGAGGTGACCGTTATCGGGATGAGATCTCCGCTGGGGGCCAGGAGGGAGAAATAGCCGTCGACCTGGGTGGATCCGCCCTTGGGCATCTTATATAACTCCTTGATTTCCTGAAGGCTGAGGATAACTTCGTCGAGATTCCCACCCAGGGGAAGGAACAGCAGATCGACAGGGTCGACACCGAACTGGATCAGTTCATTCCCAACTCCAAGGCTGCCAAGGCACAGATAGTACTGACGCGGGACGTCGTCGTAGATATAGAAAACTTCAAGGACAATGCTGTCATTCTCTTCGACCTGCGCTATTTCAACCCAGGTCTTCAGGAGTGGTGACTTCTGGGCATATGCCAGTGCCGTTACGGCAAGAAGTGCGAGCGTTACAATGAGCCTTTTCATATTCATCAATTGTTATTCCGGTTGCAAATATAAGAAAAACTACAGTAATCTTCATAGACATCCCTCACGACATCGTCCCAGCTCAGGTAGAGGTCCCTCCTGGCGGCGGAAGCGATGCGCTGATAGCCTTCAGGGTCTGAGAGTATGTCCAGTATCATCCGGGCATAGTTGTCTTCTCCGGGGGCGGAGATATAGGCGTTGACGCCGGCCGTTACGCTTGCCGCCGTGCGGGCTCCTTCAAGGAAAACGGTGGGCGTGCCCTGGCAGGCCGCCTCGATCTGGACGAGGGAATTGGCATCATACAGCGAGGGGAAAAGGAACAGTTTCGCCCTGGAATACAGGTTTTCCAGCATATGGCGGTCGGAGACCAGGCCGCACATCACCACTTCCTCCTGCAGGCCCAGTTCCTTTACCAGCGCCTCAAGCTTTTTCTCGTCCTGCCCCTTCCCCACGAAGAGCATACGGAAATTCTTCAGTCCCAGTTCCTTAGCCCTTGCAAGGGAACGGAGGGTGAAGTCGATGTTCTTGATGAAGTTGATCCTTCCGACGAATAGGAAAACTGTTGCGTCGGCCGGAACGCCGAAAGTGGCGTTGACGACCCTGGCAGCTTCGCCCGGATCGGCCACCGGAAGGTGGTCGGTGGCGTTGAGACGGACCTTGCAGGGGGCCTTGAGCCCATATTCGGACTCGTAGAGTTCCTTGATGCCATCATTCACCGCCCAGCACTCGTCACAGGCATTGAAAACCCGCATTATGCTGTCCATAGCCACATTGAGGGCTGGTTTGAACTTCAGCGGTTTCTCAAAGTCCTGCTTATACTGGGAGTGCAGGGTTGCAACGACCGGCAGCTTGTGGATCTTGGCATAAAGCACTCCGGCCATTCCCACGGAGAAAGGAGAATGGATGTGGACGATATCTATCCCGCTGCGGATAAGCTGGAGTTCGAAAACCGGGTCAAGGGCAGGGGTCGGGACATCGTAGTCGAGATGGATGGCCGGCAGGGAATTGCATCGGATCACCTTATAGGGCAGCGCGGCATCTTCTTCTTTGGAATAGCCCCGGGTCTCCGGGCAGAAGACCACGACATCACAGTACTTTATCAGCCGGCGGGCATAGTTGTCCACCACCTTGATGACACCGTCCACCATAGGATACCAGGTGTCAATGAAAAGTCCGACTTTCTTCATCATATCAATGTAACTTCAAATAGTGGCATTGACTGCTTCCAGCAGTCACGGCCGGATCAGAAATCGGCGGCTATGGCCAGGCCTTCACGGATGGCTTCGGAGATCTTCCTCTCGACGCCTTCTTCCCCGGCGTAGTCC
>CACZBP010000221.1:0-1855 GCA_902779495.1 uncultured Bacteroidia bacterium
TGCGGTCCTCGGGAATGTCGTCCGGATCAAGACAAACGAACGCCGCGGCGGATTCGTGGAGGACATCCTGGTGGAAAATGTGAAGGTTGACGACGCGAAAAATGTCTTTTCCGTTGCGACGGATGCCATTTTCCAGTGGAGCGTCGTGCCGACGTTCGAACATCGCTATACCAAAATCCATGGGATTACGCTGCGGAATATCGAAACCGGTGCGGCGGACAATATCGTAAATGTTGCCGGAGACAGCCATGAGCCTGTCCGGGACATCACGTTGGAGCAGATCCATGTGGGGACCGTCAACGGCTTTGAAAGCCGCCTGGACAATGCCCGGGACATCCGGATGAACCAGGTGGGCTGCGACCGGGTGGACGTCAAGAAGGGTCAGCGCATTTTCGACGCCGAACGGAAGAGGCGGAAAGACTGGTAAGGCTAGAACTCTGATTTTTTGACCCAGCGCTCCGGCATGGGCATGTCATAGACGCTGCCGCGCAGCATGGCCCGGAGTTCTTCCGTCGATCCGGGAGCCTTCAGCTGTTCGGGAGAAATCAGGGGACCGATGCCTATGCGCATCGGTTTTCCTTTCTTGTTGAACATCTCCCAGCAGAGACGCAGAAGCCTGATGCGCCAGTCGATGACGCCCAGACCATAATAAAACATCGAATTCCTGTCAAAGAAACGCACCGGCAGGACAGGGACGCCGGCCTTCTGGATAAACTTCACGATGGCTTCCTGCCATTCGCGGTCCCGGATCTTCCGCTCCTTCAGGCTCAGGTCGGAGACGGCTCCGGACGGAAACAGCCCCAGGGGGTGTCCGTCCCGAATGTGTCCCAATGCCAGACGCACGCCGGAGATGCTGTCGGCAGTGGGAGCGGTGCGCTCCGCTCCAGTGGGAGTGACCGTTATGAAACTGGGCTGCAGGGTCTTGAAATGGGCCAGGATCCTGTTGACCATCACCTTGTAGTCGGGCCGCAGGTGACCGAAAAGGTCCACCAGCACGACGCCGTCAATGCCGCCGTAGGGATGATTGCTGACGGTGATGAAGGGACCGTCCGGAATCTTTTTCAGATTCCCGATGCCGCCAACCATATAGTCCGCTCCCGTGTGGTCGAGGACGTTGCGGGCGAAGTCCGCCCCGGTGTCCCGGGCGCAGGCGTCATAGACGTCGCTCAGGTCGTCCAGTGAGGTTATATGGCGGAGGAAGCGGAATAGCAGTGCCCCGGCCTTGCCGTCGAAGGCGTGGGTCAGGGTGCGGGCTTCTTCCAGTGGCAGCAGTGGCATATCACTTCCTTTCGAGGGGTTCCAGCGCGGCGAAATATTTCCTGTCCTTGTAAAGGCTAACCAGATAGGCTATCGAGATGGCCACAAGGAGGAACAGGCCTATGAAATCGAGGATGCGGAAGGTGACCGCCTCGCCGAGGATGGTCGTCTCGAGGGCAAACTCCCGGATGGGGGCGACATACATAAACAGCAGGTTGGCTATGATTATGATGAGGCGCAGCTCGGTGGGACCCATCTTGGCATATGTGAGCTTGAACTCACCCTTGAGGTGGCTGTTGATGTAGACATAGACCGAAATCATAAGGTAGATGACAAGGACCATCAGGGCTATGGACAGGTTCATATAGGGGGAGAGGCCGAAGCCCACGAACATTATCGCTTCGTTGATGCAGTCCACGTTGTGGTCGAGGAAGAAGCCGTATTTGGGCCTCTGCTGGTTGCGGACACGGGCTATCGTGCCGTCGAGGGAATCGCCGAACCAGTTGACCACCAGGCCTCCTATCGAAAGCCACAGCCAGTAGGGACTCTGATTGGAAAGGATGCATCCTACGCATATTATGACAGCCCCGACAAAGCC
>CACZBP010000221.1:1895-5910 GCA_902779495.1 uncultured Bacteroidia bacterium
AAGCCTTCTTCTCGGCTGCGTTAAGTATTGAAGTCTGGATTCTTTGCGCTTGTTTTACTTGTTCCATACGTACACGTCAGTTATTATCCTTACATCTTATTGCAAAAAATATGCTATATTTGCACAATATTAACACAGTTTTATGGCAGAAAAGGTTATACTTACGGGCGACAGGCCCACAGGAAGGCTTCATATAGGACATTACGTAGGATCGCTGCGCCGCCGCGTCCAGCTCCAGAACGAAGGTGGCTACAAGGATATGTTCGTGTTCATCGCGGACGCCCAGGCACTCACCGACAATTTCGACAACCCCGAAAAGGTGAGGCAGAACGTCGTGGAAGTGGCCCTTGACTATCTTGCCTGCGGCCTCGACCCCTCGAAGGTGACCATATTCATCCAGAGCGCGATTCCCGAGCTTGCCGAGCTGAGCTTCTACTTTATGAACCTCGTCACCGTGGCCAGGCTCCAGCGCAACCCCACCGTCAAGACCGAGATCAAGATGCGCGGCTTCGGGGAAGGGGACGACGCCGTCTTCGGCAGCGGCCTCCCCGTGGGATTCTTCACATATCCCATCTCCCAGGCGGCGGACATCACCCTTTTCAAGGCCACTATGGTGCCCGTGGGCGCCGACCAGAAACCTATGCTCGAGCAGACGGTTGAGATAGTCCGCAAGTTCAACAGCATATATGGCGAGACCCTTGTGGAGCCCGAGATCGTGCTCCCGCAAAACGCTGCAAGCCAGAGGCTTCCGGGCACTGACGGCAAGGCCAAGATGAGCAAGTCGCTTGGCAACTGCATCTACCTTGGCACTGACCCCCTCCACATCAACGTAGCCGACCCCGGTCACGTCGAAGGCAACGCCGTGTTCACCTATCTCGACGCCTTCTGCCGCGACGAGCACTTCGGCCTCTACTGGCCCGAATATGCCAACCTCGACGAACTCAAGGCCCACTACACCAAGGGCGGCCTTGGCGACGTGAAGTGCAAGCGCTTCCTCGAGAAGGTTCTCAACGAGGAACTCGAGCCCATCCGCGCCCGCCGCAAGGAATTCGAGAAAGACATCCCTGCCGTGTATGAGATGCTCCGCAAGGGCGTCGACAAGGCCCGCGAAACAGCTGCACGCACTATGGACGAGGTCCGCAAGGCGATGAAAATCAATTATTTCGACGACAAGGCCCTGATCGAGGAGCAGTCAAAGAAATATTCCCTCTGATGGAACTAAGGCATCTTCTTGAGCATCACGGCATAAAGCCCACGCCCAACAGGGTGCTGGTCGCCCGCGCACTCTCCGGTGCCGGACGTCCTGTGTCGATGATGGAGCTCGAGGAATCGATAGATTCGGTGGACAAGTCCGGCATATCCAGGACCCTGGCGCTGTTCCGCCAGAAACATCTTGTCCACGTCATTGAGGACGGAGGCGAAAGCGTCCGCTACGAGCTGTGCCACAGCCACGGCGGCGCCGATGACGACCTCCACGTCCATTTCTACTGCGAGAGCTGCCACAAGACTTTCTGCCTGGAGGACATTCCCGTCCCCGCAGTTGACATCCCCGAGGGCTATGAGCCCCGCACCGTCAACTACATCATAAAAGGCATCTGTCCCGACTGCCGCTGACGGCGCCGGGACAGTGCATCTTATTTTCCGGGCATTTCCTTGATGTAGAGGTCCCTCTGCGGGAACGGGATCTCTATGTTGTTCTCATTCAAGGTGTTATAGATAATCTCCTTGGCCTTGGCGCCATAGGTGTAGTAAGCGTCGACCGTTACTTTCTGCAGGACGGTCAGGTCCACCGAGCTGTCGCCGAAGCCTTCGAAACGCACCTCGATGCCGAACTTGGGATCCACCACGTCGCGGTCATATTTGTCCCGCACGCGCAGGTGCTCGAGGGCGTCGATAATCAGGCTGCGCACCTTCTCGACGTCGCTGCCATATTTCACTCCGACGGGAATCTTCAGCAGCTGGTAGGAGTTGTTGCGGGTGAGGTTCTTGAAGTTCTTGCTGAACAGGGAGCTGTTCGGGAAGGCGATGATGGAGCCGTCGCTGGCAAGGATCTGGGTGCTCTGGTAGCTCATCGTATCCACCGTGCCATAGAAGAAGTTGTTCAGCACGTCCTTCATAGCGAAACCGATACCGGTTGCGAGGCCTGTGGTGATGATTGTTATGGCGGTCGCCGGAATCTGGAGCAGCACGAAGGCTATCACTATGAACGAGCCCCAGGTCACCAGGCTTATGATGTTGTCGGCGAGGGTGAAGTTGATGTTGGTCTCCTTGAACACCACGCCTTCGCGGAGCTTGCTGATGGCAGCCCTGGTCCTCCAGACGCGGTAGAGCGACTTGGCGGCGTAGCTGATGTAGGAGAACAGGTAGATAAGAGAAACCACGACAGCCACCTTGAACAGTGACAGGTTGATGACCTTCTCGATGTTGATGATGGGCTTGTAGAAGAGGTCCATCATAACGGTGGAGAAGTCAAACACGCCGCCGGCCATATACAGGCACAGGGGGATGGACCATATGGCGAAAAGGGGCACGAAGCAGGCCTTGAGAAGGTCGTACAGCCAGGACACCTCGATGAAGGAGCCCTTGCCGCTGAAAGGCATTCCGGGGTTGTCCTTCATATATTCCTTCTTGCGGATCTTGACGCGGGAGTCGTAGTAGCGTGTCAGGAGGTCGAAGACCGCCGTAATCGTCTGGATGAGAGTGAGTTGGAAGGTCCACCATATGACCACCAGAAGGGCTATGAGGACATATCCCAGGCAGGCTATGACGGTGGAGACCAGCATTATGGCTGCGGATATCCACAGGTAGGTCTTGTCGCTGTTCTGGAGTTCCCTGGAGAACTTGGCGTTGACCGTCAGCTGCCACAGGAGGACTGCCAGCAGGGTGGGCGGGAATACGATGTTTATCAGACTGTTGGGGATGAAGATTATACGGAAGGAGATAATCGTCAGGCCCATAACGATGATGGGAAGATAGGCAGCCACGGCGTGCTTGGCCTGGGTGCCGCCCATACGGATGAGGATGGAGGTGAATATGGCGGCACTGAGCCAGGCGAATTCAGCTACCAGCGGCAGGGCCATATTCACGAAACTGGCTTCCGTCGTGAAGTTCACTATCATAATGGTGATTGCGAAAATCACAAGGCCGGCAAGGACGGTGAACAGGAATTTGCGCTGGACGAAGAAATCGCTCTTGAAGAAGGGGATACGGCGGAGCAGCACACGCACCAGCAGGCTGCTAAGGCCGATGGCCAGCACGATATAGAAGAGGATCATTCCGAGGAAGCCCAGCACCATAGGGCCGCGCCATTCGCTGGTTATACGGCTCTTGTTGGCGGTGGTGCTGTATTTGGTCCTGCAGTCCTGGATGGCCCTTTCCACATAGCGGGGGAAGTGGCGGATTATGCTCAGGTAGTCCCTCTGGCCTTTGAGGAAGACGTTCTTCTGGACCTGGTCGTAGCGCTGCTGCGCATAGTTGTAGGCTTCGCGCAGGTGGACGTCGGCTTCCTGGTAGTAGCTGAAGTTCTCGTCGATGAGGAAGAGCCTTTCCCAGTAGATGTCGATTATCTGGTTGGCATAATATACGCAGCTGTCCCTCAGGGCTTTGCCTTCTCCGGTAAGGAGATAGGGATTCTCCTCGCTGTCCATAAAGGAGGGGACGGAGAGGAGGATGCTGTCGTTGACCATCACGGAGTCGCGGGGGACGGCTAGCAGGGAGTCCCTCTGCTCGTCGGTCAGCACGGGGGCAGCCTGGGTCGAGGATGTGTCCTGGACGGCCTCGGACTCTTTCTCCACGTCATCGTCTTTCAGCGCCGGAGGAAGGTTCATCAGGGTCTGGACCAGCTTGTAGTAACGGTCAATCTCGATTTCGAGATTTGTCGCTATCTCATTGTAGGGCATCCGGCTGGTGTTGAATTCCAGATACTGGTTGCTGACTTCCTCGAGGGCATAGGTGAGGTCGAAGGTGAAGTCCTGCTGCTGGGAGTAGAGCATAAGGGATAGCTCGTTGCAGTTCT
>CACZBP010000222.1 GCA_902779495.1 uncultured Bacteroidia bacterium
TCGAGCTTGGGGCCATAGAATGCGGCTTCGCCATATTCCACAACGGCGGGGAGTTCTTTCTCCTTGCAGGACTCGATGATCGCGCGCTCTGCACGCTCCCAGTTCTCTTCGGAGCCTATATATTTCTCACGGTTGACCTTGTCGCGGAGCGATATCTGGGCCTTGACCTTGTCGAACTTGAAGACCTTGAAGACATACTGGATGAGGTCTATGACCTTCTTGAATTCGTCTTTGAGCTGGTCGGGGCGCACATACATATGGGCGTCGTCCTGGGTGAAGCTGCGCACGCGGGTGAGGCCGTGAAGTTCGCCGCTCTGCTCATAACGGTAGACCGTGCCGAATTCCGCAAGGCGGATGGGGAGCTCCCTGTAGGAGTGGGGGCTGGAGGCGTAGATCTCGCAGTGATGAGGGCAGTTCATCGGCTTGAGGAGATATTCCTCACCCTCCTGGGGGGTCTGGATGGGCTGGAAGGAGTCCTTGCCATATTTTGCCCAGTGGCCGGAGGTCACATAGAGGCTCTTGCCGCCGATGTGAGGGGTCACGACCTGGAGGTAGCCCTGCTCCTTGAGCTTTTCACGAAGGAAGCACTCGAGCTGGTAGCGCAGGACGGCGCCGCGGGGCAGCCACAGGGGCAGGCCCATACCGACGCGGTTGGAGAAGGTGAACAGGCTCATTTCCTTGCCGAGCTTGCGGTGGTCACGCTTCTTTGCTTCCTCGAGGAGGACAAGATATTCGTCAAGAAGGGACTTCTTGGGGAAGGTGATGCCGTAAATGCGGGTGAGCTGCTGGCGCTTTTCGTCGCCTCTCCAGTAGGCACCGGCTATGGCGGTGAGTTTCACTGCCTTGATGACGTCGGTGTTCTTGATATGGGGACCGCGGCACAGGTCGGTGAAGTGACCGTTGGTGTAATATGTGATGGTGCCGTCTTCAAGTTCGCTGATGAGCTCGCACTTGTAGGGGTCGCCTTTTTCCTGGAAGTGCTTCATAGCCTCGGCCTTGGAGACTTCGATCCTTGTGAAATCTTCCTTGCCGCGGGCAAGCTCGAGCATCTTCTTCTCGACTTTGGCGAGGTCGGCCTCGGTGAAGGTCTGGCCGGCGAAGTCCACGTCGTAGTAGAAACCGTTCTCAACTGCGGGGCCGATGCCGAATTTCACGCCGGGATACAGGGCCTCGAGTGCTTCTGCCATAAGATGGGACGAGGAGTGCCAGAAAACCTTCTTGGCATCGTCGTCTTCCCATTTGAGGAGCTCGAGGGAAGCGTCTTCGGCGATGGGACGGGTCAGGTCGACGACCTGTCCGTTAACGCGTGCTGCGAGCACGTCGGCCGCAAGGCGCGGGGAGATGCTCATTGCTATATCGAAACTGCTGACGCCCTTCTCGAAGGACCTCACGCTGCCGTCAGGAAATGTAATATTAATCATCGTTCAAATTATTACAGCCTACAAAGATAGTAATTTTATTGCGCTCCGGGGCAGAACGGCTTATCATTTCGCCCAGCAATCCGGCGAGGAAGAACATAGCTCCGAGGATTACGGCCACCAAGGCGAGGTAGAACAGCGGCTGGTCGGTGACTGCGCGGAAGCGGACGCCCTGGGCCTGGTGGACCAGTTTGGCGACTATTATCCATATGGCCATTATGCCGCCGATTATGAACATCAGAAGGCCGCTGAAGCCGAAGAAATGCATAGGCTTCTTGCCGAATGTGCTCAGGAACGACAGGCTCATCAGGTCGAGGAAGCCGTTGACGAAACGTTCCATACCGAATTTGCTCTTGCCGAACTTGCGTTTGGAGTGATGCACCGGTTTTTCGGTTATACGGCCGAAGCCGGCGTTCTTGGCAAGATACGGGATATACCTGTGCATTTCGCCATATACTTCCACGCTCTTGACGACCTCGTTACGGTAGGCCTTCAGGCCGCAGTTCATATCGTGCAGCTTTATGCCTGTGACCCTTCGGGCCGTTGCATTGTAGAGCTTCGAAGGAAGGTTTTTGGTGATGGCGTTGTCCTTGCGGTGCTGCTTCCAGCCGGAAACGACGTCCCAGCCTTCCTCCTTGACCATACGGTACATATCGGGGATCTCGTCCGGGGAATCCTGCAGGTCGGCGTCCATCGTGAAGACGACCTCTCCGCGGGCCTGACGGAAACCGCAGAACAGGGCCGCGGACTTGCCGTAGTTGCGGCGGAAGGATATGCCCCTCACCGAAGGATTGGACTTGGCCAGATCCTTGATGACAGCCCACGAGGCATCGGTGCTGCCGTCGTCGACCATCAGGATTTCGTAGGTCCAGCCGCCCTGGTCCATCACACGGGCAATCCAGGCGGCGAGCTCCGGAAGGGATTCCGCCTCGTTGAAAAGAGGGACTATTACGCTGATATCCAGCATATTGTTAATCATCTGTGTCGTTTGCAAAAGGATTATTGGAAGGAATATTGCGCGAAAGGATGGCAGAGACTATTATGCCGAAGAGCCAACAGTAGATGAACATTACGAAGAAGGTTATGACGGGCATCTTCGAGGAGAGAGCGTCCAACGCATTCTGGGTGTTAAGGTCCATACTGCCGCCATACTGTGACATAGCCGTGGACATCGCTTCCTGGAAGGCATCCGGGGTGACGAAGGCCATAAGAGCCATCGTGAAAGCGGCGACGAGGACAGACGAGAGAAGCGCCACAACGACACCAAAGCGCCTGGTGTCCTGGTTGGTCACCTGGTCATACTTGGCCACGAGCCTGAGCATAAAGAAACGCATAAGCCATATGCATCCGGCCAACTTGGCCGCCCAGACAAGCAGGCCGAAGATAGACCCTATAGCAGCCACGGCAACGCCGCCCTTAATAAGGCTGGCAAGCTGGCTCAGGACCATCATTACAATAGTGAAGCCACCCAGAGCAAGGCCGGCGATCGCCCCTTCATTCCACCTGTGTTTCGAAGTGATAATCTCTTTCATATTCCTTTTAATCATTTGAATCCTACAAATATAACATTTTTTTCGTATAGATATACAAAAAGCCCCCGACCATTTCTGGTCAGGGGCTTCGAAAAGCGGCAGCTACCTACTCTCCCACCTGGTGGGGCAGTAC